>NZ_JBHWJI010000074.1:0-42699 GCF_042731515.1 Streptomyces sp. NPDC059850
GGGGCACCGGTCACATCGGCCAGTTGCAGCGCCACCGTGCCGTTCGCGGCCGACGACAGCCGCACCCGCACGCTGTCCGCACCCACCGAATGCACCCGGACACCGGTCCAGGAGAAGGGCAGCGCGCCGCCCAGGTTCTCGGTCAGGCCACCCAGCGTGATGGCGTGCAGCACGGCGTCCAGCAGCGCGGGGTGCAAGCCGAACAGGTCCGCACCGGGCTCGACGCCCTCGGGCAGCGCGACCTCGGCGTAGACCTCGCCGTCGCCCCGCCAGGCGGCACGCAGCCCCTGGAAGACCGGACCGTAGCCGAAGCCCGCCTCGGCCAGCCCCTCGTACAGCCCATCGATCTCAATGCGCTCGGCACCGGCGGGCGGCCAGACACTCAGCTCGAACGACGGGGCCGACAGCGGCGCGCCCGCCACGAGCACACCCGTGGCATGCCGCACCCACGGCACCTCGTCATCGCCCACATCGGGACGCGAGTGGAGTTCGAAGGCGCGGAGACCGGAGTCGTCCTCGGCGCCCACGGCGATCTGCAGCTGAACCCCGCCGCGCTCGGGCAGGATCAGCGGCGCCTCAAGCGTCAGCTCCTCCACCAGATCGCAACCGACCTGCTCACCAGCGCGTACGGCCAGCTCCACGAACGCGGTACCGGGCAGCAGTACCGAACCCATCACCGCGTGATCGGCCAGCCACGGGTGCGTCTCCAGCGACAGCCGCCCGGTGAACAGGAAGCCCTCCGCAGCGGCCAGGGACACGGCCGTGCCGAGCAGCGGGTGATCGGCGGAGCCCAGACCGGCGAACGTCACGTCGCCCACCGAGGCCGGGACCTCGATCCAGTACCGCTCGTGCTGGAAGGCATACGTGGGCAGCTCGACGCGCTCCGCGCCGGTACCCGCGTAGTACGCCTCCCAGTCCAGGGCCGCGCCCCGGGTGTGCAGAGCAGCAAGGGCGGTGGTCAGGCTCTCGGCCTCGGGGCGGCCGGAGCGCAGCGCGGCCGTGAACGCCGCGTCCTCGCCGGTGACGCACTCCTGTGCCATGGCGGTGAGCACACCGTCCGGGCCCAGCTCGACGTACGTCGTCACGCCCTGCGCTTCGAGCGCGCGGACACCGTCGAGGAAGCGGACCGCCTCGCGGACGTGGCGTACCCAGAAGTCGGCGGTGGCGATCTCGTCGGCGGAGACCACTTCGCCGGTCAGGTTGGAGACGATCGGGAGACGCGGAGCCTCGTACGTCAGACCCTGCGCCACCTCGCGGAACGCGTCGAGCATCCCGTCCATGCGGGGCGAGTGGAACGCGTGGCTCACCGTCAGCCGCTTCGTCTTCCGACCCTGCGCCTCGAACGACGCGGCAACCTCAGCAACAGCGTCGTCGTCGCCCGCGAGGACCACGGACGACGGCCCGTTGAGGGCGGCAATGCTCACCCGGTCGGTGAGCAGCGGCGCCACCTCGTCCTCCGACGCCTGGACGGCGACCATCGCGCCACCGGCCGGAAGCTCCTGCATCAGACGGCCACGCGCGGCCACCAGCTTCGCGGCGTCGGCGAGCGAGAGCACACCCGCCACATGGGCGGCGGCGATCTCACCGATGGAGTGGCCGGAGAGGAAGTCGGGCTTGAGGCCCCACGCCTCGACCAGCCGGAACAGCGCCACCTCGATGGCGAACAGCGCGGGCTGGGTGTAACCGGTCTGGTCCAGCGCCTCGGCGTCGTCCCCGAACACCACCGTCTTCAGCGGCGTTTCGAGGTGCCGGTCCAGCGCATCGCAGACCGTGTCCAGCGCCTCCGCGAACACCGGGTACGCGTCGTACAGCTCACGCCCCATCCCCAGGCGCTGGCTGCCCTGACCGGTGAAGAGAACCGCCAGCTTCCCTCGGGCCTCCGCGCCCTGGACCACTCCCGTCGCGGGCTCACCAGCGGCGAGCGCGGCGAGCCGGTCCAGGAAGGTAGCGCGGTCACCGGCGATGACGGCGGCCCGGTGCTCCATCGCCGCGCGGGTGGTGGCCAGGGAGTGGCCGACCGACACCGGGTCCAGGTCGGGGTGCTCGGCCACATGGCTGTGGAGCCGGGCGGCCTGAGCCCGCAGGGCGTCCTCGTCCTTGCCGGACACCACCCAGGGGACCAGCGGAAGGGCCCGGGGCTCCACCCTCGCATCGGTCTGCCGCAGCTCCGGGGCCTGCTCGATGATGGTGTGCGCGTTGGTGCCACTGATGCCGAACGACGACACGGCGGCGCGGCGCGGGCGGCCGGTGTCCGGCCACGTCTGCTGTTCGGTGAGCAGCGACACCGCGCCCGCCGACCAGTCCACATGTGCGGACGGCTCGTCCACGTGCAGGGTCCTGGGGAGGACGCCGTGCTCGATGGCCTTGACCATCTTGATGATTCCGGCGACACCGGCCGCCGCCTGCGTGTGCCCGAAGTTGGACTTCACCGAGCCGAGCCACAGCGGCGCGTCCTGGGTGTGCTCCTGGCCGTAGGTGGCGAGCAGCGCCTGCGCCTCGATCGGGTCGCCCAGGGTCGTACCGGTGCCGTGTGCCTCGACGGCGTCGATCTCGGCGGCGGACAGCTGGGCCCCGGCCAGGGCCTGGCGGATGACGCGCTGCTGGGACGGGCCGTTGGGCGCGGTGAGGCCGTTGGACGCACCGTCCTGGTTGATGGCGGAGCCACGTACGACCGCGAGCACCGGGTGGCCGTTCTTGCGCGCGTCCGACAGCCGCTCCACGAGGAGCATGCCCACGCCCTCGCCCCACGCCGTACCGTCGGCGGCGTCGGCGAAGGGCTTGCAGCGGCCGTCGGTGGCGAGGCCGCGCTGCTTGCTGAACGCCACGAAGGTGCCGGGGGTCGCCATGACGGTCACGCCGCCCGCGAGGGCGAGCGAGCATTCGCCGTTGCGCAGCGCCTGCACCGCCATGTGGAGGGTGACCAGGGAGGATGAGCACGCCGTGTCGACGGTGACGGCCGGGCCCTCCAGGCCGAACGTGTACGAGACGCGGCCCGAGGCGACGCTGCCGGAGCTGGCGGTGCCCATATAGCCTTCGAGGCCATCGGGAGCGCGGTGCAGCAGCGTGCCGTAGTCGTTGTACATCACGCCCGTGTAGACGCCGGTCCGGCTGCCGCGCACGGTCCCCGGGTCGATGCCCGCACGCTCGAACGCCTCCCAAGTGGTCTCCAGCAGCAGCCGCTGCTGCGGGTCCATGGCGAGGGCCTCACGCGGCGAGATCCCGAAGAACACCGGATCGAAGTCGGGGGCGTCATGCAGGAAGCCGCCGTTACGGGCGTAGCTGGTGCCCTGCTGGTCGGGGTCGTCGTTGTAGAGCGACTCGATGTCCCAGCCACGGTCGGTGGGCATGTCGGTGATGGCGTCCGTGCCCTCGGTGACCAGCTTCCACAGGTCGTCGGGCGAGGCCACCCCGCCGGGGAAACGGCAGCTCATCGCGACGATGGCGATGGGGTCGTCGTCGTGTGCGATCGCGGTGGCGGTGGGGGTGGGTGCTGCCGCGTCGGCCTGGCTGCCCTGGGTCTCGGCCCGCAGGTACGTGGCGAGGGCGGCGGGGGTCGGGTAGTCGAAGGTCAGCGTGGCGGGGAGCCGGACGCCGGTGACCGCGGTGAGGCGGTTGCGCAGTTCCACGGCGGTGAGCGAGTCGAAGCCGACCTCGCTGAAGGCCCGTTGGGGTTCGACCGTTTCGGGCCCGGCGAATCCGAGTACGGCCGCCACTTGCGTGCGGACCAGGGTGAGGACGATCGCCTCGGCCTCGGTGGTGGGTACTCCGGCGAGCTGCTGGGCGAGGGCGCCGGACTGCGCGGCCGCGGCGGCCTGGGCGGCGCGGCGTGGCGGGACGCGGACCAGGCCGCGGAAGAGAGGTGGCAGCATGCCGACGCTTGCCTGCGTGCGGAGTGCCCCCATGTCCAGGGGCATCGGGACGAGGAGCGGCTCGCTCTGTCCGTGCGTGGCGTCGAAGAGTTCGCGGCCCTGGGCTGCGGTGATGGCGGCTACGCCGCCGCGCTGGAGACGGGCGATCTCGGTGTCGTCCAGGTCTCCGGCCATGCCGCCGGGCTCGGCCCATAGGCCCCAGGCTAGGGAGGTGGCGGGGAGGCCGTTTGCTGCGCGGTGCTGGGCCAGAGCGTCCAGGAAGGCGTTCGCCGCCGCGTAGTTGCCTTGTCCGGCGCCGCCGAAGACTCCGGCGGCGGAGGAGAAGACGATGAATGCCTTCAGGTCCAGGTGCTGGGTGAGGTGGTGGAGGTTCCAGGCCGCGTCCGCCTTGGGGCGCAGGACCTTGGCGATTCGGTCTGGGGTGAGGGAGGCGATGACGCCGTCGTCCAGTACGCCTGCCGTGTGGATCACGGCGGTGAGGGGGTGGGCCGGGGGGATGGTGGTGAGGGTCTGGGCCAGGGCGTCTTGGTCTGCTACGTCGCAGGCCGACCAGTGGACGGTGGCGCCCAGCGCTTCCAGTTCGGCGGTCAGTTCGGGCGCGCCCGGGGCCTGGTTGCCTCGGCGGCTCACCAGGAGGAGGTTTCGTACGCCTCGCTCTGCCACCAGGTGGCGGGCGAAGAGGGTGCCCAGGGTGCCGGTTGCTCCGGTGAGCAGGACCGTGCCGTTCGGGTCCCAGTCGGGGGCTTCCGCCGGTGTTGTGGCGCGGGCCAGGCGGGGGGCCTTGATCGTGCCTTCGCGTACGGCAACTTCCTGCTCGCCGGATGCCAGTGCGGTTGGCAGTGCGGCCAGTGAGTCCGCGTGGGCGTCGATGTCCACGAGCAGGATGCGGTCCGGGTTCTCCGACTGGGCGGAGCGGATCAGGCCGCGGACGGCGGCGTGCGCCAGGTCGGCGCCGGAGGTGAGGACGACCAGGCGGGAGTCCGCGAAGCGGTCGTCGGCCAGCCAGGTTTGGAGGAGGTGGAGGGCTTGAGTGGCGGCGTCGTGTGCGGCTTGGGTGGGGTCTTCCCCTGGCCCGCCCCTTCCCGAAACGATGGGCTCCGCCCCTCGACCCCGGTCCTCAAGCGCCGGACGGGCTGGAGTTGCCGCACCCGGGCAGTCAGGTGCCGCGCCGTCCGCGTGCGGCGAACGCCCTTCGGGCGTGTCCTCAATCGCCGGACGGGCTTGAATTGCCAGGTCAACCACTACGTGGTCCGGGAGTGGCGTTCCGGAGGCTACCGCTTCGGCCAGCGCCGCCAGGTCCGGGTAGGTGGGGAGGTCCAGGAGGGCGGGGCCCACCGATGCCAAGGCGTCCTTGGACACCGGCTCGGCGGGAGCCGGGACCTGGGTCCAGTCGACGCGGAACAGGGCATCGGGCGCGGCGCCCGGGCTCGTCGGGGCCAGCTGGTCCGGGGACACCGTGCGGAGGGCCAGGGAGTCTACAGAGGCCACCGGGGCGCCCGTTACGTCCGCCAGCTGGAGCGACACCTTGCCGTTCGCGGCTGAGGTCAGGCGGACCCGTACCGTGTCCGCGCCCACCGAGTGGACGCGGACGCCGGTCCACGCGAAGGGGAGGCCGCCCTGGCCCGGGGTTTCGGTCAGGTCGCTGAGGCCGATCGTGTGGAGCACGGCGTCCAGCAGGGCCGGGTGGAGGCCGAAGAGGGCGGCGCCGGGTTCGGTGGCCTCGGGGAGGGCGACCTCGGCGTAGACCTCGCCGTCGCCGCGCCACGCGGCGCGCAGGCCCTGGAAGGCCGGGCCGTAGGCGAAGCCCGCCTCGGACAGGTCCTCGTAAAGGGTGTCGACGGAGATCTGCTCGGCGCCCGCCGGGGGCCAGGTGGTCAGGGTGAAGGGGGCGGTCGGGGCGCTCTGCCCGAGCAGGCCCGTGGCGTGGCGTATCCACGGCTCGTCGTCGGTGGCCGCGTCGGGGCGGGAGTGGAGTGCCAGGGTGCGGCGGCCGGTGTCGTCTTCGGCGCCCACGGCGATCTGGAGCCGGACCCCGCCCTGTTCGGGCAGGATCAGCGGGGCCTCCAGGGTGAGTTCCTCGACCAGATCGCATCCGGCCTGCTCACCGGCGCGTACGGCGAGTTCCACGAACGCCGTGCCGGGCAGCAGGACCGTGCCCATCACGGTGTGGTCGGCCAGCCACGGGTGGGTGTCCAGGGCGAGCCGCCCGGTGAACAGGAAGCCCTCCGCGGCGGCCAGCGAGACGGCCGCGCCGAGCAGCGGATGGTCGGCGGTGCCGAGGCCGACCGAGGAGACGTCGCCGTACGCGGTGCCCGCGTCCAGCCAGTAGTGCTCGCGCTGGAAGGCGTACGTGGGCAGCTCGACGCGCTCCGCGCCCGTACCCGCGTAGAACGCCTCCCAGTCGGGGGCGGTGCCCCGGGTGTGCAGGGTGGCCAGGGCGGTGGTCAGGGTCTCGGCCTCGGGGCGGCCGGAGCGCAGTACGGGGATGAACGCCGCATCGTCACCGGTGACGCACTCCTGCGCCATGGCGGACAGCACGCCGTCCGGGCCCAGTTCGAGGTACGTGGTGACGCCCTGGGCGTCCAGGGTGCGGATGCCGTCGAGGAAGCGGACGGCCTCGCGGACGTGGCGTACCCAGAAGTCGGCGGTGGCGATGTCCCCGGTCAGGTTGGAGACGACCGGGATCTTCGGGGTGTCGTACGTCAGGCTCTCGGCGACCTTGCGGAACGCCTCCAGCATCGGGTCCATCAGCGGCGAGTGGAACGCGTGGCTGACGGTCAGGCGCTTGGTCTTGCGGCCCTGGGACTCGAAAGACGCGGCGATCTGCTGAGCGGCGTCCTCGTCGCCCGCGATGACGACCGACGTCGGGCCGTTGAGGGCGGCGATGCTCACGCGGTCGGTGAGCAGCGGCGCCACCTCGTCCTCGGACGCCTGGACTGCGATCATCGCGCCGCCGCCCGGAAGCCGCTGCATCAGGCGGCCGCGCGCCGCCACCAACAGGGCGGCGTCGGCGAGCGACAGCACGCCCGCCACATGCGCGGCGGCGATCTCGCCGATGGAGTGGCCGGAGACGAAGTCGGGCTTCAGGCCCCACGCTTCGACGAGGCGGAACAGCGCCACCTCGATGGCGAACAGCGCGGGCTGGGTGAAGCCGGTGCGGTCCAGGGCTTCGGCGTCGTCTCCGAAGAGGACGTCCTTCAGCGGCCGTTCGAGGCGCGGGTCGAGCGCGGCGCACACGGTGTCGAACGCCTCGGCGAAGGCCGGGTACGTGGCGTACAGCTCGCGGCCCATGCCGAGCCGCTGGCTGCCCTGGCCGGTGAAGAGGAACGCCAGCTTGCCCCGGGTCTCCGCGCCCTCGACCAGCCCGGCGGCGGGCTCGCCCGCCGCGAGGGAGGCGAGCCGGTCGAGGAGCGTCTCGCGGTCCCCCGCGATGACGGCCGCGCGGTCCTGGAGGGCGGCGCGGGTGGTGGCGAGGGCGTAGCCGGTGGACAGCGGGTCCAGGTCGGGGCGTTCGGAGACGTACGTGTGCAGCCGGGCGGCCTGGGCGCGCAGCGCGTCCTCGCCCTTGCCGGACAGCAGCCACGGGAGGACGGGGAGGTCGCGTGGGGGCGCGGTGGCCTCGGGAGCGTCTTCGGTGTCTTCGGCCTCCGGCGACGGGGGCTGTTCGATGATCAGGTGGGCGTTGGTGCCGCTGATGCCGAACGACGACACGGCGGCGCGGCGCGGGCGGCCGGTCTCCGGCCACGGGCGGCCCTCGGTGAGCAGCGAGACGGCCCCGGCCGACCAGTCGATGTGCGGCGACGGCTCGTCCACGTGCAGGGACTTGGGCACATAGCCGTGCTCGATGGCCTTGACCATCTTGATGATCCCGGCGACACCGGCGGCGGCCTGGGTGTGGCCGACGTTGGACTTGATGGAGCCGAGCAGCAGCGGCCGTTCGGCGGGCTTCTCCTTGCCGTACGTGGCCAGCAGCGCCTGCGCCTCGATGGGGTCGCCCAGCGTCGTACCGGTGCCGTGTGCTTCGACGACGTCGATCTGGTCGGCCGTCAGCCGTGCGCTGGCCAGCGCCTGGCGGATGACGCGCTGCTGGGACGGGCCGTTGGGGGCGGTGAGGCCGTTGGAGGCGCCGTCCTGGTTGGTGGCGGAGCCGCGTACGACGGCCAGCACCCGGTGGCCGTTCTTCCGCGCGTCCGACAGCCGCTCCACGAGCAGCATGCCCGCGCCCTCGGACCAGCCGGTGCCGTCGGCGGCCGCCGCGAACGACTTGCAGCGGCCGTCGAAGGACAGCCCGCGCTGGCGGCTGAACTCGGTGAAGGTGCCGGGCGTCGACATCACGGTGACGCCACCGGCGAGCGCGAGTGAGCATTCGCCGTTGCGCAGCGCCTGCATGGCCAGGTGCAGGGTGACCAAGGACGACGAGCACGCCGTGTCGACGGTGAGCGCCGGGCCCTCCAGGCCGAAGGTGTACGCCACCCGGCCGGACGCGATGCTGCTGGAGCCGCCGGTGCCGAGGTAACCCTCGACACCGGGCGGTACGGCGCGCAGCCGCGAGGCGTAGTCGTGGTACATGACGCCCGCGAAGACGCCGGTTCGGGTGCCGCGTACGGAAGTGGCGTCGATGCCCGCGCGCTCGAACGCCTCCCAGGTGGTCTCCAGCAGCAACCGCTGCTGCGGGTCCATCGCGAGGGCTTCGCGCGGCGAGATCCCGAAGAAGGCCGGGTCGAAGTAGTTGGCGTCGTGGAGGAAACCGCCCTCCCTGACGTAGCTCGTGCCCGAGCCGTCCGGGTCGTCGTCGAAGAGCCGCCCCATGTCCCAGCCACGGTCGGTGGGGAACTCGGAAATGCCGTCCCCGCCCCCGGACACGAGCCGCCACAGGTCCTCGGGCGACTCCACGCCACCCGGGTAGCGGCAGCTCATGCCGACGATCGCGATGGGCTCCTGGTCCTCCGACTCCACCTCCTGGAGGCGGCGTCGGGTCTCGTGCAGGTCGGCGGTGACCCGCTTGAGAAAGTAACGGAGCTTTTCCTCATTCATACGTGCGTTCCCTCTCGAGGAATCCGGAAGTCGGGTCACTTCTCGTCGGCCACGGGCACTTCAGGAGATCCCGAATTCTTTGCCGAGGAAGTCGATGAGGTCGTCGTCCGTCGCGGACTCGATCTCATCGGCGATGTCGGCGCCGTCTTCCGGTCCTCGGTCGTCATTCCATTGCGCGAGCAGCGCCTGCAGGCGTGCGGTGATCCTGCTCCGGTCCTCGTCGTCCGGGGCGGCCTCGGCGGCCCCGGCCAGGGACTTTTCGAGCCCGTCGAGTTCGGCGAGCAGCGAGGTGACCCCGGTCGCTTCGTCCGGCAGGATCTCGCCCCGCAGGTACTGGACCAGTGCGTTCGGTGTGGGGTAGTCGAAGACCAGCGTCGCGGGGAGCCGGACTCCGGTGGTCGCGTTCAGTCGGTTGCGCAGCTCCACGGCGGTGAGCGAGTCGAAGCCGACCTCGCTGAACGAGCGTGCCGGGTCGACCGTTTCCGGGCCCGGGTAGCCGAGGACGGCCGCCACCTGGGTGCAGACCAGGTCCAGCACCGCTTCGTCCCGCTCGGGCTCGGAGAGCGGGGTGAGGCGGGCCCGCAGCTCTTCGGCGCCGGTGGTTCCGGTGGCTGCCGTTTCCGCTGCGCGGCGGGTGGTCGTCGTTCGTACCAGGCCTCGGAAGAGGGGTGGCAGCATGCCTACGCCCGCCTGGGCACGGAGTGCCGCCATGTCGAGGGGCATCGGGACGAGGAGCGGGTCGCCGCTTGTGGTGTTCGCGGCGTCGAACAGCTCCAGGCCGGTGTCCGCCGTGAGTACGCCGATGCCGCCTCGGCGGATGCGGGCGATCTCGGTCTCGTCCAGCTCACCGCCCATGCCGCCCGCGACTGACCACAGGCCCCAGGCCAGGGAGGTGGCGGGGAGGTTGTTCGCTGCGCGGTGCTGGGCCAGGGCATCTAGGAAGGCGTTCGCCGCCGCGTAGTTGCCTTGTCCGGCGCCGCCGAAGACTCCGGCGGCGGAGGAGAAGAGGACGAATGCCTTCAGGTCCAGGTGCTGGGTGAGGTGGTGCAGGTTCCAGGCCGCGTCCGCCTTCGGGCGCAGGACCTTGGCGACTCGGTCTGGGGTGAGGGAGGCGATGACGCCGTCGTCCAGTACGCCTGCCGTGTGGATCACGGCGGTGAGGGGGTGGGCGGCGGGGATGGTGGCGAGAGTCGCGGCTAGCGCATCCCGGTCTGCTACGTCGCAGGCCGACCAGTGCACCTCGGCGCCCAGTTCGGTGAGTTCCGTGGTGAGTTCGGCGGCACCGGGGGCCTCGTTGCCTCGGCGGCTTACCAGGAGGAGGTTCCGTACGCCTCGCTCTGCCACCAGGTGGCGGGCGAAGAGGGTGCCCAGGGTGCCGGTTGCTCCGGTGAGCAGGACCGTGCCGTTCGGGTCCCACCCGGGGGCTTCCGCCGGTGTTGTGGCGCGGGCCAGGCGGGGGGCCAGGACCTCGCCGTTGCGCACGGCCACCTGGGGTTCGCCTGTGGCGACGGCCGTCGCGAGCGTCTTCAGCGAGGTGTCCTCGGCGTCGGCCTCGATCAGCACCAGACGGTCCGGGTTCTCCGCCTGGGCGGAGCGGACCAGGCCTCGGACGGCGGCGTGTGCCAGGTCGGTGGCGGTGGTGAGGATTACCAGGCGGGAGTCCGCGAAGCGGTTGTCGGCCAGCCAGGTTTGGAGCAGGTCGAGGGCTTGGGTGGTGGCGTCGTGTGCGGCTTGGGTGGGGTTTTCCCCTAGCCCGCCCCTTCCCGAAACGATGGGCTCCGCCCCTCGACCCCGGTCCTCAAGCGCCGGACGGGCTGAAGTTGCCGCACCCGGGCAGTCAGGTGCCGCGCCGTCTGCGTGCGGCGAACGCCCTTCGGGCGTGTCCTCAATCGCCGGACGGGCTGGAGTTGCCGCACCCAGGCTTTCGAGTACCGCGCCGTCCGAGTGCAGTCCCGGACCGGCCTGATCGACCAGGGACACCACTACGTGCTCCGGCAGGGGCGTTCCCGAATCGACGGCCTCGGCCAGTGCGGCCAAGTCCGTGTACGTGGTCAGGCCCAGGGTGTCCGTGCCCAGGGCCGCCCAGCCCTCGGTGGGGGCCGGGGCGGATGCCGGGAGCGGGGTCCAGTCCAGGCTGAACAGGGCGTCGGATGTGGCGCTCGGGCGGGTGGCGCCCAGTTGGGACGGGGTCACCGTCCGCAGGGCCAGGCCGTCTACGGTCGCCACCGGGGCTCCCGTCGTGTCCGCCAGCTGGAGCGTCACCGTGCCCGTCGTGGTGCCCGACAGGCGGACCCGTAGGGCGGACGCACCGATGGCGTGGAGGGAGACGCCGGTCCAGGCGAACGGCAGGCGGCCCTCGCCGCCGTTTTCTTCGGTGGCGGCCAGGCCTAGGGCGTGCAGGGCCGCGTCCAGCAGGGCCGGGTGGAGGCCGAAGGTTTTGGCGTCGGCCTCGGTGCCCTCCGGGAGGCGGACCTCTGCGAACACCTCGTCGTCGCGCCGCCAGGCCGCTTCAAGGCCCTGGAAGACCGGGCCGTAGGTGAAGCCGGAGTCGGCCAGGCCGTCGTACAAGCCGTCGGTCTCGATCCGCTCGGCGTCGGCCGGGGGCCAGGTGGTCAGGGCGAACTCCGCCGCCTCCGCGTCGGCCGTCAGGGCGCCCGTCGCGTGGCGCAGCCACGGTTCGTCGGACGGGGCGTCCTCGGCGCGGGAGTGCATCGTCAGCGTGCGGCGGCCTGTGGTGTCAGGGGCCGCGAGTGACAGGCGGAGCTGGACGGCGCCACGCTCGGGGACGATCAGCGGTGCTTCCAGGGTGAGTTCGTCCAGCCGGTCGCAGCCCGCGTGTTCCCCGGCGCGCAGCGCCAGTTCCACGAACGCGGTGCCGGGCAGCAGGACCGTGCCCATCACGGCGTGGTCGGCCAGCCATGGGTGGGTGTCCAGGGAGAGGCGTCCGGTGAAGGCGAAACCGTCCGCGTCGGGCAGTTCCACGGCGGCGCCGAGCAGCGGGTGGCCCGCCGCGTGCAGGCCGATCGCGGTGGCGTCGCCGCCGACGGGGCCGATGTCGAGCCAGAACCGGCGGCGCTGGAAGGCGTACGTCGGCAGGTCCACCCGGTGCGCGCCGTACGGGGCGTACAGCGCCTCGAAGTCCACGGCGGCGCCCCGGACATGGGCCTGGCCGAGCGCGGTGAGCAGCGTTTCGGGCTCCGGGCGGCCGCCGCGCAGCGTGGCGGCGAAGGCATGGCGCACGTCGTCCGCGACGCAGTCCTGCGCCATGGCGGTGAGCACGCCCTCGGGGCCCAGCTCTACGTACGTGGTGACGCCCTGGGACTCAAGGGTGCGGATGCCATCGAGGAAGCGGACTGCCTCGCGGACGTGGCGTACCCAGAAGTCGGGGGTGGTGATGTCGTCGGTGGAGACGACATCACCCGTCAGGTTGGAGACGATCGGGATGCGGGGGGTCTTGTACGACAACGCCTCCGCTACCTGGCGGAACGCGTCCAGCATCCCGTCCATGTGCGGCGAGTGGAACGCGTGGCTGACGGTCAGGCGCTTGGTCTTGCGGCCCCGCTCCTCGAAGTTCGCCGCAACCTCCAGCGCCGCGTCCTCGTCGCCCGCGACCACGACCGAGGTCGGGCCGTTGACGGCCGCGAGGCTCACCCGCTTGCTCAGCAGCGGCGTCACCTCGTCCTCGGACGCCTGGACGGCGATCATCGCGCCACCGGTCGGCAGTTGCTGCATCAGACGGCCACGCGCGGCCACCAACCGGCAGGCGTCCGCGAGGGAGAGCACACCTGCCACATGGGCGGCGGACAGTTCGCCGATCGAGTGGCCGGACATGACATCGGGCTTCACACCCCACGCCTCGACCAGGCGGAACAGGGCCACCTCTACCGCGAACAGCGCGGGCTGGGTGTAGGCCGTCTGGTCCAGCACCGCAGCGTCCTCGCCGAAGAGGACGCCACGCAGCGGCTGGTCCAGGTGCTGGTCCAGCTCATCGCATACGGCGTCCAGCGCCTCCGCGAACACCGGGTACGCCTCGTACAGCTCACGGCCCATGCCGAGCCGCTGGCTGCCCTGGCCGGTGAACAGGAACGCCACCTTGCCGTCCGACACCGTGTCCGCCACGAGCCCGGGCGCGCCGCGCCCCTCGGCCAGGGCGTCCAGCGCGGCCAGGAAGCCGTCCCGGTCCCGGGCGACCAGCGCCGCCCGGTGGTCGAAGGTGGCGCGGCCGGTGGCCAGGGAGTGGCCGAGGTCGGTGAGAGCGGCCTCGGGGTGGTCCGCCACATGGCTACGGAGCCGGGCGCCCTGGGCGCGCAGCGCCTCCGGGGACTTGGCGGAGAGCACCCACGGCAGCGCCGCCGTGTCACCCTCGAAACCGGGGACAGGAATCGGCTCGGGGGCCTGTTCGATGATGGCGTGGGCGTTGGTGCCGCTCATGCCGAAGGAGGAGATACCCGCGCGGCGCGGATGGCCCGTCTCCGGCCACTCCCTCGCCTCGGCGAGCAGCGACACCGCGCCCGCCTCCCAATCCACGTGCGGCGACGGCTCATCGATGTGCAGCGACCGCGGAAGCACACCGTGCCGCATCGCCAGCACCATCTTGATGATGCCCGCGACACCGGCAGCCGCCTGCGTGTGGCCGAAGTTGGACTTGATGGAGCCGAGCCACAGCGGCTGGTCCGCGTCCCGCTCACGGCCATACGTGGCCAGCAGCGCCTGCGCCTCGATCGGGTCGCCCAGCGTGGTGCCCGTACCGTGCGCCTCGACCGCGTCCACATCCGCCGCCGACAGACCGGCGTTCGCCAGCGCCTGGCGGATGACGCGCTGCTGCGACGGGCCGTTGGGCGCCGTCAGGCCGTTCGACGCACCGTCCTGGTTGACCGCCGTACCGCGCACCACGGCCAGCACCTGGTGGCCATTGCGACGCGCGTCCGACAGCCGCTCCACGAGCACCATGCCGACGCCCTCGCCCCAGGCCGTACCGTCGGCCGCCGCCGCGAACGGCTTGCAGCGGCCGTCGCTGGCCAGGCCGCGCTGGCGGCTGAACTCGGTGAAGACGGCGGGCGTGGTGATGATGGTGACACCGCCCGCGAGCGCCAGGGTGCATTCGCCGTTGCGCAGCGCCTGCGCCGCCAGGTGCAGCGCCACCAGCGACGACGAGCACGCCGTGTCGACGGTGACGGCCGGGCCCTCGAAGCCGAAGGTGTACGACACCCGGCCGGAGGCGATGCTGCTGGAACCGCCGGTGCCGAGGTAGCCCTCGACGCCCTCGGGGACGGTGCTCAGCCGCGACACATAATCGTTGTGCATCTGGCCGACGAAGACGCCGACCTCCTTGCCGCGCAGCGTCTGCGGATCAATACCCGCCCGCTCGAACGACTCCCACGAGGTCTCCAGCAGCAGCCGCTGCTGCGGGTCCATCGCCATGGCCTCGCGCGGGTTGATGCCGAAGAACTCGGGGTCGAAGTCGGCGGCGTCGTAGGTGAATCCGCCTTCGCGGGCGTACGAGGTGCCGGGCCGGTCCGGGTCCGGGTCGTAGAACGCCTCGATGTCCCAGCCCCGGTCGTCGGGCAGCCGGGAGATGCCGTCGCGGCCCTCGGCCAGCAGCTCCCACAGGTCCTCGGGAGTGCGGACGTCGCCGGGGAAGCGGCAGCTCATGGCGACGATGGCGATCGGGTCGTCCTCGTCGGTGTCCTTGGCCGTGGCCCGCGCCTGGGCCTGCGCCGGGACGGCGGCCGCCGCCTCGGAGCCGAGGAGTTCGTCGCGCAGGTACGCGGCGAGCGCGGTCGGCGTCGGGTAGTCGAAGACGAGCGTGGCGGGCATGCGCAGCCCGGCGGCGCCGCCGAGGCGGTTGCGGAATTCCACGGCGGTCAGCGAGTCGAAGCCGAGGTCCTTGAAGGCCCGGCTGGCCTCGACCGCGTCGGGCGAGTCATGGCCGAGCACCACGGCCACCTGGCCGCGCACCAGGTCGAGCAGCAGCTGATCGCGCTCGGCCGCGTCCAGCCGGACCAGCCGCTCCACCAGCGACGCGCCGTCCCCGGCCGCGCCCGACTCGGCGGTGCGGCGGGTCGTACCGCCGCGCACCAGGCCGCGCAGCAGCGGTGGCACGCTCGCGACGGGCGCGCCCATGAGCGACGCCAGGTCGAGCTGCATGGGCACCAGGAACGCGTCGCCCGTCTCCTGGGCGGTGTCGAACAGTGCCAGGCCCTCGTCCGAGGACAGGCCCAGCACACCCGACCGGCTCATCCGGGACTTGTCGGTGGCTTCCAGCTCGCCGGTCATGCCGCTGGCCTCGGCCCACAGGCCCCACGCCAGCGAAGTGGCGGGCAGGCCCTGGGCGTGGCGGTGGCGGGCCAGCGCGTCGAGGAAGGAGTTGGCCGCCGCGTAGTTGGCCTGGCCAGGGCCGCCGAACGTACCGGCCGCCGAGGAGAACAGGACGAACGCGGCCAGGTCCATCTCAAGCGTCAGTTCGTGCAGGTTCAGCGCCGCGTCCACCTTGGGCCGCAGCACCTTCTCCAGCCGCTCGGCCGTCAGGGAGCCGATCACCCCGTCGTCCAGCACACCGGCCGTGTGCACGACGGCGGTCAGCGGACGGTCGGCGGGGATGGCGGCGAGGACGGTGGCGAGCTGGTCACGGTCGGCCGCGTCGCAGGCGGCGATGGTGACCTCGGCACCCAACTCGCGTAGTTCAGCGGCGAGTTCAGAGGCCCCCGCCGCCTGCTCACCGCGTCGGCTGGTCAACAGCAGATGCCGGGCGCCGCGCTCGGTCACCGCGTGCCGGGCGACCAGGCCGCCCAGGGTGCCGGTGCCACCGGTGATCAGCACCGTGCCGTCCGGGTTCCACGCGGCGGGCACGGTGAGGACGACCTTGCCGATGTGCCGGGCCTGGCTGAGGTAGCGGAACGCGTCCGGGGCCTGCCGCAGATCCCATGCGGTGATCGGCAGCGGCCGCAGCGCGCCCTGCTCGAACAGCTCCAGCAGTTCGCACAGCATCGCCTGGATGCGGTCCAGGCCCGCCTCGGTCAGGTCGAACGCCTGGTAGGACACGCCCGGATAGGCGGCCGCCACATCCTCGGGGGCCCGGACATCCGTCTTGCCCATCTCCACGAACCGGCCGCCGCGCGGCAGCAGCCGCAGCGACGCGTCCACGAACTCCCGGGCCAGCGAGTCCAGTACGACATCCACGCCACGGCCACCGCTGGCCTCGCGGAACGTCTCCTCGAAGGCCAGGTCGCGGGAGGAGGCGATCCGGTCGTCGGCCAGCCCCAGCGAACGCAGCGTGTCCCACTTGCCGGGGCTGGCCGTCGCGTAGACATCCACACCCCAGTGGCGGGCCAGTTGCACGGCGGCCATGCCGACACCACCGGCGGCGGCGTGGACGAGCAGCGCTTCGCCGCCGCGCAGGTCCGCCAGGTCGCGCAGCGCGTAGTACGCCGTCATGAAGACGATCGGCACGGACGCGGCCTGGGCGTACGACCAGCCCCGGGGCATCGGCGCCACCATGCGGCGGTCCACGACCACGAGCGGCCCGAACCCGCCGGGCAGCATGCCCATCACCGGGTCGCCGGGCGCCAGATCGGTGACACCGGGGCCGGTTTCGAGGACGACACCGGCGCCCTCGCTGCCCATCAGGCCCGCGTCGCCCGGGTACATGCCCAGTGCGTTCAGCACATCGCGGAAGTTCACACCGGCTGCCCGCACCGCGACCCGCACCTGTCCGGCCTCCAGCGGCGCGGCGGCCTCCGGGGTCGGCAGCAGCGTCAGGTTCTCCAGCGTGCCCTTGTCCTGGATGTCCAGCCGCCACGCCTGCTCACCGGCAGGCGGCACCATGGGCCCGTCGGTGGCGATGCGCGCCAGCCGGGGCGCGTGGACGGCACCACGGCGCAGCACGAACTGCGGCTCGCCCGACGTCAGGGCGGTGCCCAGCGCCTCGTACGAGGCGTCCGTGCCGTCGAGGTCCACCAGCACCAGCCGGTCCGGGTTCTCCGACTGCGCGGAGCGCGCCAGACCCCACACCGGGGCGTGCGCCAGGTCGTACGTCCCCGCGTCACCGGCCGTGGCCACCGCGCCCCGGGTCACCAGCACCAGCCGGGACGCGGCGAACCGGTCGTCGGCCAGCCACTCCCGTACGAGGGCCAGCGCGTCCTGGGTGGCGGTGTGCACCGCACCGGTCACATCGTCGCCGTCGGCGCGCGGGTCGAGGTAGGCGAGGACGAAGTCCGGCAGGTCCCCGGCCTCGCCCAGCGCGGCCAGATCGGCGTGGACCGCCGCGCCGGACGTCAGCGCGTCGGGTGCGCCACCGCCCAGCACCGCCCACTCCGCGGTGGCTTCCGTGGCCATGGGCACGGTGGCCCAGTCCAGCCGGTACAGCGACTCGTGGTACGTGGCGGACCTGGCGCCCGCGAGCTGACCGGCCGCGACCGGGCGCAGCGCCAGCTGCTCCACGGACGCCACCGGGGCGCCGGTGCCATCGGCCAGCTCCAGCGACACCGCGTCCGTCCCGGCCGGGGTCAGCCGCACCCGGAGCGCACCGGCGCCCACCGCGTGCAGCGACACCCCGCCCCAGGAGAACGGCAACCTGCCCTGCTCATCGCCATCGGGACGCGCGAACGTGCTGTGCAGCGCGGCGTCCAGCAGCGCCGGGTGCAGCCCGAACGCCTTGGCGTCGCCCTCCGCGTCCTCGGGCAGCCGGACCTCGGCGAACACCTCGTCGCCGCGCAGCCACGCCGCCTCAAGCCCCTGGAACACCGGGCCGTACGCGAAACCGCCCTGCGCCAGGTGCTCGTAGAGCCCGTCGACCTCGGCGGGCTCGGCGCCCGGCGGCGGCCACGCCGTCAGGTCGAACGACGGCTGCGGGGCACCCGCCACCAGCACACCGCTGGCGTGCCGGATCCACGGCACCTCGGCGGGCGCGTCCTGGGCCCGCGAGTACAGCTCCAGCGTGCGGTGTCCGGCGGCCTGCGGGGCCCCGACCATGATCTGGACCTGCACCGCGCCGCGCTCGGGGAGGATCAGCGGCGCCTCGATGGTCAGCTCGTCCAGCCGGTCGCAGCCCACCTGGTCACCGGCGCGGATCGCCAGCTCGACGAAGGCGGTGCCGGGCAGCAGGACCGTGCCCATCACGGCGTGGTCGGCCAGCCACGGGTGGCTTTCGAGGGAGAGCCTGCCCGTGAGCAGGAAGCCATCGGAGTCGGCCAGCGGCACGGCCGCACCCAGCAGCGGGTGATCGGCCCGGCCCAGGCCCGCCGACTCCACGTCGCCCACGAAGCCCGCCGGGTTCGTCAGCCAGAAGCGGCGGTGCTGGAAGGCGTACGTGGGCAGGTCGACGCGCGCCGCGCCCGTACCCGCGTAGTACGCGGCCCAGTCCGGCGCCACGCCACGGACGTGCAGCCGGGCGAGGGCGGCGGTGACGGTGTCGGCCTCGGGGCGGTCCTTGCGGCACATGGCGGCGAAGGTGGCGTCGCTGTCGGTGAGGCAGTCCTGCGCCATGGCGGACAGCACACCGTCGGGGCCGAGTTCGAGGTAGGTGGTGACGCCCTGGGCCTCCAGGGTGCGGATGCCGTCGAGGAAGCGCACGGCCTCGCGGACGTGGCGCACCCAGAAGTCAGGCGTGGTGATCTCGTCGGCGGAGACGACGTTCCCGGTCAGGTTCGACACGATGGGGATCTTCGGGGCCTCGTACGTCAGGCCCTCGGCCACCTCGCGGAACGCGTCCAGCATCCCGTCCATGCGCGGCGAGTGGAACGCGTGGCTCACCGTGAGCCGCTTGGTCTTACGACCCCGCTCCTCGAACGACGCGGCAACCTCAGCCACGGCATCGTCGTCACCCGCGATGACCACGGACGACGGCCCGTTGAGGGCGGCAATGCTCACACCACCACCGAGCAGCGGCAGAACCTCATCCTCCGACGCCTGAACGGCGACCATCGCGCCACCGGCCGGAAGCTCCTGCATCAGACGACCACGCGCCGCCACCAACTTCGAAGCGTCCGCAAGCGACAGCACACCCGCCACATGCGCGGCAGCCAGCTCACCAATGGAGTGGCCGGAGAGGTAGTCGGGCCGCACACCCCACGCCTCGACCAGCCGGAACAGCGCCACCTCGATGGCGAACAGCGCGGGCTGCGTGAAGCCGGTCTGATCCAGCGCGGCGGCGTCCTCGCCGAACAGGACCGTCTTCAGCGGCGTTTCGAGGTGCGCGTCCAGCTCATCGCACACCGCGTCCAGCGCCTCCGCGAACACCGGGTACGCCTCGTACAGCTCGCGGCCCATCCCGAGCCGCTGGCTCCCCTGGCCCGTGAACAGGAACGCGACCTGCCCGCCCCCGGTCACCGAGCCCTCGATCAGCCCTGCGGCCGACTCGCCGCGCGCCAGCGCCTCCAGGCCCGCGACCAGCGCGGCGCGGTCGTAGCCGACCACCACCGCGCGGTGGTCCAGCGCGGCGCGGGTGGTGGCGAGGGAGTAGCCGAGGTCGGTGAGCGGCAGTTCGGGCCGCTCCTCCAGGTGGGCGAGCAGCCGTACGGCCTGGCCGCGCAGCGCGTCGGCGGACTTGCCGGACAGCGTCCAGGGCAGCACCCCGGCCGCGCGCGGCGTGGCGTCCGCCACCGGGCGGGGCTCCGCCTCCGGGGCCTGCTCGATGATGGCGTGGGCGTTGGTGCCGCTGACGCCGAAGGAGGAGATGCCCGCGCGGCGCGGGTGTCCGGTCTCCGGCCACTCCCGCGCTTCGGCGAGCAGCGAGACCGCGCCCGACTCCCAGTCGACGTGCGGCGACGGCTCATTGATGTGCAGCGACTGCGGAAGCACACCGTGGCGCATCGCCTGCACCATCTTGATGATGCCCGCGACACCGGCCGCCGCCTGCGTGTGGCCGATGTTCGACTTGATGGAGCCGAGGTACAGCGGCTGGTCCGCATCCCGATCACGCCCGTACGTGGCCAGCAGCGCCTGCGCCTCGACGGGGTCGCCCAGCGTGGTGCCCGTACCGTGCGCCTCGACCACGTCCACATCGCCGGTCGACAGCCCCGCGCCAGCCAAAGCCGCACGGATCACCCGCTGCTGCGACGGACCATTCGGCGCCGTCAGACCATTGGACGCACCGTCCTGGTTGACCGCCGTGCCGCGCACCACGGCCAGCACCTGGTGGCCATTGCGACGCGCGTCCGACAGCCGCTCCACGAGCAGCATGCCGACGCCCTCGGCCCAGCCCGTGCCGTCCGCGTCGGCGGCGAAGGACTTGCAGCGGCCACTCGCGGACAGCCCGCCCTGGCGGCTGAAGTCGATGAAGGTGTCCGGGGTGGACATGACGGTGACACCGCCCGCGAGCGCCATCGTGCACTCGCCGCTGCGCAGCGCCTGCGCCGCGAAGTGCAGCGCCACCAGCGACGACGAGCACGCCGTGTCGATGGTGACGGCCGGGCCCTCAAGCCCGAAGGTGTACGCGACCCGGCCCGAGGCGACACTGCCCGCCGTGCCGGTGCCGAGGTAGCCCTCCAGCCCCTCGGGGAGGGCGGTCAGCCGGGACAGGTAGTCGTGGTACATGACGCCGGTGAAGACACCGGTCTTGCTGCCGCGCACGGCCGCCGGGTCGATGCCCGCGCGCTCGAACGCCTCCCACGAGGACTCCAGCAGCAGCCGCTGCTGCGGGTCCATGGCCAGCGCCTCGCGCGGGTTGATGCCGAAGAAGTCCGGGTCGAACTCGCCCGCCTCGTAGAGGAATCCGCCCTCGATGGTGGCGCTGGTGCCGGTCTGCCCCTGGTCGTCGCCGAGCAGCCCGTCCAGCTGCCAGCCACGGTCGGTGGGGAAGCCGGAGATGGCGTCGGTGGCGCCCATGACGAGCTGCCACAGCTCCTCGGGGCTGCTGACACCGCCCGGGTAGCGGCAGCTCATACCGACGATGGCGATCGGCTCGTCGTCGGCGACGGCGGTGGCCGGCGCCGAAGCGACTGCGGTTTCGTCGGCCTGGTCGCCGAGGATTTCGGTGCGCAGGAAACCGGCGAGCGAGGTGGGCGTCGGGTAGTCGAAGACGAGGGTGGCGGGGAGCCGTACGCCCGTCACGGCGCCGAGGCGGTTGCGCAGCTCGACGGCGGTGAGCGAGTCGAAGCCCAGCTCCTTGAACGCGCGGCCCGCGCCGACCGCCTCCGGGCCCGCGTAGCCGAGGACGGCGGCGACCTGGCCGGAGACGACCTCCAGCAGCAGCCGGTCGCGCTCGGGGACGGACAGCGCGAGGAGCCGTTCCGCGAGCCCGCCGGGGGCCGTGGCGCCCGACTCGGCGGTGCGGCGGGCCGTACCGCCGCGCACCAGGCCGCGCAGCAGCGCCGGGACCATGGAGGCGTCGGCGTGGCGCAGCGACGCCAGGTCCAGGTGAATGGGGACGAGCGCGGGGTCTCCGACGGCGAGCGCGGTGTCCAGCAGGGCCAGGCCCTCGTCGGAGGAGAGGGCGGCGACTCCGGCGCGGGTGATGCGCTGCAGGTCGGCGTCGTCCAGGTCGCCGGTCATGCCGCTGCGCTCGGCCCACAGGCCCCAGGCGAGGGCGGTCGCGGGCAGGCCCTGGGCGCGGCGGCGCCGGGCGAGGGCGTCCACGAAGGCGTTGGCGGCCGCGTAGTTGGCCTGTCCGGGGCCGCCGAGGGTTCCGGCGGCGGCGGAGAACAGGACGAACGCGGACAGGTCCAGCTCGCGCGTCAGCTCGTGCAGGTTCAGCGCCGCGTCCACCTTGGGCGGCAGGACGCGGTCGACGCGCTCGGCGGTGAGCGAGCCGATGACACCGTCGTCGAGGACGCCCGCCGTGTGCACGACGGCGGTCAGCGGACGGTCGGCCGGTACGGCGGCCAGCACCTCGGCCAGCGCGTGGCGGTCGGCCACGTCGCAGGCGGCGAGGGTGACGTCGGCGCCGGACGCGCGCAGTTCGGCGACCAGTTCGGTGGCGCCGTCCGCGTCGGCGCCGCGACGGCTGAGCAGCAGCAGGTTGCGTACGCCGTGCTCGGTGACGAGGTGGCGGGCGACCAGGCCGCCCAGGGTGCCGGTGGCGCCCGTGACCAGCGCGGTGCCCTCGGGGTCGAGAGCGCGGGCGGTGTGGGCGGCGTCGGAGGCCACCTTCGCCAGGCGCGGTACGACGACGGCCCCGGCGCGCACCGCGAGCTGCGGCTCGCCCGTAGCGAGGGCGGGAGCGAGGGCGCGGTACGAGGCATCGTCGCCGTCGATGTCGACGAGGGTGAAGCGGTCCGGGTTCTCGGACTGCGCGGAGCGCAGCAGGCCCCACAGCGGGGCGCCCGCCAGGTCCTCGGTGTCGGCGTCGGCGGCGGTGGCGACGGCGCCACGGGTGGCGATGACCAGCCGGGAGCCCTCGAAGCGGTCGTCGGCGAGCCAGCGTTGGGCCAGCTCCAGCGCGCGGTGCAGGGAGTCGCGTACGGAGGCCTCGATCGGAAGGTCCGTGTCAGTGGCGAAGAACGGCGCCACGACGGCCTGCGGCACCGGGGCGCCACCCGTCACGGCCTCGCCGAGCGCGGCCAGGTCGGCGTACCCCACGGCGGTGGGCAGCGCGGCGGCCAGTTCGGGGGTCTGGTCGCCCAGCAGCGCCCACTGCCCGGCCACCACGGTGGTGGCGGACGGCACCGGGGCGGGGGTCCACTCGACGCGGAACAGCGCGTCGTAGAAGGCGCCGCGCGCGGAGTGCACCTGCTCGGGCGAGACCGGGCGCAGCAGCAGCGCGTCGACCGAGGCGACGGGCGCGCCGCTCTCGTCCGTCACGAGGACGGCCACGGTGTCCTGGCCAGCGGGCGAGAGCCGGACGCGCAGCGCGGAGGCGCCGACGGCGTGCAGCCGGACGCCGCTCCAGGAGAACGGGAGGCGGCCGTGTTCGGTGTCCTCCAGCAGGGAGCCGATGCCGACGGCGTGCAGGGCGGCGTCCAGCAGCGCCGGGTGCAGCCCGAACAGGTCGGCCTCGGCGCGGGCGCCATCGGGGAGGCGGACGTCGGCGTACACGTGGTCGCCGTCCTGCCAGGCGGCCTTGAGGCCCTGGAACACCGGGCCGTAGGCGAATCCGCTTGTCGTGAGCCAGTCGTAGAGCCCGTCGACGGGGACTTCGGTGGCACCGGCCGGTGGCCAGGCGCTGAGGGTTTCGTCGGGGGTGGCTGCCCCGGTGGCGAGTACACCGGTGGCGTGGCGAGTCCACTCGCCCTCGCCCCAGCTGCCGTCGGCGGCCTCTTCGAGCCGCGAGTGCAGGGTCAGCGAGCGCCGCCCTGACGTGTCCGGCGCGCCCACGGACACCTGGAGCTGCACACCGCCCTGTGGGGGCAGCACGAGCGGCGCTTCCAGGGTCAGCTCGTCCAGGACATCGGCGCCGACGTGGTCACCGGCGCGGATGGCCAGCTCCACGAAGGCCGTGCCGGGCAGCAGCACGGTGTCCATGACGGCGTGGTCGGCGAGCCACGGGTGGGTCTGGAGGGAGAGCCTGCCGGTGAACAGGAACCCGGCGGCGTCGGCGAGCGAGACGGCCGCGCCGAGCAACGGGTGGTCGGCGGAGCCGAGCCCGGCGGCGGTGACGTCGCCGGTCCAGGGCCCGGCGGGCTCGGGCCAGTACAGCTCGCGCTGGAAGGCGTACGTGGGCAGCTCGACGCGGCGGGCGCCGGAGCCCGCGAACACGGCGGCCCAGTCGACGGCTACACCGTGCGCATGGACGCGGGCGAGCGCGTCGGTCAGGGCGGTGGTCTCGGAGCGGTCGCCGCGCAGGACGGGTACGAACGTGGCGCCCTCGGCGGTGACGCAGTCCTGCGCCATGGCGGTGAGCACCCCATCGGGGCCCAGCTCCACGAAGGTGGCGACGCCGAACTCTTCGAGCCCACGGATGCCATCGGTGAAGCGGACCGCCTGCCGGACGTGCCGGACCCAGTAGTCGGGCGAGCAGATCTCGTCGGCGGACACGGACGCGCCGGTCAGGTTGGAGATGACGGGAATGACCGGCGGCGCGTACGTGACGCCCTGCGCGACCTCGCGGAACGCCTCCAGCATGCCGTCCATGTGCGGCGAGTGGAACGCGTGGCTGACGGTGAGCCGCTTGGTCTTACGGCCCTTCTCCGCGAAGACGTCGGCGATCCGCTGAGCCGCGTCCTCGTCGCCCGCGATGACCACGGAGGTCGGGCCATTCAAAGCGGCGATCGAGACCCGGTCGGTGAGCAGCGGCGCCACCTCGTCCTCGGACGCCTGGACGGCGATCATCGCGCCGCCGCCCGGCAGCTCCTGCATCAGTCGGCCGCGCGCGGCCACCAACCGGCAGGCGTCGGGGAGCGACAGCACGCCCGCCACATGGGCGGCGGCCAGCTCGCCGATGGAGTGGCCGACGAGGAAGTCGGGCTTCACGCCCCACGTTTCCAGCAGCCGGAACAGCGCCACTTCGAGGGCGAACAGGGCGGGCTGGGTGTAGCCGGTGCGGTCCAGCAGCGCGCTGTCGTCACCGGCAGCTACATTTCCAAACGTCACTTCCCGCAGGGGTAGTTCGAGATGGCCGTCGAGTTCGGCGCACACCTCGTCCAGGGCCCGCGCGAAGGCCGGGACGGCCGCGTACAGCTCACGGCCCATGCCGGTGCGCTGGCTGCCCTGTCCGGTGAACAGGAACGCGACCTTGCCCTCGCTGACCTCGCCCTGAACAACCCCGCTCGCGGGGTTTTCCTCGGCGAGCGCGGCCAGCCCGCGCAGCAGGTCGTCCCGGCCGCCGTCGCCCGCGAGGACCACGGCCCGGTGGTCCAGCGCGGCGCGGGTGGTGGCCAGGGAGTGGGCGAGGTCGACCAGGCCGAGGCCCGGGTCGTCCCGCACATGGGCGGCGAGCCGCGCGGCCTGGGCGCGCAGCGCCTCCGCGCTCTGCCCGGACACCAGCAGCGGCAGCCGCCCGCCGAGCCCGGACCAGTCCCCCTCGGCCGGAGACTGCGGCTCGCGGTCCTCGGCGGGCGCCTCCTCGATGACGGTGTGGGCGTTCGTACCGCTCACGCCGAACGAGGAGATGCCCGCGCGGCGCGGCTGCCCGGTCTCCGGCCACGGGGTGTTCTCGGTGAGCAGGGACACCGCGCCCGCCGTCCAGTCGACGTCCCCGGAGGGCGCGTCGACATGCAGCGTCCTGGGCAGCACACCGTGCTCGATGGCCTTGACCATCTTGATGATTCCGGCGACGCCGGCCGCGGCCTGGGTGTGCCCGAAGTTGGACTTGACGGAGCCGAGCCACAGCGGGCGGCCCTCGGCCCGGTTCTGCCCGTACGTGGCGAGCAGCGCCTGCGCCTCGATGGGGTCGCCCAGCGACGTACCGGTGCCGTGTGCCTCGACGGCGTCGACCTGGGCCGGGGTGAGGCGGCCGTCGGTGAGCGCCTGGCGGATGACGCGCTGCTGGGACGGGCCGTTCGGCGCCGTCAGCCCGTTGCTCGCACCGTCCTGGTTGATGGCGGAGCCGCGTACGAGGGCGAGCACCTGGTGGCCGTTCTTACGGGCGTCCGACAGCCGCTCGACGAGCAGCATGCCGACGCCCTCGCCCCAGCCGGTGCCGTCCGCGCCGTCCGCGAACGCCTTGCAGCGGCCGTCGGGGGCCAGGCCCCGCTGGCGGCTGAAGTTGATGAACGCGCGCGGGCTGTTCATGACGGTGACGCCACCGGTCAGCGCCATCGAGCACTCGCCGTTGCGCAGCGCCTGCACGGCCAGGTGCAGCGCCACCAGCGACGCCGAGCAGGCCGTGTCGACGGAGAGCGCCGGGCCCTCCAGGCCGAAGGTGTAGGAGATGCGGCCGGAGATGACGCTCGCCGCGTTGCCGGTCAGCAGATACTGCTCGACGCCCGGCGGCGCCGTGTGCATCAGCTCCGGGTAGTCCTGGCCGTTCGTACCGATGAAGACACCGGCCTTGCTGCCGCGCAGCGTGGCCGGGTCGATCCCGGCCCGCTCGAACGCCTCCCAGGACGTTTCCAGCAGCAGCCGCTGCTGGGGGTCCATGCCGAGGGTTTCGCGGGGGCTGATCCCGAAGAACCCGGCGTCGAACTCGCCCGCGCCCGCCAGGAATCCGCCCTTGTCGGTGTAGCTGGTGCCCTGCTGGTCGGGGTCGGCGTCGAAGAGCGACGAGACGTCCCAGCCCCGGTCCGTGGGGAAGTCCGTGATGGCGTCGCCGCCACCGGACACGAGCTGCCACAGCTCCTCCGGAGACGTGACGCCTCCGGGGAACCGGCAGCTCATGCCGACGATCGCGATCGGCTCAGGCTCCTGCGACTCGACCTCGCGAAGACGCTGCCGCGTCTGGTGCAGATCGGCAGTTACCCGCTTGAGGTAGTCGAGGATCTTGTCCTGATCCGCCATTGGAGTCTCACCCATGCTTATCGTCACAAACCTTGCGCCCGCGGACCTTCAGACCCTTAAATTCCGAGTTCTTTCTCGATGAAGTCGAAGACCTCATCCTGCGTCGCCTGCTGCAGCTTCTCCGTCACGGTGTCGCCGCCGCCGTCGGCCGTCTCGGCACCGGCCGTACGGGGCTCCGCCCACTTCGCCGCGAGGTCCCGCAGCCGGGACGCGATGTCGTCCCGCGCCTCGCTCTCCGGGTCGAGGACGGACAGGGCCGACTCCAGCGCGTCCAGCTCAGCGAGCCCCGGCGTGGCCGCCGCCCCGCCGTCGCCGACGAGCTGGCCGCACAGGAACTCGGCCAGCGCCGCCGGGGTCGGATAGTCGAAGACCAGCGTGGCGGGCAGCTTCTGCCCGGTGGCGGCGCCCAGCCGGTTGCGCAGCTCCAGCGCGATCAGCGAGTCGAAGCCCAGCTCCTTGAACGCCCGCCCCGCGCCGACCTCGTCGGTCGTCGGGTGGCCGAGCGCCGCAGCGGCGTTGGTCCGTACGACCTCCAGGACCACCAGGGACTGTTCGGCCCGGGAGATCCCGGCCAGCCGCTGCCGCAGCGCGTCCGCCGGGGACCCGTCGGAGGCAGCCGCCACCGCCGGATCGCCGGTCTCGCGCAGCCGCCGCACCTCGGGCAGTTCGCCGATGAGCGGGCTGGGGCGGACCGCCGTGTAGCCCTGGGCGAAGCGTTCCCACTGAATGTCGGCGACGGCCACGGCCGTGTCGTCGTGGTCCAGCGCCTGCTGCAGCGCCGCGATGGCCGCGTGCGGGTCCATCGCCGGGACACCGCCACGGTCCAGCCGCTCGCCGATGGCGCCACCCGCGGCAAGACCCGTCTCACCCCAGCGGCCCCAGGCCACGGAGGTGGCGGGCAGACCGTCCGCGCGGCGCTGCTCGGCCAGCGCGTCGAGGTAGGCGTTGGCCGCCGCGTAGTTGCCCTGACCGGCGTCGCCGAGGGTGCCCGCGATACCGGAGAACAGCACGAACGCGGACAGCTCCAGGCCCCGGGTCAGCTCGTGCAGCTGGCGCGCCGCGTCGGCCTTCGGGCCGAGGACGGTCGCGAACCGCTGCGGGGTGAGCGCGTCCAGTACGCCATCGTCGAGCACGCCAGCGGCGTGCATCACGGCGGTCAGCGGCTGGTCGGCCGGGATCTCCGCGAGCAGCGCTTCGACCGCCTTGCCGTCGGCCACATCGCACGCGGCGACGGTCACCCGGGCGCCGAGCGCGGTCAGTTCGTCGCGCAGCTCGGCCGCGCCGGGCGCCGCGAGGCCACGGCGGCTGGTGAGCACCAGGTGCTCGGCGCCGTTACGGGCCAGCCAGCGCGCCACATGGGCGCCCACCGCCCCCGTACCGCCCGTGACCAGCGTGGTTCCGGCGGGCTTCCACGTCCGTACGGCGGGTGTCCCGGCCAGCGGGGAGCGGGCGAGCCTGCGGGCGAACACGCCCGCCGCGCGCACCGCGAGCTGGTCTTCGCCCTCGGCCCCGGCGAGCACGCCCACCAGCCGGGACAGCGCCCGCTCGTCGGCCACCTCGGGCAGGTCGACCAGACCGCCCCAGCGCTCCGGGTACTCGAGCGCGGCGGTCCGGCCGAGACCCCAGACGAGCGCCTGATCGGGGGATTCCGTGCGGTCCGTGCCGCTGACGGACACCGCGCCGCGCGTGGCGCACCACAGCGGCGCCTCCACCCCGGCATCGCCCAGCGCCTGGATCAGCGCGGCGGTTCCGGCCAGCCCGGCGCCCACACCGTCCGTGCCGGGCGCGGTCCGCTCGTCGAAGGCGAGCAGCGAGAGCACACCGGAGACGGTTCCGGCGTCGGCCAGTTCCTCGCGCACCAGACGGGTCAGCGACTCGCGGTCGGCTGCCACGGCGGACGGTGTGATCTGCCGTACGTCGGCGCCGCGTTCGGCGAGCGTACGGACCGCGCCGAGCGTCCAGTCGTCGGTGACGGCGGACTCGGGCACGGCCAGCAGCCACGTCCCGGACAGCCTCGGGGCTTGGCGCTCGGACTGGGACTTCCACGTCACGCGGTAGCGCCAGCCGTCCACGGTGGACTGCTCGCGGGCCTGCTTGCGCCACGACGCGAGGGCGGGCAGGACGGCGCCGAGCGGCTCGGTGTCGTCACCAAAGGCGAGGGTGTCGGCCAGCGACTCCAGGTCCTCGCGCTCGACGGCCTCCCAGAAGCGGGCGTCGGACGGCGACGCCGGGACGCCGTCCGCCAGGGTGTCGGCGGGCTGCGGCCAGAGGTGCTGGTGCTGGAAGGCGTACGTGGGCAGTTCGACGCGCGTCGTATGCGTACCGAACACCGCGTCCCAGTCGACGTCGACACCGCGTGTCCACGCCTCGCCGAGGGAGGCCCAGAAGCGGTCGAGACCGCCCTCGTCGCGGCGCAGCGAACCGATCGCGGCCGCTTCCCTGCCCGCATCCTCGGCGGTGTCCTGCACGCCCATGGCCAGCACCGGGTGGGCGCTGGACTCGATGAACACGCTCATGCCCTCGTCGAGCAGGCGGCGGATGGCGCTCTCCAGCTCGACGGTGCGGCGGAGGTTGGTGAACCAGTACTCGGCGTCCAGCTCGGAGCCGTCGACCCACTCGCCGGTCACGGTGGACAGGAAGGGAATGTGGGCGGTCTGCGGCTGGACGGGGGCGAGCAGTGTGAGGAGTTCATCGCGCAGCAGCTCGACCTGCGCGGAGTGCGACGCGTAGTCCACCGGCACCCGACGCGCCCGGACCTCATCCGCCTCGCACGAGGCGATCAGCTCATCCAGCGCGGTCGGCTCACCGGAAACCACCACGGCCGACGGCCCGTTGACGGCCGCCACCGAGATGCGCTCCTCGCCCCACGGCGCGATCCGCTCCCGTACGTCCAACACCGGCAGCGCGACGGACACCATGCCGCCCTGACCCGCCAGCACCCGGCCAATCGCCTGGCTGCGCAACGCCACCACACGCGCGGCATCCCGCAGCGACAGAATTCCGGCCACGCACGCGGCCGCGATCTCACCCTGTGAGTGGCCGACGACGGTGGACGGCCGCACACCCAGCGAACGCCACAGCTCCGCCAGGGACACCATCACCGAGAACAGCACCGGCTGAACGACGTCTACCCGCTCCAGTGACGGCGCGTCCTCCGCTCCTCGCAGCACATCCACCAACGACCAGTCGGTGAATTCAGCGAGCGCGGCGGCACACTCATCAATACGGGCAGCGAACACCGGTGAAGCATCCAACAGCCCCACGGCCATGCCTACCCATTGTGACCCCTGTCCCGGGAACACGAATGCGGCCTTGCCCCCGATTGAGGCCCCCTGAACCAGATTGGGGAGGACCTGCCCCCTAGCGAGGGCATCCAAACCGCGAGCAAGATCATCCCGGTCCGAGCCCACCAGCACCGCGCGCTGGTCGAAGGCGGTACGGGTGGTGGCCAGCGAGTGGCCGATGTCGGCGGTCCGCAGACCCGGGGCGGCGTCGAGGTGAGCCAGCAGCTTGGCGGCCTGCGCACGCAGCGCCGCCTCGTTCTTGCCCGAGAGCACCCACGGCAGCACACCACCGCTCTCCGGGGTGTCCCGCACCGGCTCCTCTTCGGGCGCCTGCTCCAGGATGGCGTGGGCGTTGGTGCCGCTGAAGCCGAACGAGGATACGGCGGCGCGGCGCGGGCGGCCGGTCTCCGGCCAGGGCCGAGCCTCGGTCAGCAGCTCGATGTCACCCGCCGACCAGTCCACGTGCGGGGTCGGCTCGGCGATGTGCAGTGACTCGGGCAGAACACCGTGCCGCATGGCGAGCACCGTCTTCATCACGCCCGCGACACCGGCCGCCGCCTGGGCGTGGCCGATGTTGGACTTGATGGAGCCGAGCAGCAGCGGCTGCCCCTCGGGCCGGTCCTGGCCGTAGGTGGCGAGCAGCGCCTGCGCCTCGATCGGATCGCCCAGCGACGTCCCCGTACCGTGCGCCTCGACCACGTCGACCTCACCGGTGTCCAGACGGGCGTTGGCGAGCGCCTGGCGGATGACGCGCTGCTGGGACGGGCCGTTGGGCGCCGTCAGACCGTTGGACGCGCCGTCCTGGTTGACGGCCGAACCGCGTACGACCGCGAGCACCGGGTGGCCGTTCTTCCGCGCGTCCGACAGCCGCTCCACCAGCAGCATACCGACGCCCTCGGCCGGGCTGAAGCCGTCGGCGTCCGACGAGAACACCTTGGAGCGGCCGTCGGAGGACAGCCCGCGCTGGCGGCTGAACTCGATGAACGTACCGGGGGTGGCCATCACGGTGACACCGCCCGCGAGCGCCAGCGTGCATTCGCCGTTGCGCAGCGCCTGAACGGCGAGGTGCAGTGCCACCAGCGACGCCGAGCACGCGGTGTCGACGGTGACCGCCGGGCCCTCCAGGCCGAAGGTGTACGAGAGGCGGCCGGAGACGACGCTCGCGGCGCTGCCGGTGGCGAGGTGGCCCTCGTAGCCCTCGGTGGTGTTGCGCATGAGGATCGAGTAGTCGGAGCCGTTGGTGCCGACGAAGACGCCGGACGGGCTGCCGTGCAGCGTGGCCGGGTCGATGCCCGCGCGCTCGAACGCCTCCCACGAGGTCTCCAGCAGCAGCCGCTGCTGCGGGTCCATCGCCATGGCCTCACGTGGCGAGATGCCGAAGAACGCGGGGTCGAACTCGGCGGCCCCGGTGAGGAATCCGCCCTCGCGGGTGTAGCTGGTGCCCTGTGCGTCCGGGTCCGGGTTGTAGAGGGCGTCGATGTCCCAGCCACGGTCGCCGGGGAACTCCGACAGCGCGTCGCCACCGGAGTCGAGCAGCTGCCACAGCTCCTCCGGGGTGCGGACACCGCCTGGGAAGCGGCAGCTCATGGCGACGATGGCGACGGGCTCGTCATCGGCGGACGCCGCCGCGACCGGCCGCGTGGCCACGGCCGCCGACTGCCCGCCGGACAGCTCGGTGCGCAGCTGGCGCGCGAGCACCGTGGGGGTCGGGTAGTCGAAGATCAGGGTCGGGGGCAGCTTGAGCCCGCTGGCGGCGGCGAGGCGGTTGCGGAGTTCGACGGCGGTCAGCGAGTCGAAGCCCAGGTCCTTGAAGGCCCGGCCCGGCTCGACGTCGTCGGCGCCCGCGTAGCCCAGTACGGCCGCGACGGCGGTCCGTACCAGCTCCAGCACCAGCCGCTCCTGCTCGGCCTCCGACGCCCCGGCGAGCTGCCGCGTCAGCGCGCCGCTGTCGGCGGCCCCCGCCTCGGCGTCGGTGTTCATGTCCGCGATGACGTCCCGCGCCTCGGGCAGGTCGTGCAGCAGCGGACGGGAACGGCCGGAGGTGAAGGCGAGGACGAAACGCTTCCACTCCATGTCGGCGACGGTCAGCACCGACTCGTCGCGGTCCAGGGCGTGCTGCAGCGCGGTGACGGCCGCGCCGGGCGCCATTTCGATGACGCCGTGGCGGCGCATCCGGTCGCCCACACCGCCCTCGGCCATGCCGCCCTCGCCCCACGGGCCCCAGGCCAGCGCGGTGGCGGGCAGGCCCTGGGCGCGCCGCCACTCGGCGAAGGCGTCGAGGAACGCGTTGCCGGGCGCGTAGTTGCCCTGGCCGGGCGCGCCGAAGGTGGCCGCGAAGGACGAGAACAGCACGAACGCGGACAGGTCGAGGTCGCGGGTCAGCTCGTGCAGCTGTCGGGTGGCGTCGACCTTGACCTTCAGCACGCGGTCGATCTGCTCCGGGGTCAGCCCCTCGATCACCCCGTCGTCCAGCACGGCGGCCGTGTGCACGACGGCGGTCAGCGGGTGTTCGGCCGGGACGGTGGCCAGCATCTCGGCCAGCGCCTCCCGGTCGGCCACATCGCACGCGGCGATGGTGACCTGGGCGCCGAGCGCGGTGAGTTCGTCGCGCAGTTCGGCCGCGCCGGGTGCCTCCGGGCCACGGCGGCTGGTGAGCACCAGGTGTTCGGCGCCGTTACGGGCCAGCCAGCGCGCCACATGGGCGCCGAGCGCGCCCGTACCGCCGGTGACCAGCGTGGTTCCGGCGGGCTTCCAGGTCCGTACGGCGGGGGTGCCGCTCAGCGGGGCCCGCACCAGGCGGCGTACGAGGAGCCCGGTGGCGCGGATCGCCACCTGATCCTCGTCCTCTGCTCCCGCGAGCGCGGTCACCAGCCGGGACAGCGCCCGCTCGTCGGCCGCCTCGGGCAGGTCGACCAGACCGCCCCAGCGCTCGCCGTGCTCCAGCGCGGCCACCCGGCCCAGGCCCCAGATCAGCGCCTGCTCGGGCGCGTCCAGCACATCGGCGCGTCCCACGGACACCGCGCCACGGGTGGCGGACCACAGCGGCCCGCCGATCTCCGCGTCGCCCAGGGCCTGCACCAGCGCGAACTGCGCGGCCACCCCGGCCGGGACGGAAGTGTGCAGCGGGTGCAGACGGCCGTCGAGCGCCAGCAGCGACAGCACACCGGCGAACGGGACGCCATCCGCGTTGCGCAACTGCTCCGTCAGCTGCTCACGGCCCTCGGTGGCGGGGTCCACCACGATCTGCCGTACGTCTGCGCCGCGTTCGGCGAGCGTACGGACCACACCGGTCGCCCACGCGCCCTCGGCGGCGGATTCCGGCACGACCAGCAGCCACGCGCCGGACAGCCGCGCGGACTGCCCCTCGGCGAGCGGCTTCCACGTCACGCGGTAGCGCCAGCCGTCCACGGTGGACTGCTCGCGGGCCTGCTTACGCCATGTCGCGAGGGCGGGCAGCAGGGCGCTGACCTGCTCGTCGCCATCGACGGCCAGTTCGGCGGCCAGCGCCTGCCAGTCCTCGCGGTCGACGGCGTCCCAGAAGCGGGCCTCGACGGGGTCGGCAGCGGTGGCGGCGGGTGCCGTACCGGACTCAAGCCAGTAGTTCTGGTGCTGGAAGGCGTACGTGGGCAGCTCGACGCGCTCCGCGCCCGTACCGTCGAACACCGCCCGCCAGTTGACCTGCACACCACGGGTCCACGCCTCGCCGACCGACACCCAGAAGCGCTCCAGACCACCTTCGTCGCGACGCAGCGAACCGATCGCCGCCGCGTCCAGTCCGGCGTCCTCGGCGGTGTCCTGCACACCCATGGCCAGCACCGGGTGGGCGCTGGATTCGATGAAGGCCCCGAAGCCCTCGTCCAGCAGGCGCCGGACCGCGCTCTCCAGCTCAACCGTGCGACGCAGGTTGGTGAACCAGTACTCGGCGTCCAGCTCCGGACCCTCGACCCACTCCCCCGTCACCGTCGACAGGAACGGCACCGTGGCCGCCTGCGGCTGTACGGGAGCCAGCAGCTCCAGCAGCTCATCCCGCAACAGCTCCACCTGCGCGGAGTGCGACGCGTAATCCACCGGCACCCGGCGGGCACGGACCTCATCCGCCTCGCACGACGCCAGCAACTCATCCAGCGCCGCCGGTTCACCCGAAACCACCACCGCCGACGGCCCGTTCACGGCCGCCACCGAGATGCGCTCCTCGCCCCACTGCGCGATCCGCTCCCGTACGTCCGCCACCGGCAGCGCCACCGACACCATGCCGCCCCGGCCCGCCAGCACCCGGCCAATCGCCTGGCTGCGCAGCGCCACCACACGCGCCGCATCCTGCAAGGACAGAATCCCCGCCACACACGCGGCCGCGATCTCACCCTGCGAGTGGCCGACGACCGCGGACGGCTCGACGCCGAACGAACGCCACAGCTCAGCGAGCGACACCATCACCGAGAACAGCACCGGCTGAACCACATCGACGCGCTCCAGCGACGGCGCACCCTCCACGCCCCGCAGCACATCCACCAACGACCAGTCGGTGAACTCCGCGAGCGCCGCCGCGCACTCCTCGATCCGCGCCGCGAACACCGGCGAGGCGTCCATCAGCCCCACCGCCATGCCCGCCCACTGCGAGCCCTGCCCCGGGAACACGAACGCCGTCCGGCCGCCGACGACGGCCCCCTGCGCCACGCCCGACGCCATGCCGCCACCGGCCAGCGCGGCCAGCCCGGCGAGCAGTTCGTCGCGGTCGCGGCCGCGCACCACCGCGCGGTGGTCGAGCTGTGCGCGCGTCGTGGCCAGCGACAGGCCCACGTCCAGCGGGCGTAGCGCGGGGTCGGCCTCCAGATGGGCCCGCAGCCGCTCGGCCTGCGCGCGCAGTGCGGCCGCGCTCTTGCCGGACACCGTCCACGGCACCACGTCCAGCCGCTGCGACGGGAGTTCCTCGGCGGGCTGCTCCGCGTCCTCCTCGGCGGGGGCCTGCTCCAGGATGGTGTGCGCGTTGGTGCCGCTGAAGCCGAACGAGGACACGGCGGCGCGGCGCGGCCGGTCGGTCTCGGGCCACGGGGTGTTCTCGGCGAGCAGCGACACCGCGCCCGCCGACCAGTCGACGTGCGGGGTGGGCTCGTCGAGGTGGAGTGTCCTGGGCAGCACACCGTGCTCGATGGCCTTGACCATCTTGATGATTCCGGCGACACCGGCCGCGGCCTGGGTGTGGCCGATGTTGGACTTGATGGAGCCGAGCAGCAGCGGCTGCCCCTCGGGCCGGTCCTGGCCATACGTGGCCAGCAGCGCCTGCGCCTCGATCGGGTCGCCCAGCGTCGTCCCCGTACCGTGCGCCTCGACCACGTCGACGTCGGCCGCGCCGAGGCGGCCGTTGGTGAGCGCCTGGTGGATGACGCGCTGCTGGGACGGGCCGTTGGGCGCCGTCAGACCGTTGGACGCGCCGTCCTGGTTGACGGCCGAACCGCGCACGATGGCGAGCACGGGGTGGCCATTCTTACGGGCGTCCGACAGCCGCTCCACGAGCAGCATGCCGACGCCCTCGCCCCAGCCGGTGCCATCGGCGGCGGCGGCGAACGGCTTGCAGCGGCCATCGGCGGCGAGCCCGCGCTGACGACTGAACTCGGTGAACGTGGCAGGCGTGGCCATCACCGTCACACCACCGGCCAACGCCAGCGAGCATTCGCCGTTGCGCAGCGCCTGCACCGCCATGTGCAGGGTGACCAGCGACGACGAACACGCCGTGTCGACCGTGACCGCCGGGCCCTCCAGTCCGAAGGTGTACGACACGCGGCCGGACGCGATGCTGCCGCTGCTGCCGGTGCCGAGGAAGCCTTCGACGCCCTCGGGGATGGCGTCGAGCCGCGAGGTGTAGTCGTGGTACATGACGCCCGCGAACACACCGGTCCGGCTGCCACGCAGCCCGGTCGGGTCGAGGCCCGCGCGCTCGAACGCCTCCCACGACGACTCCAGCAGCAGCCGCTGCTGCGGGTCCATCGCCATCGCCTCGCGCGGCGAGATGCCGAAGAGCGTGGGGTCGAAGCCGCCCGCGTCGTAGAGGAAGCCGCCCTCGTTCACATAGCTGGCGCCCGCCTGGTCGGGGTCGGCGTCGTACAGCGACTCGACGTCCCAGCCACGGTCCGTGGGGAAGCCGGAGATGGCGTCCTCGCCACCCGCGACGAGCCGCCACAGCTCCTCGGGGGTGCGCACGCCGCCCGGGTAGCGGCAGCTCATCGCGACGATGGCGATGGGCTCCTGGTGGCGCTCCTCGACCTCGCGCAGCTGGCGGCGGGCCTGACGCAGGTCGGCGGTGGCCCGCTTGAGGTAGTCGCGGAGCTTGTCCTCGTTATTCACCATTGCGTCGGCTCCTTGCGAAGGGGGAGGTGGTGCTCATGAGTTCCAGACGCTCCCTTTCAGGAGGAGCCGAGTTCGTCGTCGAGCAGGTCGAAAAGCTCATCGTCGGTGGCGGATTCGAGGTCGTTGTCGTCGGTTTCGCCATCGGCGGCCGTGTCCTGCGCCTGGTTCCACTTCGCCAGCAGGGCCTGGAGGCGCATGGTGATCCTGGAGCGGGTGACGCTGTCGTCGGCGGCCCCCGCCAGGGCGGCTTCCAGCCGGTCGAGTTCGCCGAACACCGACGGGCCGCCGCCGTCCCCGTGCGGGAGTTCCGCGCGCAGATGGTCGGCGAGGGCGTCGGGCGTCGGGTAGTCGAAGATCAGCGTGGCCGGGAGCCGGAGCCCGGTGGCCGCGCCGAGCCGGTTGCGGAGTTCGACGGCGGTGAGCGAGTCGAAGCCGAGGTCCTGGAAGGCCGCGGCCGGTTCGATGGCCGCCGCGCTGCCGTATCCGAGCACGGTGGCCACCTGCGCGCACACCAGGTTGGTCAGGTGGCGGTCCCGTTCGGCCGGGGACATGCCCGCGAGCCGGGTGGCCAGGCTCGTCGCGTCGTCCGCCCCGCCGCCACCGGCCGCGGCGGCGCGCCGTACCGGGGTACGGATCAGCCCGCGCAGCAAGGGCGTCACCCCGGTGCTGGCCTGGGCGCGCAGTGCGGCGAGGTCCAGGGCGGCGGGGATCAGCATCCCGTGTCCGGCGAGCCCGGCCACGTCGAACAGGGCCAGGCCCTCGGCGCCGCCGAGCGCGTTCATGCTGCCGCGGTTCATCCGCTGCCGGTCGGTGGTGGCGAGGGTGGACGCCATGCCGTCCTCGTCGTCCCACAGGCCCCAGGCCAGCGAGACGGCGGGCAGGCCCTGGCCACGCCGGTGCTGGGCGAGGGCGTCGAGGAAGGTGTTGGCCGCCGCGTAGTTGCCCTGCCCCGGGTTGCCGAAGACACCGGCCGCCGAGGAGAACAGCACGAACTCCGCGAGGTCCAGGCCACGGGTCAGCTCGTGCAGGTTCCACGCCGCGTCGACCTTCGGCCGCAGGACGTGTGCGACGCGCTCGGGGGTGAGGGATTCGACCGTCCCGTCGTCGAGCACGCCCGCCGCGTGGATCACGGCGGTCAGGGGGTGCGCGGCGGGGATGTCGGCCAGGACGGCGGCGAGCGCGTCCCGGTCGGCCGCGTCGCACGCCGCCCAGGTGACGTCGGCGCCCAACGCGCCCAGTTCAGCGGCCAGTTCGGCGGCGCCCGTCGCCTCGCCACCACGGCGGCTCGTCAGCAGCAGCCGCCGGGCCCCGCGCTCGGTCACCAGGTGGCGGGCCAGCAGCCCGCCCAGGGTGCCGGACGCGCCGGTGACCAGCACCGTGCCCGCCGGGTCGAGGCCGGGCGCGGCCGCCGCGTCGAGGGCGGCGACACGCGCCAGCCGGGGTGCGTACGCGGCCCCGGCCCGTACGGCGAACTGCGGCTCGTCCGAGCACAGCGCGCCCAGCAGCGCGGGGAGGGCCGTGGTGTTGTCCACATCGGCCAGTACGAACCGGCCCGGGTGTTCGGCCTGCGCCGACCGCACCAGCCCCCAGAGCGCGGCGTGGGTGAGGTCGTCCACGCCCTCGCCGCTCTCCCCGTCCGTCACGGCCACGGCGCCCCGGGTGAGCAGGACCAGCCGGGCGTCGGCGAACCGCTCGTCGGCCAGCCACTCCCGTACGAGGGCCAGCGCCCGCAGGGTCACGGTGTGCGTCGCGGCCGCCGTGTCCCCGGGGGTGGTGAGGTCGGGCAGGCACGGTACGAGGACCACGTCCGGCGCGATCCCCTCGGCCTCCACCGCCTCGCCGAGCGCGGACAGGCCCGCGTAGGTCTCGGCCTCGATGCCGGTGTCGGCCAGCGCCGTCGTGATCTTCAGGTCGCCGCCGCCGGTGTTGTCCAGGACGGCCCACAGACCCTGCTGTGCTTCGTCGGCTGAAGGCAGCGCGGCCCAGTCGAGACGGAACAGCGACTCATGGTGGCGTCCGCCCTGCCCGGCGTTGAACTGCCCGGGGTCGAGTGGCCGAAGCGCGAGCGAGCCGACCGACACCACCGGGGCACCGGCCTCATCCGTGACCTCCAGCGCCACCGCGCCCTGCCCGGCACTCTGCCCGGCCGGGGACACCCGCACCCGCAGGGCGGTCGCGCCGACCGCGTGCAGCCGTACGGAGTCCCACGCGAACGGCAGGCGGGCCTGCCCGGCCTCCTCCGCCGCCCAGAACTCGCCGAGACCCACGGCGTGCAGCGCGGCGTCCAGCAACGCCGGGTGCAGCCCGTACGCACGGGCCTCGCTCTGCTGCTCCTCGCCCAACGCCACCTCGGCGAACACGTCGTCGCCACGCCGCCACGCGGACTTCAGCCCCTGGAACACCGGGCCGTACGCGAGACCGAGCGCGGCGAAGCCGTCGTACAGGCCGTCGACGTCGATCGGCTCGGCCTCGGCCGGGGGCCACTCCGTCAGCGCGGTGGCCACGGCGGTACCGGAGGCCGTGAGCACACCGGCGGCGTGCCGGGTCCACGGCTCGTCGGCGGCGTCCTCCGGGCGCGAGTAGATGTGCACCGCGCGCCGCCCCTCGGCACCGTCCGGCTCGTCCACGGAGACACGGAGCTGCACCGCGCCGCGCTCGGGGAGGATCAGCGGCGCCTCAAGGGTCAGTTCGTCGACCTGGTCGCATCCGACCTGGTCACCGGCCCGGACCGCCAGCTCGACCAGGGCCGTGCCCGGCAGCAGCACGGTGTCCATGACGGCGTGATCGGCCAGCCACGGGTGTGTACGGAGCGACAGTCGGCCGGTGAAGAGGAAGCCCTCGGAGTCGGGCAGGTCCACGGCGGCACCGAGCAGCGGGTGATCGGCGGTACCGAGCCCGGCAGACGCCACGTCCCCCACGGTCCCGGCGGGGGCCTCCAGCCAGTACCGCTCGCGCTGGAAGGCGTACGTGGGCAGCTCGGCGCGCCGCGCGCCGGTCCCGGCGAAGTACGCCTTCCAGTCGACGGCCACGCCACGGACGTGCGCGTGGGCGACGGCGGCCGTCAGCGCCTCGGCCTCGGGGCGGCCCTTGCGGAGGGCGGACGCGAACGCCGCATCCTCGCCGGTGACGCACTCCTGCGCCATGGCGGTGAGCACACCGTCGGGGCCCAGCTCGACGTACGTCGTCACGCCCTGCGCTTCGAGGGCGCGGACACCGTCGAGGAAGCGGACCGCCTCGCGGACGTGCCGCACCCAGAAGTCGGCGGTGGCGATCTCCTCGGCGGAGACCACGGCACCGGTCAGGTTGGACACGATCGGGATACGCGGGGCCTCGTACGACAGCCCCTCGGCCACCTCGCGGAACGCCTCCAGCATCCCGTCCATGCGCGGCGAGTGGAAGGCATGGCTGACGGTGAGCCGCTTGGTCTTTCGCCCCTGCGCTTCGAAGCCCGCCGCAATCTCCAGGGCAGCGTCCTCGTCACCCGCGATGACCACGGACGTGGGCCCGTTGAGGGCGGCGATGCTCACCCGGTCGGTGAGCAGCGGCAGTGCCTCGTCCTCCGAGGCCTGGATGGCGATCATCGCGCCACCGGCCGGAAGCTCCTGCATCAGACGGCCACGCGCCGCCACCAGCTTCGCGGCGTCCGCGAGCGACAACACCCCCGCCACATGCGCGGCGGCCAACTCACCGATCGAGTGCCCGGACAGGAAGTCCGCCCGCACACCCCACGCCTCGACCAGCCGGAACAGCGCCACCTCAACCGCGAACAGCGCGGGCTGGGTGTACCCCGTCTGGTCCAGTGCTGCCGCGTCATCCCCGAACAGCACCGTCTTCAGCGGTGCTTCGAGGTGCGTGTCCAGCGCATCGCACACCGCGTCCAGCGCCTCGGCGAACACCGGGTACGCCTCGTACAGCTCGCGGCCCATCCCGAGCCGCTGGCTGCCCTGCCCCGTGAACAGGAACGCCACCTTGCCGTCGTTCACCGAGCCCTCGACCAGTCCTGCGGCCGACTCGCCACGCGCCAGGGCGTCGAGTGCGGCACGGTCCTCGCCGACCACCACCGCACGGTGGTCCAGCGCGGCGCGCGTGGTGGCGAGGGAGTAGCCGAGGTCGCCCGGAGTGATCTCCGGGTGTTCGTCCAGGTGCGAATGAAGCCGTACAGCCTGCGCGCGCAGCGCGTCGGCGGTCTTCGCCGACAGGACCCACGGCGTCACGCCAGGGGTCGCCGCCACCTCGTCCTCCACAACAACCGGCGCCTGCTCAATGATCGTGTGGGCGTTGGTCCCGCTGAAGCCGAACGACGACACCGCCGCACGCCGGGGACGCCCCGACTCCGGCCACTCCCGGGCCTCGCCCAGCAGCGACACCGCACCCGCCGACCAGTCGATGTGCGGCGACGGCTCCTCCGCATGCAGGGTCTGCGGCAGGACGCCGTGCCGCATCGCCATCACGATCTTGATGATGCCCGCGACACCGGCGGCGGCCTGCGTGTGGCCCATGTTCGACTTGATCGACCCGAGCAGCAACGGCCGCTCCGCGTCCCGTTCCTGGCCGTAGGTGGCCAGCAGCGCCTGCGCCTCGATCGGGTCGCCCAGCGACGTACCGGTGCCGTGCGCCTCGACCGCGTCCACCTCGGCGGCCGACAGTCCGGCGTTCGCGAGGGCCTGCCGGATGACGCGCTGCTGGGACGGGCCGTTGGGCGCCGTCAGACCGTTCGACGCACCGTCCTGGTTGATGGCGGAGCCACGTACGACCGCGAGCACCGGGTGACCGTTCTTCCGCGCGTCCGACAGCCGCTCCACCAGCAGCATGCCCGCGCCCTCGGACCACCCCGTGCCGTCCGCGTCCGCCGAGAACGCCTTGCACCGGCCATCCGCCGCAAGCCCGCGCTGACGGCTGAACTCCACGAACGGCGCCGGAGTCGCCATCACCGTCACACCACCGGCCAACGCCAGCGAGCATTCGCCATTCCGCAGCGCCTGCACGGCCAGGTGCAACGCCACCAGCGACGACGAACACGCCGTATCCACCGTGATCGTCGGGCCCTCAAGCCCGAACGTGTACGCCAACCGGCCCGAGATCACACTCGCCGCATTGCCTGTACCGAGGAAGCCTTCGACGCCTTCCGGCAGCGCCGGGAGCGAGGACGCGTAGTCGTGGTACATGACGCCCGCGAACACCCCGGTGCGGCTGCCGCGCAGCCCGGTCGGGTCGATGCCCGCACGCTCGAAGGCCTCCCACGACGTCTCCAGCAGCAACCGCTGCTGCGGATCCATGGCCAGCGCCTCGCGCGGCGAGATCCCGAAGAAGGCCGGGTCGAAGTGGCCCGCTTCCGCGACGAAACCGCCCTGGCGGGCGTACGAGGTACCGGGGTGATCCGGGTCCGGGTGGTAGAGGCCGTCCAAGTCCCAGCCACGGTCGGTCGGGAACTCGGAAATCGCGTCCCGGCCCTCCATGACCAGCCGCCACAGATCCTCCGGAGTCTCCACCCCACCCGGATAACGGCAGCCCAGACCCACGATCGCGATCGGCTCATCGTCCACAGCCGACACCACCACGGGACCGGCCACCGTGGCCGCCGTCCCGCCCAGTTCCGTACGCAGGAACTCCGCGAGCACCAGCGGGGTCGGGTAGTCGAAGACCAGCGTTGCGGGAAGCCGCAGCTCAGTGGCCGCGCCGAGCGCGTTGCGCAGTTCGACCGCCGTCAGTGAATCGAAGCCCAGCTCACGGAAGGAGCGGCCGGGTTCGACCGTCTCCGGACCGGCGTATCCGAGCACCGCCGCGACGTTCGAGCGGACCAGGTCGAGCAGCAGGGCGAGCTGTTCGGCCTCGCCGAGCCCGGTGAGGCGCTGGGCCAGCGCGCCCGAAGTGGCGGCCGTGCCCTCCGCCGTACGCCGCGCAGGCGTACGCACCAGCCCACGGAACAGCGGCGACAGCGCACCGCTGCCCGCCTGGGCGCGGAGCGCGGCCATGTCCAGGGACATCGGTACGAGCAGCGGGTCGCTCGCGCCACGCGCCGCGTCGAACAGCTCCAGTCCCTCGGCGGCCGACAGCGCCTGCACACCGCCCCGGCTCATCCGGGACACATCGGCGTCGTCCAGCGCACCGGTCATCGTGCTGGCGTCGGCCCACAGGCCGTAGGCGAGGGATGTAGCGGGCAGGCCGCTCGCCCGGCGGTGCTGCGCCAGCGCGTCCAGGAAGGCGTTGGCGGCGGCGTAGTTGCCCTGACCGGCGTTGCCGAAGACTCCGGCGGCGGACGAGAACACCACGAATGCCGACAGGTCGAGGTCGCGGGTCAGGTCGTGGAGGTTCCAGGCCGCGTCCACCTTTGGGCGCAGGACCTTGGCCAGCCGTTCTGGCGTCAGGGAGCCGATCACGCCGTCGTCCAGCACGCCCGCCGTGTGGACGACGGCTGTCAGCGGATGCTCGGCGGGGATGGTGGCGAGGGTCGTGGCCAGCGCGGTGCGGTCTGCCGCGTCGCATGCGGCCCAGCGCACTTCGGCGCCCAACGCATGCAGTTCCGCGCCGAGTTCCGCAGCGCCCGGAGCGTCCGCGCCGCGACGGCTCAGGAGTAGGAGCTGACGTACGCCACGTTCCGCCACCAGGTGGCGGGCGAGCAGGCCGCCGAGCGTGCCGCTCGCGCCGGTCACCAGCACCGTGCCGCCCTCGACGCCGAACTCCGGCGGAGCGGCGTCCACCACGGCCCGGGCCAGGCGAGGCGCCCGCACCGTCCCGGCGCGTACGGCCACCTGGGGCTCGCCGGATGCCAGCGCGCTCGACACCGCCGTACGCGAGTCAGCCTCGCCGTCGATATCGACCAGCACGAACCGGTCCGGGTTCTCCGACTGCGCCGAGCGCAC
>NZ_JBHWJI010000075.1:0-1482 GCF_042731515.1 Streptomyces sp. NPDC059850
GCCGCCGCCCCTGAACCATTTTTCCGATCCCTCGCCCGCGTCGGTGCAGTGCCGACTCAGTGAGACCGATGGTCTCAGTGGTGGCCGTGCGCCTTCTTCTTCGCGTGCTTCTTCTTGGCGTGCTTCTTGTCCTTCTTCACGACCTTGTGCTTCTCCTTCACCACCTGCTTGACGACGACGGTGGGCGGCTCGGCGATCGCGATGTTGGTGCAGTTGCTGCCCAGCTCGATGTCGTCGGTCGGAGCCACGGCGGGCAGCGTGGTGATCGGGCCGGTGGCGGTGTCGCAGTCGTTGACCTGCGTGGCAGCCTTGGAGTTGGTGAAGTTGACGCAGTCGGAGGCGACATCCAGGACCCCCGACGGGGCGAGCACGGCGCCGGTGATGATGGCGCTGGTGGCCGTGTCACACGAGTTCGCCTGGTTGACCCCGTTGTTGCCGCCGGTCAGGCCGCCGAGGCCGTAGGCGCTCGCGCCACCCGCGGTGCCGATGACCATGGCGCCGGCCGCGGCCGTCATGAGAGCTGCCTTCTTGCCGATCTTCATTGCTTGGTGCCTCCGTAGGTGATTCTCCGCGATATTCCGCAGACACCCAATCAACGAAGACGAAGAGCGGAGGATCCGGTATGGCCGAGAGCTTCACCCGTCCGCCGCAGTTTGGATATCTTCACCCCTTGTTTCTCGGTCGCCACACGAAAATGCGCGACCCCCGTGAAAATATTCCGGGGGCCGCGCGAAGGGAAAACAGCCGTCGACTACTCCGCCGCTCCGCTGCTCTGGCCCTCTCCGTTCCCGGCCACGTTGAGGCAGTTGGTCTCGTTGGTGACCTCGGTGCCGGGGCCGAGCGTGATGGGGCCGAGTACGGAGGTCGTCCGGCAGTCGTTGCTCTGCTTCGTCACCTCGCCCGACTCGCTGACGTTGATGCAGTTGGTCCGGTTGGTGACCTCGGAACCGGGCGTCAGGGCGACCGTGATGGGCCCGACGACGGAATGGGTCCGGCAACGGTTCTTCTGCTCCGACACCCCCGACTCGGCGTAGTTGACGCAATTGGTCTCGTTGGTGATGTCCTCGCCGCCACCGGTGATCTCGATAGTGCCGATGAGAGAGCTGGTGTCACAGCGGTTCTGCTGGACTCCGCCACCGAGCGGGAGGGTCGAGGGGCCGGTGCCGCTGTCGGCGGCGTCGGCGGCACCCGCGCCACCGATGGCCAGTGCGCTCACGGCCGCTACGAGAAGCGCCGTCCTTTTTCCCATGTGCATCTAAGAGCCTCCTAGTGATTTTTCCCGGATATCAGCGAACACCTGATGAACGACGCCGACCAGCTGAGGCTCCCCGGAACGCCATCGCCGTACCCGAATGGCGCAGTAAACACATCGTGGGTCAATGTCCATTCATGCGGCGGGGGGGGGGGGGGGGCGAGTGGCACGGGCCCCCCCGCCGGGGGGCCGCCGCGGGGGGGGTGGGGGGCGGGGGGGGGGGCCGGGGG
>NZ_JBHWJI010000075.1:1492-41950 GCF_042731515.1 Streptomyces sp. NPDC059850
ACCACTCTCCCCGGCCCCCCGATTCAGCGGGAACACCGTGGGGTGTTCAGCGACGCGGTGACGTCACGCGCGGCGGCGTCACGGAGTGTCGTCGACCGCGATGTTGGTGCAGTTGCTGCCGATGTTGATGTCGCCGGTCGGGGCCAGCGCGGCGGCGGTGGTGATCGGGCCGGTGGCGGTGTCGCAGTCGTTGCTCTGGAAGACCGCACCGGAGTTGGTGAAGTTGATGCAGTCGGAGCCGATGTTGAAGTCGCCCGCCGGAGCCGTCACAGCGCCGGTGATGATGGCGCTCGTGGCGGTGTCACACGCGTTGGTCTGAATGGCACCCAGGTCGCTGCCGTAGTTGTGCGCGCTCGCGGCGCCAGCGCCGACGAAGACCAGAGCGCCGGCCGCTGCGGTCAGGAAGGCTGCCTTCTTGCCGATGTTCACTTAATCCTCCGTGTGGTTATTCCGCGGATTCACGGACGCCTGACTCAACGAAGGCATTCGGGAAAGGCACTGGGCGCGGACTTCGTTTCACTCGTCTGGCATAGGGCGTCCCTCATATGACAGGCATTCAGGGGGCTGCGGCGTGCCGCCTTTTCGGGAAACCCATTGGCACCCAGGTATCCGGAATATGACATTCCGATTTGTTCGGTCCGTCGAACAAGTGATACATCCTGGCTTCACGACGCAGGAGTGAGTGAGGCACAAGTCCGACCGGCTGCTTCGCGGAACCACAGGCGCGGCGCGTATTCGCGCCGCTACGCTAAGTACGCGAGGGAGTCACCCGGGGGCGGGAGGAGAGACGTGGGGCACTCAGGAGCGGGGGGCACCCCCGCCGAGCTGATGGACGGGCTGCTCGCCCGTGCGCAGAACGGCTTCGAGATCGGTGAGGCGGTGCTGAGCCGGGCGCGGAGCGCCCTGATGCACCAGTCCGAGCTGCGTTCCTGCCGGCAGTGCAACGAGCCGTCAGGTCCACGTGGCTATACGACGTACCGGCATGTCTTCCTGCTGCCCGACGGCAGCAGCCTGCTGCTGTGGGAGCTGGAGCACAACACCGGCCCGGACGACCGCCCGCTCTTCGAGCTGTACGCGGACGAGGGCGCCCTCGCGCTCGCCGAGCGCCGCGTCCACCGCTGCATCGGCGGCGCCCGCTGGGAGGAGCTGGACGGGTTACCGCTGTGGCTGCCGGAGCAGATGCTCCAGGCCGCCGAGCCCCCGGGAGCCCAGCGCGCGTACGTGGCCGACAACTCGGCCGACCACGCCCGCCGCGTCCTCCGCCGCGCCGAGAACCCCGACCGGCCGGGGGAGGAGACCGAGCGGCTGCTGATGACCGCCTTCGCCCATGACATCGCCCTCGCCCCCAAGCCGCGCCGCCGCTCCGGCGGCCCCGACGCCACCTGGTGCCGCTTCTACGAGCACGCCTTCCTGCTCGCGGGCGGGGACGAGATCGTGCTGTGGGAGCTGGAGCACAACCTGACCCGGGACGGGCGGCTGGTGTGCGAGGTCTACCTCGACGAGGTGTCGGCGGAGCTGGCGGCCGACCGCCACGCCCGCGCCCTCGGCGTCGACCTCTGAGGTGCTGATTTCCGAATAGTCCGACAGTGGGCCCATCGGGTGAAGTGTGTGCGCGCCTCCCCGATGTCGCGGATGTTCTTCCGTTCAATCGGAACGTGTGGTTTTCCGCGGATTCGGCTTTTCTGGAGGAAATCAAGTGAACATCGGAAAGAAGGTTGCTGTCCTGGCCGCAACGGCAGGCGCCCTGGTGCTGGGGAGCGCGGGCGGGGCGTCCGCTCACGGTGGTTACGGGGGCTTCGACCCCTTCGGGACGATCCAGACCAACGCGTGCGACACGGCGGTCGGCACCATCGTCGAGGGCGCCGTGACCGCCCCGTCGGGCGACATCAACATCGCCTCCAACTGCATCAACTTCACCAGCGGCACTGCGGCCGTCCAGAGCAACGAGTGTGACACCGCCGTCGGTACGATCGTCGGCGCCGCCGCGCTCGCCCCGACGGGTGACACCACCATCGGCAGCAACTGCACCAACATCGCTACCGGCACCCCCTGAACCGACGAGACCCACGCCGACGGCCCCGGCCTCGGCTGACGGGCCCTGGCGCACGCCACGGCTCACCCCGCGGCCCCGGATGCCTGCCATCCGGGGCCGCGGGGCGTTCGTACGCACCCACATGGCCGCCACCGGCTCGCGCCGCGCCCCGGCACCCGGAAGCCTGATGACGGGGTCACGAACCAGGGAAAGCGAGACAGGCCGGTGGTGCGGGTGCGAGGGAGCAGGGCGCGTCCGGGCGCCCGTACGCCCGCCGCTCCCGACTCCTCCGGCGCGGCCGCCGGTCTCATCACGGCCGAGGAGGCCGTCCAGGCCTCGCCGGGGCGCCGGCTGGCCCCGTGGACCCCCGCCCTCCTCCTGCTCGGCGGCGTCGCCTTCGACCTCGCCGCCCCGGCCCCGTACACCGCCTCCCCCTTCTTCGCCGCGGCCCCGCTGGTCGCCGCCTCCCTCTTCCCGCTGCGGCAGACCATCATCACGACGGTCCTCGCCCTCACCGCCGTCTGTCTGCTCGCGGAGCTGCACGGCGTACGGGACCCGACCCAGGCTGCGACCGAGATCGCCACGGTGGCCACCGTCGCCCTGCTCGCGCTCGTGATCAACCGCGTCGTACGCCGAGGCGACCGGCGGCTGGCCTCGGCGCGCGGCATCGCGGAGGCGGCGCAGCGGGCCGTGCTGCCCGTACCGCCCGCCCGTATCGCCGGTCTTGACATCGCGGCGCGCTATGTGGCGGCCGAGCGGTACGCGGCGATCGGCGGCGACCTGTACGCGGTGCAGGACACCCCGCACGGCGTGCGGCTGATCGTCGGGGACGTCCGGGGCAAGGGGCTGCAGGCGGTGGAGGTCGTCGCGGTCCTCATCGGCGCGTTCCGGGAGGCGGCGGAGCAGGAGTCGACGCTGGAGGGGCTGGCGGGGCGGCTGGAGCGGGCGCTGCGGCGCGAGGGTGCCCGGCGGGCCGAGCTGGAGGCGTTCGAGGGGTTCACCACCGCCGTACTCGGCGAGATCCCGCGCGGCGACTCCACCCTCCGCCTCATCAACCGAGGCCACCCCCCGCCGCTGCTGCTGCCCGGCGACGGCGAGGTGCGCCCCCTGGAGCCGGAGACGCCCGCGCTGCCCCTGGGGATGGGCGAACTCGGCGCGTGGCCCGACCGGGTGACGGAGCTGCGGTTCCCGGAGGACGCCACGCTGCTGCTGTTCACGGACGGGGTGACCGAGGCCCGCGACCGGCACGGCACCTTCTACGTCCCCGAGGAGCGGCTGCGCGGCCGCCGCTTCACCGGACCGGGCGGGCTGCTCGACGCGCTGGTGGAGGACGTAGCGCTGCACTCGGGCGGGGAGAGTTCGGACGACATGGCACTGCTCGCGGTGCGGCGCCCGCCCGGTACGAACGGAACGACGCCGAACGGAACGACACCCCCCGCTCCGGACACGGACCGTAGCCAACCGTGACGGGCACGGATAACGATTGACACACGATCAGCCCGCCGGAGGTTTTTACCATCCCTTTTCAAGTGAGGCGAAACGCCCCCATCTGTCCTTCCTTGGTTACTAAGTTCATGCCAAAGCTACGCGGATTCTTCAGAAGAGCTTGGAATCATGTCGCGCTCTCTATTAACGTTCGATAACGCAGCGCGGTCGACACAGCCGTCGCAAGGGCGGCACCGTGCGCCGTCGCCGAATCCCGTATGTACCAAGGGAACCGGGGAACCACCACCTTGGGGTGAATCGGGTCGAACCTGACCCGTAGGAGACCTTCCTGCTCCGAACCCGTCAGCTAACCCGGTAGGCGAGAGGGAAGGAAAGGAGTGCGCCCCGGTGGCGTCCAACAGGTCCGTACTGGACGAAGCTCCGTACCGCTCGTCCGGTACCGGTATCGGCACCGCGACCGCGTACGGAGTCGGCTTCGACGCCGGAGCCGGCGCCCGCCCCGCGGTCGGACTCGGTGCCGAACCAGATGAGCCGTCCGCCGCTTCCGTCGGCAAGGAAGCCGTCTGGGACGAGTGGAACCCCACCGAGGAGTCCATCGCTCCGCTGCGCGGCAGGCACCGCGTCGTCAAGCAGCGCGGCGGGACCATGGCCCGCAGCAGTGCCGTCCTCGGCGTCGGCGTCATCGCGGCGGTCGGCGCGGGCGGCATGGCGACCGCCAAGGACCGTCCGGCCGCACCCATCTCCATGCCGGACCTCGCCCACGTCGCCGACGAGGTCAAGGCCCAGCTCCCCGCCGCCAAGGACCTGCCCGGCATCGGCTCCCTGATGGCCGACGACCAGGACTCCGCCCAGCCCGCCGCGGCCACCCTCGCCACGAGCGGTGCCGACTCGGGCGAGGCGCTGCGCACCCGCATCCTCCAGCAGGCCGAGAGCCAGCAGACCGCGGCGGACGACGACCGGCGCGAGGCCGCGGCGCGGGCCGCCGCGAAGGCCGCCGCCGGCGACGCCGCGAAGGCCGCGGCCAAGGCCCGCGACCTGGCGGACCAGAAGAAGGCCGAGGCCGCCGCCAAGAAGAAGGCCGCCGAGGCCGCCAAGGCGAAGGAAGCGGCCGAGAAGAAGGCCGCCGAGGCCAAGGCCGCCGACACCCCCGCCAAGACCTCCACCTCCACCTCCGCCGGGTTCACCCTCCCCGTTGCCTCGTACACCCTGACCGCGGGCTTCGGCCAGGCCGGCGACATCTGGTCCGCCGACCACACCGGCCAGGACTTCGCCGCCCCGACCGGCACCCCGGTCAAGGCGGTGGGCGGCGGCACGATCACCCAGGCGGGCTGGGCCGGTTCGTACGGCTACCGCATCGTGCTCAAGCTCGATGACGGCACCGAGATCTGGTACTGCCACCTGTCGTCCATGGTCGTCACCTCGGGCAAGGTGTCCTCGGGCGAGACCATCGGCCGCGTCGGCGCCACCGGCAACGTCACCGGCCCCCACCTCCACCTGGAGGTGCGACCGGGCGGCGGCTCCCCGATCGCCCCGCTGACCTGGCTGCGCGACCACGGGCTGAACCCGTGACCCCCTGATCCGGCCGTCGCCGTTCCGACGGCCCCTCGTTCCGGCGGCTCTGGCGCTCTCTCCCCCCTTGACGCCAGGGCCGCCGGTTCGCTTTGTCCCCCGCCACCGGAATAGACGGGTCCGCCGGAGACGTTGTCTATACGTATGACTGAGACCCGCGAGAACACCCGTAAGACCATCGGCAGCCTGTCCGTCTTCCCGCTCTCCCTGGGCGGCAATGTCTTCGGCTGGACGGCCGACGAGGCCGAGTCCTTCGAGGTGCTCGACGCGTACGCGGCGGCGGGTGGCAACTTCGTCGACACCGCCGACGTCTACTCCGCGTGGGCGCCCGGCAACAAGGGCGGCGAGTCCGAGACCGTCCTCGGCAAGTGGTTCGCCTCCCGTGGCAACCGCGACGACATCGTCCTCGCCACCAAGGTCGGCGCCGGCACCCCGGAGCCCCGCGGACTCTCCTCCTCCGCCATCAAGTCCGGCCTGGACGAGTCCCTCCAGCGCCTGGGCACGGATTACGTCGACCTCTACTACACCCACTTCGACGACACGTCGGTGCAGGTGGACGAGATCATCTCCACCCTCGACGAGCTGGTGAAGGCGGGTAAGATCCGCGAGATCGCCGCCTCCAACATCTCCGCCGAGCGCCTGGACGCCTCCCTCGACTTCTCCGCCCGGGAGAACCTGGCCCGCTACGTCGCCCTCCAGCCCCACTACAACCTGGTCTCGCGCGACACCTTCGAGGGCGACCTGGCCGACGTCGCCGCCCGCCACGGCCTGGCGACGCTCCCGTACTACTCCCTCGCGTCCGGCTTCCTCACCGGCAAGTACCGCCCCGGCGCCACGGTCGACAGCGCCCGCTCCACGGGCGCCGCCCAGCACCTGGAGACCGAGCGCGGCCAGAAGGTCCTCGCCGCCCTCGACGACGTGGCCGCCAACCACAACGCCGACCACGCCACCGTCGCCCTGGCCTGGCTCACCGCCCAGCCGACCGTGGTCGCCCCCGTCGCCAGCGCCCGCGTCCCGGCCCAACTCCCGGCCCTCCTGGCCTCGGTAGACCTCCACCTCACGGACCCGGAACTGAACCTCCTGACGTCCGCCTCGGACTGACCCCACGGCGCCGGGACGGCGACGCCCCGCAACGCCGTCCTGGCCGCTCGGGCCGTCACTCCGTGGCGGTCACGGTCGTTCACGTGTGCGCTGGGAGCCCCGGGGCGACATGCACGACGCGTTTCTCCAACTCGCTCAGTGCATGATCCTCGCCCGGAGACTCCCAGCGTTTTACTTCTTAAGCCGCCTCAGTCGTCTCGGTGGTGTTGAAGCAGCTGACACTGATGATGACGGTGTTGTTGGCGACCGGGGAGTCGTCCCCGACGTTCCCGGTGGTGACGTCACCGTTGGTGAAGCTGATGTCGCCGGTGGTGACGCTGCACGACTGGACGTTCGCGGGGGGAGGCGCCTCGTGGTCCGTGCCACCGTGGGCGGCCGCGGTGCCGGTCCCGAGGAGCACCAGGCTGCCGGCGGTCGCGGCCAGGAAGGCCGCCTTCTTCGCGATCTGCATGATTCCTCCACATGAAGCGCAGTCGGATGTCGACTGTCACTTCAGATTTAAGAGAAAATCATAAGAAAGTCCTGATGGGGACGCCGGAATTGATCCACACGGCCCAAGGACTGCCCTTCGGTCACCTCCAATGGCGCAGTGACGCGTATCCGGACGCTCCTACGCCCCGCGCCGATCGGCCAGCACCCACGAAGCGGCGGCGACCCCACCGGCGACTCCGAAGACGGACGGCCACGCCCCGACCTTCTTCGCCAGCGGATGCGACCCGGCGAACGCGGCCACGTACAACCCGCTCAACGCGGCCGCCGTCCCGTTCCCCGCCTTCTCGCGCCACCCCTTGGCGGTCACGGCCCCGGCCGCCGCCAGCGCGACCCCACCGAGCGGCCGCCTCCTGGTCCACCGGGCCACCCCATACCCCCCCCGATCAACCCACCCGCAGCCACCAGCCCCGCCGTTACTCCAGCCATGCCGCTACCTCCCACTCCTTGGGTCAGCCCAGCTCATCCCGCCGCAGGGCCGTGACGAAGTCCCCCCACGCGCCCTGCGTGAACCCGAGTACGGGCCCATCCGGACGCTTCGAGTCCCGTACGGCGGTCTCGTGGTCCGGCAGCTTCGCCGTCTCCACGCAGTTGCCCCCGGCCCCATTGCTGTAGCTGCTCTTGTGCCACACGAGCGTTGCTATGTCAGTCATCCGTCAGTCCTCGCATCGCATGCCTGATGAGATTGCTGGATCGCTGAGGACTCAAGGACAACGCACGTAGGTTGTCAAACGCCTTCGCATATTGAGCGATGTCTTCCGGACGCTCCAGGTACACGGCGTCCGTCAGGCCGTCGCGATAGACGACGTCGAGGTCCTCCTGCTCGGGGAACTTCAAGATGCTGAACGCCCCCACGGCAGGGTAGCTCCCGGCGTCGAACGGCAGCACCTGGATTGTGACGCTCTTCAGCTGGGCGACTTCCAGGAGGTGTTCGAGTTGCTCCCGCATCACCCTGGGACTGCCGATCGCATGTCGCAGGACGCTCTCGTGGATGATCACCCATAGGTCGGGAGGCGTCGCGCTCGTCAGCAGGGCCTGCCGTTCCATCCGTACGCCGATTACCTGCTCGACGTCCTCGGAGCTCGAGGGAGTCGTGGCCTGATGGAGATCGCGTGCGTAGTCAGCCGTCTGCAGGAGGCCGGGCACACATTCGCATTCGTAGGTCCGTAGCCCAGAAGCCGCCTGCTCGAGTCCAACGTAGACCGAGAACCAGGTGGGCACCGCGCTACCGTACGCATGCCACCAGCCGCGCATCTTGGACTGCTTGGCCAGCTCCTTGAGGAGTTCGCGCAGCTCGTCGGGGGTGCCGTAGAAGCGGCAGAGCGCATCGACGTCCGATGGCTGGACGCGACCCTGGCCCGTCTCCAGGCGGTTGACCTTCGAACCGCTCCAGTCCAGTTCCTTGCCTACCTGACCGCAGGTGAGCTGGTGCTCCTCACGAAGTTTCTTGAGCTCGATCGCCAAGCGGCGACGTCGTGCAGTGGGTGATCCGGGCACCGTGAACTCCTCATCTGGTGACGTTCGTTCAGTCTTGTCGGCGCTTGGCCATTCGTCAGTCACCCAATCGGGCGAATCCTCATATGCACATTGCATGTCGGAATGTGCGGTGCCATGCTCTCACGTGAAGTCACCAAGAGGAACAAGGTGATTGCGATCGGTGATCACCTGGAGTGGTGCAACGGCAAGGAGTTGAGGCGCGTGGTTGTCGAGCAGTGCATGCAGCGGAAGGCGTGGGACCTTCCCTTCTTGGCGGAACCAGGCGAAGTGGCCGCACTGAGGCGCATCGTGCGTACGCACCTCACACTCTGGGGCCTACCTGACCTCGTGGACGCTGCGCAGATCTGCGTCAGCGAACTCGTTGCCAACGTCATCACCCACGTCGGCCTCGGGACTCCGACCACCATGGCCGTCGACATGAACGGCACCTACCTGCGCATTGCGATCAGCGATCCGGACTCCCGTGCATTGCCCACGCTGCTGAGTGCAGCAGCCACGGCCGAGTCGGGTCGGGGGCTGGCCCTGGTCACTGCCGTAACCGACCGTTGGGGGGTGATCCCGACCGAGCGAGGCAAGACCACCTGGTGCGAGATCGCCACCGAGCTCAGGCGAGACGACACCCACGTTGATCGGCCTCAGGTGCATCGTGCCGAGGCCCTGCTGACCCTCTACGGCCAGCCCCTCTTGCAGACGAGCGCTACTTCGCCGCTGAGCCACGCTGTGGCGGAGGAGGCGGCGATCGCCGTGATCGCCGACCTCCTCCATTGGTTCCGTGCCCATGGGCAGGACCCCGACACGGCCTTGGATCGAGCGCAGATGCACTTCGAAGCGGAGCTCGGCGCGGTCGGCTGAGCGACTACCCCGCTGCGATGGCCGAGTACGTCCAGACATCGGCAGGCAGTTCGTGCTGGAGCCGCCAGACGATGCCCATGGGCTTGCTGCCCTGATGAGATTCGTACGTGCCGGGGCCAAGCAGCATCCACGGCTGGGGTCCGCCGATGTCGGTCTTCTTGTAGCGCCGGACGAAAAGCAGCACATGGGTGCCGCGCTGCTGATGCTGCTGATAGCGCAGGCCCGTGGGGGAGGACTCCGAGGTCTGGTTCTGCGATTCCCAGTGGAAGTGCTCTGAGCTCATCGCGTAGTCCTTGTACCGGGTCTGCGGCGAGAAGTCCTTATCGTCCTTCTCAAGGGTGATCAAGAGCGCATCGGTCTGGAGCCCTTCGCACCACTTCACTCCCTCGCGGAAGTTTCCCGGGACGAAGCCGCCCACCTCCGCCTGGCCGAGGGCGGGCAGGATTTCCTCGCGGCTATAGGAGGCGTGGACGGCCAGTGGGACTCCGCCGTGCTCACCCAGGAGCGGGATCGGGTAGTGGTCGGTGTGCTCCAGGTTGTACGCCAGTACTTGGCTCAGCTCGCTGCGGAACGCACTCTGCTGGCGCAAGGACGCGAAGCCCTCGGCGTAGCTGGCGAATCCACCGCCCAGTGGCCACAAGGAGAAGAAGAGCATCCGTGCGTACGCCTGCCCCGATGCGTCGAGCGCGTCGTACTCCGGGGTGTCATCGGCCAGCATCCGGCGGTAGGCATGGACGCGTTGTGGATCATCGACATGGAGGAATGCCGAGACCCGCTTGAGCAGTGCCTCTTCGCCCTCGGGATGCTCCTCGCCCAGCAGGCGGGCTCGCCTCAGGAGGCGTGTCCATGAGTTGTTGCTGCGATACAGCTCTTTGAGCTCGCGGCGGCTCTCACGGAGATAGGCGTCGAGCCGTGGTTCGGCGTAGGCGGCCACCTCTTGTGTCAGTTGCCGAACGTTGACGTTGATCTGGCTCTTGATGTTCTCCAGGATCCGTTGCTTGGACTTGCGGTCGAGGATGATTTCGCACCCCGAGGGCAGCTGCGGGAAGTCGCGCTCGATGTGCTCCGTGAGCCGGTTGCGGGTGAAGCTCGTCAGCGCGCGGAACTGCTCCTCAAAGCGAAACTCCTTGCGGTGCTGTCCGATGAAGTCGAGGACGGTGAGCACGGCCTTATCCGGCGTGCGTCGCAGGCCCCGGCCCAGCTGCTGCAGAAACACCGTGGCGCTGGCGGTCGGGCGGAGCAGGAGGAGGGTGTCCACATCCGGGATGTCGAGCCCTTCGTTGAAGAGGTCGACCGAGAACAGGACCTGCACCTTGCCGTTACGCAGGTCGTTCAGGGCCTGGGCGCGTTCCGTGGTGGGGGTGGACCCGTCGAGGGCCTGGGTGCTGATGCCAGCCTGGCGGAAGAAGTCGGCCATGAAGTGAGCGTGCGCGACGGTGACACAGAAGTCCAGCGCCCGCATTGTGCCCGGATCCGTCACCTTCTCCTGCACGGCCTTCACGATGAGACGAGCTCGCGCATGGTTTCCCGTGTAGAGCTGGCCCAGCTCGCCTGTGTCGTACGAACCCTGCTTCCAGGTGAGCCCTTCGAGGTCCGTGTTGTCGGCTATGCCGAAGTAGTGGAAGGGGCTAAGTAGATCATTCTCCAGCGCCTCCCACAGGCGCATCTCGGCGGCAATGTGGCCGTCGAAGAACTCATCTTGGACATTCCGTCCGTCCATGCGCTCTGGTGTGGCCGTCAGGCCCAGGAGCTCCATCGGCTTGAAGTGGTCGATGATGCGTCGGTAGGTCGGTGAAACCCCGTGGTGGAACTCATCGATGACGACGACGTCGAAGTGGTCGGGAGCGAGTTGTTCCAGGGACCGAGTGGTGAGGGACTGGACGCTAGCAAAGACGTGCGTCCAGTCTTGTGGCTTGTCCCCTCCAACGAGCAGTTCCCCGAAGTTCGCATCATCGAGCACTTCTTGATACGTGCGGAGCGACTGCTTCAGGATCTCTTGGCGGTGTGCGACGAAGAGGAGGTTGAGAGGCCGCCCCTGGTGCTTCCTCTTCAACTCCTTGTAATCGAGCGCGGCCATGACGGTCTTCCCCGTGCCCGTCGCTGCGACCAGCAAGTTGCGGTGCCGGTTGTGGATGTCCCGCTCGATATGGAGTCGTTCGAGCATGTCTTGCTGATGTGGGTACGGCCGCACTTCAAGGCCGGACAGGCTGATGGCGTGCGTGCCGGTGCGCTGTTTTCCGCTCGCCAGGGTGAGCGCCTCTTCGAGCCGAGTGGCGTCGCTGTCAGGGTCGTACGTCTCGAAGGAGGCCTCGCTCCAGTACGAGTCAAAGGTGGCCTCGAACTTCTTCAACACCGGCGGCGTCGCTACCGATGAGAGACGGACATTCCATTCCAAGCCGTCGAGCAATGCGGCCCTGGAGAGGTTCGAGCTCCCCACGTACGCGGTGTCGTAGCCGCTGTTCCGCCGAAACAGCCAGGCCTTTGCGTGCAGCCGCGTGGACCGTACCTCGTAGTTGACCTTGACCTCGGCGTTGAACTCCCTGACGAGTCGATCCAGGGCGGTCCGCTCGGTGGCTCCGATGTATGTGGTCGTGATGACGCGGATCGGCACCCCGCGATCCCGCGCCGCCTTCAGCGACTCCTCCAGGACCCGCAGGCCGTGCCACTTCACGAACGCGCAGAGCAGGTCGACGCGGTCTGCGGTAGCTAATTCGGCCCGCAGCTCGAAGCCCAGGTTCGGGTCCTCGGGGGAGTTGGTGATGAGCGCCGTCTCGGAGAGCGGTGTGGCCGGGCGCATGGAGTAGACGCCCGGTGCCTCCTGCTCGGCGACGGCGATCAGTTGCCGAGGGCCGTCGGCGATGAGGTCGATCCACTGCGTGGCGCCGTCGAGCGTGCTGATCGACTCAAGGATGTGGTTGGCCGCGATGACCTGCTCGTGAGGGGGCAGGTTGGCGAAGATCTGCCGCACCGTGTCGGCGACGTGGCGCGCGAGGACGTGCGGGGAGGAGTGCTCGCCGACCTTCTGCTGGATGGTCTTCCACCCTGCGGCGTCCAGCGCCTTCAGCTGGTCCTCGATGCGTGACGTGATCAGCCGCTCGTACAGGCCAGGCACCGGTGTGGTCTGGTCCGCCCAGTGGTCGACCATCGCAGCATCCCCTCATCGCTTGTGGCATAGACGTTGTACCAAGTGACTCTGACACCGCGCCTGAACTGCCCGTCTTCAGGCAGGCGAGCGTCAGTGCAGGGGATCTGCGGCGCTGCTGTCGAAGACCTCGCCGTGGGGCCAGATCACCGCCGCGCCTGACATGTTGCACAGGTCAACCAGATCTTGTCGGGGCCGTGCGGGCAGCAAGACAGCAAGTGATGGCTTGGGCGAGATGTAGCGCCGATAGTCATACAGCTGCCCTATGGCCATGCGCACGGCTTCGCGGGCCACAGTGCCCTTGGCCTCGATGAGAGCGTCGGCGGTGACGTCGTACAGATCGGTGTAGAGGGCCCTTACCTCACCAGCAGGGATGATCTTCTTGCGCTTGACGGTGTGGCCTTGCGCCTCCAAGTAGTCCCGATACTTCGTGACCAAGGGGGCCTCACGCCGCTCAGCTTCGTGTTGCTTGCTCTTCGTACTGACGGTCGTGCGCTCTGTCTGATGCTGCTCGATCTCGACGTCTTCGATCAAGTCTTCATTGCGCGGTGTGAACGAGAGACTCTCGCCGGGGTCGGCCACCTGGTCGATCGGCTTGAGGCGAAACATGATCACGCTGCGTGACTCGTCGTTCGCATCGGGCGCGTCCCGGTAGTACCAGGGAGGATCTGCGAGGGTGAACTCCCCAAGGTACGCGTAGACGCCCCTGGCGACTGCGTTGAACAGGCGTAGCGCGCGCCCGTCCTGGACGTGCTGAAGTATGGCCCGGTTTCCCGGGGTCATCTTCTGGTCGCCCTTCTGGCCTTCGCCGGTGTAGTGGTAGAAGCCGTCCTTGCCCCAGCCGTCGAAGTAGCCGACTTTGTGGCCACGTTCGGGGTTGGTGAACAGCAGCACATTGGCCGATGAGTTGGAGTGGGCGATCCCCGTCTGGTGGTTGCCGCCGTACGTGCTCTGGATCTTTGTCCGCTTGCGCTCCTCGCCGAGCGCTATGTCCCACATGAGTCCCCCAAGATCCACCAATCATGGTCGACTCACACGTTAGTCATATAAGCGCACGATCTTGGAAGGCGGGGCCCAGCAATACCTGGGTTGTCAGCCTGGGTGGCTTAGTGCTGACCTCGCGGGCCCGCCGGGAGCTGCGGGGCGTGCGACGGTTGGAGGCGTACGTCCGGTGTCGGGGTCTGTTGGACGCGGGGTGTCTGGGGCTGAAGGAGGAGCCGTACCCGTATCCCTGGCCGGGGGTGCGTACCCGTAGCCACCCTTTGGCGGGGTGGGCCAGTTCCCGGGCGCACGCCGCCTACGCCAGCGAAGTTCGCACCGCGTCTACCAGCGAAGCCGCACGCACATCGTCGGACCCCCCGATGATGCGGTTCATTGCGTAGCCGAAGGCGAGGCCATGTTCCGGGTCGGCGAAGGCGAGGGAGCCGCCGCGGCCGGTGTGGCCGAAGGCGTCCGGGCCGGTCATGGGGTTGGTCTCGGTGGGCAGCATGTACCCGGAGCTGAACCGGCTCGGAATCAGCATCACCTGGTCCTTTCCGCCGGCCTGCTCCTTGGTCGCCGACGCCAGGGTTGCCGGGTTGAGCAGGCGCACGCCGTCCACCTCGTCGATCAGCGCGGCGTACATCCGCGCCAGTGCGTGTGCGGTGCCGATGCCGTTGGACGCCGGGAGTTCGGCGGCCTGCACCTCCGGTGAGCTGAAGTCGATCTCGGGTGGGTCGGTGACCGCATACGCCCTGTTGCTGAATGAGTTCGGGTCACGCCAAGCGGCGACCAATTCGCGGAGTTCCTCAGGGAGTGACTCGGCGGGCACGGTGGTGAGGTCGACGTCCGGCCGCTGGTAGACCATGCGGCTGACCCGGTCGCGTTCACCCGCGGGCAAGCCGATGAAGAAGTCCAGACCGAGCGGGGCGGCGATCTCGTCGGCGAAGAAGCGGCCGGGTGAGCGGCCGGATACTCGGCGGATCACTTCGCCGACGAGCCAGCCCCAGGTCCGCCCGTGGTACCCGTGCGCCGTACCTGGAGTCCAAAGGGGGCGCTGGGCGGCCAGCGCTGCCGCAATCGGATGCCAGGTCAACGCCTCCTTCAGCGGTACCGGTTGATCCAGTGTGACTAGGCCGGCCTGGTGGGAGAGGAGCCAGCGCACCGGGATGTCCGCCTTGCCGCTCGCGGCGAACTCCGGCCAGTACTTGGCCACTGGCGCGTCCAGGTCCAGCGCGCCGCGCTCGGCCAGCATGTGCGCCGCGGTGGCGGTCGCTCCCTTGGTCGCCGAGTAGACCAGTTGCAGCGTCTCCCGTGTCCACGGACGACCGGTCTCGGCATCGGCGACGCCACCCCACAGGTCCACCACAGGCCGGCCGTGCTGGTACACGCACACTGCCGCGCCGATGTCCCCGTGCCGGGCGAAGTTCGCTTTGAACGCCTCACGCACCGGTTCGAACCCGGGCGCCACCTCACCGTGGATCGTCGTCATGCCGTTCATCCTGGCAGTCTGACTGATCTCCCCGGCGGGGCGGGTTCGGCCTCGGTGTCTATCAGGCTGCGACGGGCAGCGCCTGAAGGCGGTCGCGGAACTCGCGGACAGAGGCGACGGACCTGTGCGGTTCGAGCCGCGCGGAGAACTCCTTCAGGCGGTCCAGAGCCCGTATGGAGCTGACGCTGTCCTCCAGGAGCCGGGCGCCGAAGTTGGCGGCGTCCAGCGCTCCCTCCAGGTCACCAGCAGTGAGCCGTGCCTCAGCCAGGCGGCTGGACCGTACGGCCTTGTCCCGCGGAGCCGCGCTCTTCACGGAGGTCTCCAGGGAACTCGTCGCGCGCTCCACCTGCCCGGCGCGCAGCAGGACCTTGCCCTCGGTCGACTTCAGCTGCGCCTCGGTGAACCAGTCGAGCCAGTCCGGGTTCTCTTCCTCCGCGTGGTGCTCCCAGTGGGAAACGGCGCGGTTGAGGGCCGTGCCGGCCATGCGGTGGTCGCCGTCGCGCGACAATGCCTCGGCTTTGTGCAGGTAGAGGAAGGACTGAGTACAAGGCGACAGGGAGCGGGGAGCGTTGTCGATGGCGGTCGAGATGAGGTCGACCCGCTCGGCGGCGCGTCCGGCTTCGGAGACGTGGACCCCCATCTCCGCGAGGACGAAGGCGCCGAAGGCATCGTCCCCAGCGGTACGTGCGCTGCGCAGGGCCCCGACGTAATACCGCTGGCCGACGGACCGCAGACCAGCGTCGTAGGCCATCCACCCGGTGAGATGCGATACCCGGGCCGCGAGCGCGTACAGGCGGACACGGATCCTGTCGGTGTATCGGCCGGCGCCGAGGAGACCGGTGACGAGAGCGAGATCGCCACGCGCCTGCTCCAGAAGCCGGGCGCCCCCGAGCTGGTCGTCGAGCGTGCGGAGCGTGCTGATGCGTTGCTCGATCGTAGAAACCATCGTGTCTGTGACCTGATCACCGTTGAGCGCTGAGGCGAAGGCGGAGGGCGCGTCCACCCAGCTCGACGCGAGCCCCGTCAGGGCGGTGCCGGTGATGGTGAGAAAGCCCCGGCGATCCATGCGGCCACTACCCACCAGATCGGACAACGCCTCGACCGTGCCGGCCTCGGTCCACGGGGCGGTAAGCCCCGTCACTTCCCAAACGGGAAGCCACCGCGGCCACCCTTCCGCGCGCGCCTGTTCGTACGGGACACGCAGCAGATCGGCGAGGACGCGCTGGGCATCCGCGTCCGGCTCCTGCCCCTGCTCCCACTTCCAGACGGTTGTCCGGTTGGTCGCCAACGGGATTCCAAGCGATCTTCCGTGAGCCTGCATGAGCCGGGCGAATTCGGCCTTCCCCCACCCGCGCGACTGGCGGACGAAGCTCAGCGGATGGGCTGCTAACGGCTCACCAAGCACGTCATCACTCCCGTCATCCTCTCGCGGCGTAGCTGGGAGGCTACTTCACGTGTCCATGTCCGGGGAGGGGCCCTCCACCGGAGAAACCCCCTGGAAACGTTCCGACGTGCGCGCTGCGGCCGTTGACTGAGTACCAGCCGTCCTCGGGGCACGCTCTCGGAACGGTTTCCTCAGATCGGCGGCTCCATCCCCGTGTCCCCCGTCGGGGACGGAGCCGCTCTCCAGCTTTTCGGAGGCATCCGCTATGCCCACGCTCGTCCATCGGTTCGTCCTCGCGGGTACGGAAAAGGAAGTGCCCCTCGCCCGGCGCACGGTCGTCGACAAGGTGCGTACGTGGGGTGTGCCGCTGGATGACGAGATGGTCGGCACCATCCGACTCGTTGCCTCCGAGCTCATCACCAACGCCGTAGTCCATGGGGTGGGGCCCGTCACCGTCACGGTGCACTATCGTCCCGGTCGCTTGGTGATCGACGTGTTTGATCGCAACCCGTCGGCTCCGCACGTGGGTTGTAGCCAAGCCGACGACGAGAGCGGGCGGGGCTTGGCGCTGGTTGGCCGTTTCGCGTCGCGGTGTGCCTGGGAGCCCTCCGGACCTGGCAAGCGCGTATGGGCGGAGATCGTGCTTCCCGCGGCGATGCCCGCTGTCCGCGCCGCCGGTCTGCGCAGAGTATTCGCGACTTGGCGGAAGCGGGAGCCCCGAGTCGATCCCGAGCCGCGCATTCCGACAGTCGCGTGATGAGGCGGCACACGCTGCGAACGGCTCCGTCGCAGGATCCCCGAGCCAACGTGCGCCGGGAAGCGGGCGTCCTGTCGATGAACGACCGGCCTGCACGACCGCTGGTGTAGCACTGCGGCTCACCGGGCCGCCCCATGACCGTCGTCCCACGGACTCCCATTGCTCCCACGGCCGTGGGGCGGCCACGACCTCCCGTCGGAGCCCCGGCGGGAGATCCCAAGAGGAAGGAGTACGAGGTGGCAGAGCACACGACACCGCCTCCGGCCCGGAGCGGCCTCCTGGTGGCGGTCGAAGAGCTGACCGCCGTCCACGATCGGTACGACAGCCTCCGGTCCGACAACGCCGGAAGTTCGGGCGACACGCCGTGGCCGGGCGGCGACGGCAACCTGCACGACAGCGAGTAAGCACCAAGCGGCGGGGCCGATACGACTGGTCGTGCCGGCCCCGCCGCGTCCGCATCACGTGGTCGAACCCATGGAGGACGCAGCGATGGAACATCGATTGATCAGCGCGATCGAGACAGCACTCGGATGGAGCGGAGCGCAGGAGCTTGGCAAGGGCTTCGTGCGGGGAAGCATGGACGACCCCGCTCTCGTCTCCCGCTTCCTGAGTCCGAATCGCATGCTCGATATAGCGATGCGCAGGAGCCTCAACCGCCCGCAGTTCCGATGCTTCCAGAAGGGCGAGGAGGTACACCCGGCCGTCTACTACACCGACAGCGTCAGTCCTCGGGGCCAGAGCATCCCCATGGTCAACATGCGCAGCCTCGGGAGGCTCTTGCGGGAAGGTGCGACGCTCATCCTCGACCAGGCCAACGTCTTCGATCCGACGATGGAGGCCGCGTGCCGGGCGTTGCAGTGGTGGTCCCACGAGCGCGTACAGGTCAACGCGTACCTGACGACGAACGACGCCGCCGGCTTCCCCCTGCACTGGGACGACCACGACGTCGTGATCGTGCAGCTTGCGGGCGAGAAGGAGTGGGAGGTCCGCTCGACTTCGCGCACGGTCCCCATGTACCGCGACTCCGACCCCAACGACACCCCGAGCGACGAGATCATCTGGTCCGGTCTCCTGAAGACCGGTGACGTCATGCACATTCCCCGAGGGCACTGGCATCAGGCGACCCGGACCGGCAGCGGCTCGGGCAAGAGCCTTCACGTCACGTTCGGCATCACCAAACGCACCGGAGCGAGCTGGCTCGCCTGGCTGGCCGACTGGGGCCGCGAACGCGAGATCTTCCGGCACGACCTGGACCGTCGGCACGGCCCCGACAGCGAGGCCCTGGTCGAGGCCGCCACGGCGCTGGTCGGCGAACGTCCTCCGGCCGACTTCCTGACCGCGTACGAGCAGGAGATGACGCTGCCACGTCACCTGCCGTATCTCGACATCTTCGGGCCGCTCGACGCCGTGGTGTGCATCGCCCACTTCCCTCCCCGCGTTGTGGAGAACGGGGAGACCGTCGACGTCGTGGCCGCAGGGAAGAAGCTCACCTTCACGGCCAAGGCCCTACCCGCGCTACGGATGCTGCTGAGCGGCAGGCCGGTTCTGCTGGAGCGGGCTGCGGCCGCCGTCGGTGCGGAAGTGGCAGAGCTCGCCGAGATCCTGGTTGAGGAGGAGCTGTGCGCGGTGCTGACGCCCGAGTTGTCCTCGGGCTACACCGGTCTCGTCATGAACGCCGCCTTCTGACCGGAGCGCTTGATCTCGGTGTGACCGCACTCGACACCAGCACCAACTACCTCGGCTTTCACTCGCATCGGATTCTGGCTCGGACAGCCGGTGATCTGCTGCCGCAGTTCACGGTCTCCACGAAGGTCGGGTACTTCCCGGGCAGGAACGGCGGGGAGCACTCCCTGGACTCCGTACGGCTGCACGCGGCTGTGGAACAGGCGGCCGACGATCTCGGGCGGGAGCCTGACCTCGTGTTCCTGCACAACCCGGAACACTCGCTCCGCGGGGCCGCCCCTCATGACCGGGACGTGCTGGCGCGGGCGTGTGCCGCCCTCGACGGCGCTGCGGCGAAAGGGTTGTGTGCCGCCTGGGGCATCGCTTCCTGGGATCCATCACCGCTGCTGGACCTGATCGACCCGACCTCACCGAGGCCGTCGGTCCTCATGGTCCGCGCCGGCCTGCTGGTCGGAGTCAGAACGCTTGGTGCCGCTGATGCTCTCGTCAAGGCATGGGACCTGGGCGATGGCGCGGTGTGGGGGATGAGCCCCTTCGGAGGCAGCGTGAGCGCCCCAGTGTGGGCCAGGATCGACCCGCGCGTCTTCCTCCGGGACAGCGGTCGGCTCTCCCGCGTGCAGGCAGCCTTCCGGGCCGCCTATCACCTCCCGCGAGTCACCGCCGTTGCCGTGGGCACCGACGAACCCGCTCATCTGGGCGAGCTCGTTGGCGCCCTGGCCGGTGAGGTCGAGGAGCGGACCATCGGGGAGTACCGAAGACTCCTTCGTGACCGCTCGCTTGATCACCCCGCCTGAAGGTCCTCGATGACCTGCTCGGCCATGCGCCGCGCGGGTTCCAGTCGGGGGTCTTCCGGGTGCGCGTACGGTCCGAGGATCTTTGAGCAGACGAACAACGTCATCAGCTTGCCGTCCCGGCTCTCGAAGTCGCGCTGGCGCTCCTGCCATACGCGATCGGCCAGAGCGGGGGCGGCGAGCGAGCTTGCCCACAGTGAGGCGGAGTCCAGCCCCTGCGGTGCGTTGCCCCAGTCCTCCCAGTCGAAGAGGCTGAAGACGGGAGCGGTCACATTGGCCCAGTTCAGGTCCGCGTGGGCCGGTACCCATCGCTGCACGGTCGTATCGAAGTCGTCGGAGAAGACAGCTCGGATGGACTCGGTGACCAATTCCTGGGTGATGGTGTCGGTGTCCGGTGTGGCCACTCGCCTCGTCTTGTGAGCGGCCAGCGCGTCCAGCGAGGAGCTCAATGCCTCCCACCACTCATCTGGCAGTTCCGGGGCTTCACTCAAGATGGCGCTTCCGACGGGAGCGGCCGGTAGGAGGTCGGTTTCGTCGGCCCGCCACATCACTGGTCCGTCCGCGTCCCGCCAGACCACGCATCCCCGCCATGTCGGCTGGGCGACGCCCTCCAGGCGGGCGGCACACTCGGTGCCGTTCCAGCCTTGGTCGGTGATCTTGTCGAGCAAGCGCCGCTCAACCCGGACCCAGGTATCGCGGTCTGTCCGGGCTCCCACGGAACGGCGCTTGCGCACCGCCGTATCCGGGAGCAAGCGCACCTGGAGAGACCGCGCGACGTGGTCAAGAATCTCGTCAACCGGCTGCACCCGTAGATCAACAGCCTGACCCGTGGAGACCGAGAGCGTCATACTCGCGACCGTAGCAGCGGGGCGGCGGGAGATAGTCCGAGACGCCTCACGCCGAGGATGGCCGTGTTGGACGATCAGGATGGATCAGGAGCGACCGTGTGGGTCCGTGGGGCCGTACGGGACGGTGGCGGGGTGAGGTGCTGATGGGAGCTGTGGGGCGTACGACGGGGGGAGGGCGTACGTCGGGTGTGGGGGCTGGGGGCCGTAGCCGGGGGCGCCGTAGCCGTATCCGTAGCCGCCGTATGGCGGGGTGGGCCAGTACGGCGGGGGGATGGGGGTCTGGGGTGGGCCTGGGTAGGGGAGGGGGAGGGAGAGGGCCGCGTGGGCCAGGGCTGGTTGGGCCGTTTCGCGGCGTTCCCAGAGGACGTCGAGGAGTTCCCGCTCGCGGGTGGTGAAGTCGGGGCCCGCCGTGCCCCGGTACGCGCGGCGGCGCAGGAAGGCGAGGGAGGTCGCGGAGGCGATGTACTCGCCGACCGCGCGGGCCGCCGCCGCGCCCTGGGAGCGGCGGGCGAGGTCGCGGGCGATGCCACGGGCGCGCATCGAGGACAGTGCGAAGGGCTCGGGCGGGGTGAGCCACCCGGCCGCCCGGTAGGCGGTGAGCTGGTCGAGTACGGTGCGCAGCTCGTTGTTGCGGGACCAGATGGTGAGCCAGGTCAGCAGCCCGAAGACGGGGACCATGAACGCGGCGTAGACGATGATGAAGCCGTAGCCGCCGAGGGTGGACGAGCCGTTCCAGAGGCCGTGCAGGACCATCGCGGCCAGCAGCGCCGCGATCGGCAGCAGGATGCGGCGGGTGCGCTGGTGTGCGGCGGCCGCGGCGGCCAGGCCGAAGCCGACGCCGGTCATGGCGGTGAACAGGGGGTGCGCGAAGGGGGACATCACGCCGCGGATGAAGAACGTCGCGGCGGTGGTGGACCGTATGCCCGAGTAGCCGAACTCCTGGTCGCTGACGAAGGCCGAGCCGAGGTAGAGGATGTTCTCGGTGAAGGCGAAACCGGTGGCGGTGATTCCGGCGACGACGACCCCGTCCACGATCCCGTTGAAGTCGCGTCGTCGGAACACGAAGAGGAGGAGGACGGCCGCCGCCTTGGCGCTCTCCTCCACGAACGGCGCGACGAACGTGGCGCCCCAGGTGTCGGCGTCGGCCTGGCCGCCCGGGGATGACGAGTCGGCGATGGTGGTCATGAGCCACTCGGTGGCGAAGCCGTTGGCGATGAGTGCGACGAGCGTCGCGGCGCACGCGCCCCAGGCGAAGGCGAAGATCAGGTTCCGCCAGGGTTTCGGGTCGACGCGGTCGAGCCAGCGGAACACCGAGATGATCAGCGGTACGGGCAGCACGGCGAGGCCGAGCCCCACCAGGAAGCCCTTGGTGCCGGTCTGCTCGCGGACGAGGGCCAGGATGACCAGGCCGGAGAGCGACAGCAGTCCGATGAGCGCGGTGGCGCGCAGTGCCTTGTTGTCCCAGAGGCGGCTGAGGCTGAAGCGGCTGGTTCTGCCCCACGCCCCTCCTGGGTGCCCGGGGTGTCCTGGGTAGCCCGGGTGCCCAGGGTGCCCCGGGTGTGGTGCGTGTGGCCAGCCTCCCGGAGCGGCCACGCCGTCGAGCCACGGCTGCTGGTCGTACGGCGCGTACGGCTCGTACGGCGTGACCGGCGGATCGGGCGGCTGGTGGGGGGACGGGGACTGATGCACTCAACCGACCCTAACGAACGGGGGAGTGGCGGACTGCGGGATTGTTCCCATCCGCGCAGGGCCGCTATGCGTCGTTGCGGCGGAAGATCAGGTCGTGGACGATATGCCCCTTGTCCAGCCCCTGGGACTCGAACTTGGTGAGCGGGCGGAAGTCCGGGCGCGGGCTGTAGCCGCCGTCGGGCTGGGTGTTGTCGAACGACGGGCTGGCGGTCAGGACCTCCAGCATCTGCTCCGCGTACGGCTCCCAGTCGGTCGCGCAGTGCAGCAGCGCGCCGGGGCGCAGCCGGGTGGCGGCCAGCTCGACGAACTCGGGCTGGAGCAACCGGCGCTTGTGGTGCCGCTTCTTGGGCCACGGGTCCGGGAAGTAGACGCGCAGCCCGGAGAGGGCGGCGGGCGCCAGCATCTCGCGCAGCAGGATGATCGCGTCGCCGTTGGCCACCCGGACGTTGGACAGGCCGTCGCGTTCGGCGAGGGCGAGCAGATTGCCCTGGCCGGGGGTGTGGACGTCGACCGCGAGGATGCCGGTGCCGGGGTCGGCGGCGGCCATCTGCGCGGTGGCCTCGCCCATGCCGAAGCCGATCTCCAGGACGACGGGGAGGTCCGGGTCGCCGAACAGCTCGCCGAGGTCGAGGGGGTGCAGCCCGTCGATGTCCAGCCCCCACTGCGGCCACAGGCGGCGCAGCGCCTCGCCCTGGCCGACGGTCACCCGGCCGCGGCGGGGGCGGAAGGAACGGATGCGGCGCTCATGGTGCGAACCGGCCGGGTCGGCGGCGGGTCCCCCGGGGAAGCGGGGCTCGGCGCGGTCGCGGTCGCGGTCGCTGGCGGGGGCGGAGGCGGGAGCGGGCACGGTGCGGTGGCGCTCCGCGTGGGCATCGGGGGCGGTGGAGTTCTCGGACACAGTGCTTCCGATTCTACGGGCGGGGGTGGGTCCGCTCCCGGGCGCACGGGGGTGGGCCTTTTCCCCACCCCGCCCCTTCCCGAAACCGGGGGCTCCGCCCCCGGGCCCCGGCTGGGGCTCCGCCCCAGACCCCTTCCGGGGGCTCCGCCCCCGTACCCCCGTCGGGGCTGCGCCCCTGCGCCCCGGCTGGGGCTGCGCCCCTGCGCCTCCGGCTGGGGCTGCGTCCGCGCACCCCCGGCTGGGGCTGCGCCCTGCACCCCCGGCTCGGGCTCCGCCCCGCACCCCGTCGGGACCGTGGCGCCCCCTCGGTCGGGACCGTGGCGCCCCCTCGGTCGGGACCGTGGCGCACCCCCGTCGGCACCGTGGCGCACCCCCCCCGTCGGCACCGTGGCGGTCGCGGCAACCCGTCGCGGCAATCGGTCGTGGCCGGGGTGCGCCGTGCGGCCTGGGGCCCGCGGGCGAGGGCGCTGGCCCGGCCCGCCCGCTACCGGGTGGCGGTCGTCGTGAGGCCGGTCACAGCGTCGCCAGCACCCGCCTCGCCACCTCGCGGCCGATGGGGAGGGACGCGGTGGCGGCGGGGGAGGGGGCGTTGAGGACGTGGACGACTCGGGGGGACTGGGAGATCAGGAAGTCGTCCACGAGCGTGCCGTCCCGCAGCACCGCCTGGGCGCGCACCCCGGCCGGGGCGGCTATCAGGTCGTCGGGGGTCACATCCGGCAGCAGCCGGCGGACGGCGTCGGTGAAGGCGCGCTTGGAGAGGGAGCGGTGCAGCTCGCCCGCCCCGTACCGCCAGTGGCGGTGGGCTATCCGCCAGGCGCCCGGGTACGCCAGCGTCCCGGCCAGCTCGCGCGGGCGGACCGTGCGCCAGGTGTAGCCCTCGCGGGCGAGCGCGGGCACCGCGTTGGGCCCGAGGTGGACGCCGCCGTCGATGCCGCGGGTCAGATGGACGCCGAGGAACGGGAACGCGGGGTCGGGAACCGGGTAGACCAGGCCGTTGACCAGGGACGTACGCGACGGCACCAGCTCGTAGTACTCACCGCGGAAGGGGACGATCCGCATACCGGGGTCGTCGCCCGCTAGCCGGGCGATCGCGTCGCACTGGAGCCCCGCGCAGTTGACCAGGGCCCGCGCCCGCAGCACCGTGCCGTCCGCCGTGCGGACCGCGACCGCCGCCGGGCGGCGGCCGATGCGGGTCACCCCCGCCCCGTACCGCACGGACGCGCCCGCGTCCCGCGCGAGCCGGGCCAGCCGCGCCGCCACCGCGCCGAAGTCGCACACCCCCGTCGTGCCGACGTGGATCGCGGCGAGGCCGCGCACCCACGGCTCGTACTCCGCTATCTGGGCGGGGCCCAGCTCGCGCACCGGGATCCCGTTCTCCCGGCCGCGCTGGACCAGGGCGTGCAGCCGTGGCAGCTCGGAGCGCTCGGTGGCGACGATGAGCTTGCCGGTCACCTCATGGGCGATGCCGTACTCGGCGCAGAACTTCACCATCTCCGCCGCGCCGCGCACCGCGAACCGCGCCTTCAGCGAGCCCGGACGGTAGTAGATCCCGCTGTGGATCACTCCGCTGTTCCGCCCGGTCTGGTGGCGGGCCGGGCCCGCCTCCTTCTCCAGCACGGTCACGCGGGTGCCGGGCGCCGCGCGCGTGATCGCGTACGCCGTCGACAGGCCGACGATCCCGCCCCCGATCACCAGCACGTCGCAGTCCACCGCCGTCACGCCATGCACCTCCCCACGCGCCACAACCGACCGTCGCCCGACCCCTCCGGTCACCCGACCGTCGATCCCTATCATGACCTGCGCCACTGACAGCGGCCCGAAACCCGTGCGGCGCCTGGGATCCGGACGGGTGCGTGAAGATCACGCGGGCTTTGCCCGAAGCTCACGCGAGGGTCACCGATACCGGGTCACCGATACCGGGTCACCGATGTTCACCGCAGATGCCGCCGATGCTCACCGCAGACGCCGCCGCCGTCACCACGGAGAGCCCCTCACGCCGGTGTCACCAGCAGCGGACGGGCCCGCTCCCGCAGCTCCGCCACCCGCGGCTCGTCCCGGTACGCCTCCAGCCGGTGCATCAGATCGCGTACGTACTCCGTGGTACGCGCGGAAGAGATGCGGTTGGCGACCTCCACGGCCCGGGCGCCCGCCGCGCACGCCGCGTCCAGGTTGCCGGACTCCAGTTCGGCCACGGCGGAGACGACGAGCCGCAGCCCGTGGGACCGTACGAACTCCTCCGTCGGCCGGGCCAGCGCCTGCTCGGTGAAGCGCCGCACCTGGCGCGGCAGCCGCAGGTCGCGGTAGCACTCGGCGGCGTCGGCCGCGAACCGCTCGTGGCTGTAGAAGTCGAGCCAGGACGGGTCGGGGTCGCCCGCCCGGGACCGCTCCAGCCAGCCCTCGGAGGACTTCAGCGCCGCCCCGCAGGCCGGGCCGTCCCCGGACTTGGCCTGGGCGCGCGCCTCGACCAGCCGGAAGAAGCTCATGGTGCGGGCGGTGGCCAGGCCGCGGTTGCGCTCCAGGGCGGCCTGGGCGAGGTCCACGCCCTCGTCGGCGAAGCCGCGGTAGGTGGCCTGCAGGCTCATCGACGCCAGGACGTAGCCGCCGAGCGGGACGTCGGCGGCGGCGCGGGCGAGCCGCAGCGCCTGGATGTAGTACCGCTGGGCGGCCTCCTGCTGGCCGGTGTCGAAGGCCATCCACCCGGCCAGCCGAGTCAGTTCGGCGGTGGCGCCGAAGAGGGAGCGGCCGACCTCGTCGCTGTACGAGCCGAGCAGCAGCGGCGCCGCGTCGACCCGCAGGCATTCGGGGACCATGGAGGAACGCCAGTCGCCGCCGCCGTACTTGGAGTCCCAGCGGCGCGCGTCCTCGGCGGCCTCGCGCAGCTTGGTGACGTCGCTGTGGCCGACGCGCTGCGGTAAGGCGTCGGCACCGCTGCCGCCCGCTCCGCCCGCACCGCCCGCGCCCGCCGCGCCGTCCGCCTCCTCGGCGTCCTCAGGGCCGCGGGCGACCGACGTGTCGGCCGGGGATATGAGCCAGCGGGAGGCGGGGGTGGCGTACGCGCTGACCGCGAAGGATCCGGCCAGGCTCTGCCAGATACCCACCCCGCCGCGCCGACCCGCGAGATCAAGCCGGTACAGCTCGGTCGCGGAGCGGACTGCCTGGCCGATGTCGCGCGGGAACGCGAGCCCGACCTCGGGGGCCGGATCGGCGTCGGCGAGCCCGATCTCATGGAGTGGGACGGGGCGGCCGAGTTTGCTCCCGATAGCGGCCGCAATCAGATGGGGCGCGGCGCCCTGGGGCACCATGCCCTTGGACACCCAGCGCGCAACGGACGTCTTGTCGTAGCGAAGAGTCAGGCCACGCTGGGCGCCGAGGTCGTTGACTCTGCGCGCGAGCCCGGCATTGCTGATCCCAGCGAGGGCGAGAACGGTGCCGAGCTTCTCGTTCGGCCCGCGTGGCTCCCTGGACATGCGCACCCCTCGACAGCACCGACGGCCGCCCCGGCATGGGCGCGGGGCATTCGTAAACCCAGCGTAGTTCGCCGCATCCCGACCGTTAAGAGGTGGTGTCCCGGATGGCGAGATTCTTGTACGAACGGGCGTGCGGGGCGTGACGCGTGCTCCCGGTGTGTGTGGCTGTGCGCCCGTGTGTGCGCTCTGTCTCAGTCCCGGCGAGAACGTTTCGATGGGACCTGCGTGGGTCGGCCCGCTGTACTGGATCCAGTGGGCTGGGGGACGCCGCCGCCTCATTCCCCGCGGGTGGCGGAACGGTCCGGGAGGCGGAAGCCGCCTCCCGGACTGTCGTGTTGGGAAGGTGTGGAGGCGAGCGACGGCGAACGGCGCGCGGCGGTCCGGATGATGGCGGGTCATCCGCAAGACCACCGAGCGCGCCACGGCGAACTTGGCCGGATATCGCCTGCCAGAGCCGGGCTCCCGCGGCGGGCCGGGGAGGGGGAGGCCCGGCGCGGGAAGCCCCTTCCCTCGTCAGCGGGTTGGCGTCGCCCGTGGGTGGGTTGGCGTCGCCCGTGAGTGGAGTGGCGTCGCCCTCGCCGTACGCCGTGGAGCTGCCCGCTGGCCACGCCGTGGCGGCTGCCTCGTACACGCGTCGGCGTCCTTGCGCTGTTGTGCGCCCCAGTCGTGGCAGCATGGGCCACGGCGGAACGGTGCGTCATGACCGTGATCAACTCCTGGAATTCCCGCGGCCATCTGCAGTCATACGCAGTCAAGGGACATCCAAGAGATCCACGTAGTTGTCCGGTTCGATGTCGAAACCGTCAACAAGCTGTGCATGATGGCACCTACTTCTTGGTTGCCCTGGATGCCCACAGCCTGTGGAGGCGGCGATGCGGTGGTTGGTGGGGTGGAGCAGTACCGCATCCGGCCCGGTCCCCCCGGAAGGCCGTGCGATCCAGCCGGTCGGTGCCCAGCTCCTGTGGTCCGACCCCGATCCGCTGTGGGCGGTCGGCGACTGGCGGCCCGACGAGGTGCGCGTCGTCCAGGCCGACCCCTTCACCCGGCTCGCCGTCTTCGGCTGCTGCGGCGCCACCGACGAGGAGTTGCGGGTCGGCCTGTTCGCCGCCCGCGGCGGCGCCCTGCGCCACCTCACCGCCTGGCCCGGCAGCTACACGGCCGTCGCCCAGGTCGGCCGCCGCATCACCATCGCCGGTGACCTGGCCGGGGCCCGGCCCGTCTTCCACACCGACTGGTCCGGCGGCACCGCGTATGCCACCGCCGCGCTCCCGCTCGCCGACCTCATCGAGGCCCAGCTCGACGTCAGCCACCTCGGCGCGCTGCTCGCCTGCCCCGACTCCCCGGAAGCCGTCGGCGACGGCACGCCGTACATGGGCGTCAGACGGGTGCCGCCCGGACACGCGCTCGTCCTGCGCGACGGCGCCCGCGACATCACCGGCTACGAACCCACCGCCTCGCTCGCCGTCGCCGCGCCCCCGCTCGACCAGGACAAGGCCGTGGAGGGCGTACGGGACGCCCTGCTCGAAGCCGTACGCGCCCGCCTCACCGCACCCCGCCACGCCCCCGCCGCCGACGACCTCGACCCCGGGCCCGTCCCCGGCATGGGCCCCGCCGAACGCCGCGCCGCCCGTGGCGCCCCGGCCCCCGGCATCGGCGCCGACCTGTCCGGAGGCAGCGCCTCCGCCACGCTCGCCCTGCTCGCCGCCGGGCTCCCCGGCATGCCCGGTACCCTCCTCGGCCACGGCACCGAGGCCGGTGAACGCCTCCTCGCCGTCACCTTCAACGACCTCGTCACCACCGGCGGCGCCCGCAGCCGCGAGGCCGAACTGGAGCGCGCGGGCGCCATCGCCGCCAACCCCCGGCTGCACCACGTGGTCGTCGCCGGGGGCGAAGAGGCCCTCCCGTACGCCGCCCTCGACACCGGCGCCCTCACCGACGAGCCCGGCCCCTCCCTCGTCATCGCCGAACGCCACCGCCGCCGCCTCGCCGCGGGCAGCGCCGACCACTTCGTCGGCCACGGTGCCCGCCAGGTGCTCGACGCCCACCCGGCCCGCCTCGCCGACCTGCTGCTCGACCGCCGCAGACGCCACCTGCTGCGCCCGGCCACCGCCCTCGCCAAGGCCGACGGGCCCAACGCCCACTCCTTCTTCGTCCCCTTCACCGTCTACCGCGCCGCCCGGCGGCTGGCCCGCACCTCCTACCGGGACGGCGTGCAGGAAGCCGCCGCGCGCCTCCTGGAGCGCCGCTTCACCGACGACGGCGCGGGTGTCGCCGCGGGCGCCGTCTCCGCTTCCCTCGCCTCGCTCGCCTGGTGCCGCCCCGGCCCGGCCGCCCGCTGGCTCACCGGGGAAGCCCTCGCCGAGGTGTCCGTACGGCTCGAAGAGGCGGCGCTGCGCCCCGCCCTCCTGCGCCGCCCCGGCGAACGCCGCGCCGACGCCGCCCTCGCCCGGTACGCCGCCGACCACCGCGTCTTCGAGCAGGCGGCGGAGGTGCGCAGCCAGCGCCTGCACGCCCCCTTCCTCGACAACCAGGTCGTACGCGCCTGCCGCGCGCTCCCCGAAGCCCTGCGCGTCCAGCCCGGAGCGCGCGCCTCCGTCCTGCGTACGGTCCTGGCGGGCGCGGGCATCCGCGACCTCCCCACCGGCTGGGGCGCCACCTCCCACGCCGCCCACTCCGCCTCCGTACGCGCGGGCCTGCGCACCTGGCTCGGCGATCTCGTCGGCCTCTTCGATGCCCCCCTGCTGGCCGACGCCGGACTCATCGAGGCCCGCGTCGTCCGCAAGGCGCTGCGCGCGGCCTCCGAGGGCGAACGCCTGCCCTTGGACGGCCTGGCCGAACTGGTCTCCACCGAGGTCTGGCTACGCCGCCTCCTCTCCCGCCGAGGCACCTGCTGGACCGGCACAGCGGCCCCCCGCCAACGCGCGGTAGCGGGCGGAGTGGTCCCCCGCCCCTCGCTCTGACGCCCCGGACGTCCGCCGCCCCGCACCGCGTACCTGACACCTCGCGCTGCGGGCGCGTTGCCCGGCGGCCGGGGGACCGCCCGGCCGAGGCGGGGGCGCCCGGTCCGGGGTGGTCGATATGGCGGTGCGTCGCCGTGTCGTCGGGATTACGGTGGCGTCGGGCCGTCAGCCCGAGCGGGCCGCGGCGTGCGGCGCCTGGCGGGCGACCGCGTCACGGCTGTGCGACCCGCTCGTGATGGAGTGTCCCCTTCCGCGGCAAACCCAGGAGAATGACCGCCGTGCGGTATCTCATCCTCGGCACGACCGAAGCACGCGACGAACACGGGAACCCGCTGTCCCTCGGCGGGCCCCGGATCCGTGCGCTGCTCGCCGCGCTCGCCCTGCGTGCCGCACGGCCCGGGCCCATCCCCGTCGACGTCCTCATCGACGAGGTGTGGGCCACCGACCCGCCGCACGACGCGCCCGCCGCGCTCCAGGCGCTGGTGGGCCGGTTGCGGCGGGCGATCGGGCGGGAGGCCGTGGTCTCCTCGCCCGGCGGCTACCGTCTCGCGACCGCCGCGCCCCAGGACGACGTCGATCTGCTGCGCTTCGAGCGGCTGGCCGACGACGGCATGCGCGCCCTCGACGCCGGTGATCCCCACACGGCCGCCACCACGCTCCGGCGGGCGCTCGCGCTGTGGCGCGGCCCGGCGCTCGCCGACCTGCCGGAGCGGGACGCGTCCGCCGCCCGGGCCGAGGCGCGGCGGCTGGCGGCGCTGCACCGCCGCATCGACGCCGACCTCGCCCGCGGCCGCCCGGCGGACGTCGTTCCGGAGCTGCGCGAGCTGGTCGCCGACCATCCGCTTGACGAAACGTTCCACGCTCAGCTGATCCGCGCGCTGCGGGCCGCCGGGCACTCGGCCGACGCCCTCGCCGCGTACGAGGACGTCCGCGCGCTCCTCGCCGACCGGCTCGGCACCGACCCCGGCACGGAGCTGCGGGAACTGCACCGGCAGCTGCTGGCGGGCGAGCCGCCGCCTACGGGCGCCATGCCACCGCCGGGGCCACCGACTGTCGGGCGCGCCGCGGACGGCGACCGGGGCCGCCGCCCGGACGGCGCCCGGTACCGCTACGCCGACCGTGACCGCGCCCCGGACGGCGACCGGCACCGCCGCCCGGACCGCGACGGCGACCCGGGGCCGGACCGCGACGGCGACCGCGACTCGGACCGCGACGGCGACTCGGGACAGGACCGCTACCGCGCCGCGGATCGCACCCGGGACCGCGCCCCCGGCCGGGACCGCGCCCCCGGCCGGGAGCCGCGCCCGGTCCCGCCCCCGGCTCCGCCCGGCAACCTCCGGGCCCGCCTCACCAGCTTCGTCGGCCGCCAGAGCGAGATCGGCGCCATCTGCCGGGACCTGGACGGCTCCCGGCTGGTCACGCTGACCGGACCGGGCGGTTCCGGCAAGACCCGGCTGTCCGAGGAGACCGCCGCGACCGTGACGGCCGCCTACCCGGACGGCGTCTGGGTGGTCGAACTCGCCTCGCTGGACGAGGCCTCCGCCGTACCCGGCGCCGTCCTGAGCGCCGTCGGCCGCCGCGAGACGACACTGCTCGCCTCCGGACTCGACGGCCGGACGACCGGCGGGGCGGACGTCGTCGACCCGGCGACCCGCCTGGTCGAGTACTGCGCCGACCGCCGCCTGCTGCTCCTGCTCGACAACTGCGAGCACGTCATCGACCCCGCCGCCCGGCTCACCGAGGCGCTGCTGGCGCACTGCCCTGGCGTGACCGTCCTGGCCACCAGCCGGGAGCCGCTGGGCGTGCCCGGCGAGACCGTACGGCCCGTGGAGCCGCTGCCGCCCGCCCCCGCCCACCAGCTGTTCGCCGAGCGCGCCGCGACCGTACGGCCCGGATTCGACCCGGCCGGGGACCCGGACACGGCGGCGGCGGTCGCGGAGATCTGCCGCCGCCTGGACGGACTGCCGCTGGCGATCGAGCTGGCCGCGGCCCGGCTGCGGCTGCTGACCCCGAGGCAGATCGCCGACCGCCTGGACGACCGGTTCCACCTGCTGACCAACGGCAGCAGGACCGCCCTGCCGCGCCAGCAGACCCTGCGGGCGGTGGTCGACTGGTCCTGGGACCTGCTGGACGAACGGGAACGCACCGTGCTGCGCCGGGCGTCGGTCTTCGCGGGCGGATGGAGCCTGGCCGCGGCGGAGGCGGTCTGCGCGGACGCCGCGGAAGCATTCCGCGCGGACGCGCCGGAGCGTGCGGCCATACGCGCCGATGCGTACGCCCCCGCGCACACCCCCGCACACTCCGCCGCCCCCATCGCGCCCCCTGAGGTGCTCGACCTGCTCGGGGCGCTGGCCGACAAGTCCCTCCTGGCCGTCGATCACCCGCCGGGCGGGCCGATGGGCGAGGCCCGCTACCGCATGCTGGAGACGATCCACGAGTACGTCGGAGAGCGGGCCGCCGAGGACCCCGCCGCCCGGGCCGACCACGCCGCCGCCTCGGCCCGGCACATCGCCCACTTCCGGGACTTCGTCCGCGCCGCCGAGCCCCGGCTGCGCTCCGCCGAACAGCTGCCCTGGCTGCGCCGCGTCGAGACCGACCTCGACAACATCCGGGCCGCCCTGCACCGCTCCCTCACCGCCCGCGACGAGGGCACCTCGTTCGCGATCATCCTCGCGATGGGCTGGTTCTGGTGGCTGCGCAACTACCGCGACGAGGGCGCCGCCTGGGCCCACCGGGCCCTGACCCTCGACCACGACCCGGCCGACGAACGAGACGACCCGGCCGACGAACGAGAGGACAAGCGGGACCGCCCAGCCGTGGACATGCCGCCTCCCGCCCCGGACGGCGCCGACGGGATCGACCCCGCCGCCACCCGCTACTGGCACCGCATGGATCTGAGGCTGCTGCGGTTCTTCCTGCTCGCCGACACCGGCCGCGGCCCGGACGTGAAGGACCCCGAGACGCGGTTGATAGCCCAGCGCACGCGCGACGTCTACGGCAGCCATCCGGGCCCGCGCAGCGCCCGCTTCCCCGGCGTGCTGTGGCCGTTCGCCGGATACCTCCTCGACGGCCACACCGCGATGATCCCGCTGATGGACGCGACGGTGGCCAACTGCCGCGAGCACGGCGACGACTGGGCGCTCGGCGTCGCGCTCATGTTCCGCGCGCACCTCGCCATCGACACGTCGAGCGGTATCGAGCGCGCCGAGGCCGACTACGCCGAGCTGCGCGAGCTGAGCACCCGCGTCGGCGACCGCTGGATGCTCGCCCAGGTGCAGAGCGCCGGGGGCGAGATGGCGACGATGCGCGGGCGGCTCACCGAGGCGGGCGCCGCCTACGAGGAGGCGCAGCGGCTGGCCCGGGAGATCGGCGCGCACACCGAGGTGCCGTTCCTCATCACCCGGATGGCCGACCTCGCCCTCAACGCCGGGGACCCCGAGGGCGCGGCGAAGCTGCTGGACCACTCCGAGCAGGAGGCCGAGCGCTGGGGCGCCGTGGATGTCCGGGCCTTCAACCGCCTGATGCGCGGCAACATCGAGCTGCTGGGCGGCGATCCGGCCGAGGCGCGGGCGTACGTCGAGGACGCGCGGCGGCAGGCGGCGAAGGCGACTCCGCCGCCGCAGTTCTGGGTCGTGGTGCAGGAGCTGGAGGGGCGGGTCAGCGCCGAGGAGGGCGACCCGTGGGGCGGGCTGCGCACGCTGCGCGACACGCTGCGCCTGGGCGTCGAGGTGGGCTGTACGGAGGCGCTGCTCGCCCAGCAGGCGGACTCCGCCGCGTACATCCTGGTGCGGCACGGACACGAACGGCAGGCCGTCCGGCTGCTGGGCGCGGCCGACGGCTGGCGCGGGCGGCTGCCGCGTACCCCGCTGGCGCTCGCGGAGACCGGAGTGACCGAGGATCGGGCGGGTGCGGCGCTGGGCGCGGCTGTGGCCGGGAAGCTACGCGACGAGGCCACAGGCCTGACCGTCGACGAGGCCATAGCGCTGCTCGACGAGGTCCTGACCGCCCCGGAAGCTGACCGCCCCCGGAAAGCTGACCGCCCCGGAAGCTGACCGCCCCCGGAAAGCTGACCGCCCCGGAAGCTGACCGCCCCCGGAAAGCTGACCGCCCCGGAAAACAGGGCGGCATACGGTCACCCATACGGGGAAGACGCCCGACGCGCACCCGAAACGAACGAGCGAACCCCGCCCCGACCGCCGTTCGCCGGGCGGAACGCACCCGGCGAACGGATCGATCAGAAGGCGCTGAGCGATCAGGAAGTGCTGAGCGCTCAGAAGGTGGCTCCCCCCCCGGTCACCCCACCGGCCGCGACCGCAGCCCGTCCAGCAGGATGTCCAGCAGCCGGGCCGACGCCGCGGCCTGCTGCGCCGCGTCCGGCAGCGACGGCGCGGCCGTGGCGATCACCAGCAGCACATCGGCGACCGTCACATCCGGGCGCAGCTCACCCGCGGCCCGTGCCCGCTCGACCAGCTGCCCGACGACCTGCAGCAGGATCGCCGCGCCCGCGTCGTCCGGCTCGTCCTGCTCCATGCCCGGCTCTTCGACCAGCCGCAACTCCGGCTGCGCCGCACCGGCCGACGGCACCGCCGCTGTCTGCACGGCACCCGCCGGTGCGGACACCGCACCCGCCGGTGCCGGGGCGGATAACGCCGCCACCTGCCGCTGCTGCGGAACCCGGATCTCCGTCTCCGCGTCGACCCCGACCCGCAGCACCTGCGGCGGCAGCAACCGGCCCGCGCCGGACGCCACCGAGGTGCGCAGGAACCGGGCCAGCGCGGACCACGGCTCGTTCTCCTGCCCCAGCGCCGCCCGTGCCTGATCGGTCAGCCTGGCCGTCTCCTCCTCCGCTATGCGGCGGACGAGCACGTCCTTGCTGGGGAACCGCCGGTAGACGGTGCCCACCCCGACCCGCGCCCGCCGCGCCACGTCCTCCATCGGAGCCCCGTACCCCAGCTCACCGAAGACTTCGCGCGCCGCACGCAGGACATGTTCCAGATTGCGCTGCGCGTCCACGCGCAGCGGAGTGCTCCGGCCGCCCGTTCCGTCCGAGGACGCGACGGCTGCGGACCATGACGAACCCTGAAGGTGCATAAGTGATCCCCCGGTAATGACGTCTCCCCCCGGAGACTCCCCGCCCTGTCAGCCGGGGCAGTCACAACCCCGACGAAGTACGAACATAGTTGAGCCCAGGTCAAGAATGAAGAGGGTAGGTCGGGACAGACCGTCCCCCAACCGGACCACCAGGCCACCCTACCCCGCCTCCCGGACCGTCCCGCCCCCCGTGGCCACGCCCTGACCTGCGCGTATACCCCGCGCCGCACCGCTCCCCGGCCCGGGGGCGCCTCCGGACCTCCGGTCACACAATTCGTCGGGGCTGTGGACAAACCGCGGTCGCGGATGCCTCATGGGAGGGTGAAGGAACCAGCGCGCATTCTCGTTGTCGGCGGCGGCTACGTCGGGATGTACACCGCGCTGCGCCTCCAGCGGAAGCTCAGGCGGGAGCTGAGGCACGGCGCCGTACAGGTCATCGTGGTCGATCCCGAGCCGTACATGACCTACCAGCCGTTCCTGCCGGAGGCCGCGGCCGGGTCGATCTCGCCCCGCCACGTCGTGGTGCCGCTGCGCCGGGTCCTCGGCGACTGCCAGGTCATCATCGGCGAGGCGACCGCGATCCATCACGGCAAACGCACCGCGACCATCAGAACGCTCGCCACCGAGGAGGAGGGCACCGGTTCGATCGAGGTCCACTACGACGAGCTGGTGCTGGCGCCCGGATCCGTCTCCCGCACCCTCCCGGTCCCCGGCCTCGCCGAGACCGGCATCGGCTTCAAGACCGTCGAAGAGGCCATCGGGCTGCGCAACCACGTCCTCGAACAGCTCGACATCGCGTCCTCCACCCGCGACCCCGACGTCCGCGACTCCGCGCTGACCTTCGTGTTCGTCGGCGGCGGGTACGCGGGCGTCGAGGCTCTCGGCGAGCTGGAGGACATGGCCCGGTACGCCGTCCGCTACTACCACAACATCGCGCCCGAGGACCTGAAGTGGATCCTCGTCGAGGCCACCAACCGGATCCTCCCCGAGGTCGGCGAGGAGATGGGCACGTACGCCGTCCGGGAACTGCGCGGCCGCAACATCGACGTACGGCTGGAAACCCGCCTCGACTCCTGCCAGGACCGGGTCGCCGTACTGAGTGACGGCTCACGCTTCCCCACCCGCACCCTCGTGTGGACCGCGGGCGTCAAACCGTCGCCCATCCTCGCCTCCACCGACCTCCCGCTGAACGCCCGCGGCCGCCTCACCTGCACCGCGGCGCTGCAGGTGGACGGAGTGGAGCACGCCTGGGCCGCCGGGGACGCGGCGTCCGTGCCGGACCGTACGGCGGCCGAGCCCGGCGCCGTCTGCGCCCCCAACGCGCAGCACGCCGTCCGCCAGGCGAAGGTCCTCGCCGAGAACCTGCTCGCCTCGCTCGACGGCCGTCCGCTCACCGACTACGAGCACAAGTACGCCGGTTCCGTGGCCTCCCTCGGCCTCCACCGGGGTGTCGCACATCTGTACGGCCGCAAGGTGAAGGGCTATCCGGCGTGGTTCATGCACCGCGTCTACCACCTCAGCCGGGTGCCGACCTTCAACCGCAAGGCGCGGGTGCTGGCCGAATGGATCCTGTCCGGCCTGTTCAAGCGCGAGATCGTCTCGCTCGGATCGCTGGAGAACCCCCGCGCGGAGTTCAAACTCGCCGCCGACACCGGACGCCATCCCGAAGCCAGTTGACCGCCAGTTGACCCCGACGGGGCGGAGCCGGGAACTCCCCTCCCACGAACGGCGTCTCACGGATGTCAGTCCGGTCGGCCACACTGGACGTGTGACCATGGGTGGGCTCGTATCTGCAAAGAGTGACAATCGCGAGGATTCGGAAGTTTGCTGCATTCCCCCGGGGGCCGTCCCCCGCACCCGCATCCCTCTCCCCGATCCCGCGCCGGCGCGCTGCTCAGCCACCACCCCACGAGGTAACCCGCAGTGAACTTCACGCGCTGGAGCGCCCGGCTCCCCCGAACGCAGCGACGCAGCGCCGCGCGGTCCGACCGCGCCGCGCGGCGTCCGCAGCCCGCCCCGGGCGGCGGCTCCGTCCCGGCCGCCCGCGGCGAGCGCACCGACCCCTCCGCCGTCGGCGAGCCACCGCTGCCGGGAGCGCCCGGCACCGCCCCGGGCGGCCCGCCGCCCGCCGCCGTCCCGACCCTCGACGGGCTGTCCGTCCACGACGTCCTCGGCCAGGTCCCGGCCCTGGTCGCGGTGGTGTACGGCCCCGAGCACCGCATCGCCTACGTCAACGACGCCTACGCCGACCTGTTCGGCGACCGGACCCGTGGCGTCCCCGCGGGCCAGGCCCTGCCCGAGCTGCGTGAGCTGGGCCTGCTGCCGCTGATGGACCAGGTCCTGCGCAGCGGCACGCCGCGTACGGTCAAGGCGCGGCGCGTCCCCGCGGCGCCCGAGGCCCCGGTGCCCGGGCCGACGACGCCGGACACCGAAGCCGAGCCCGAGTCGGCGGCCACGGCCTCCGGCCGCTCGCGGCACGGGTACTACACCTTCACCTGCTCGCCCATCGAGATGGCCGCCCCGGCCCCGGGCCCAGCCCCCGTGCCCGCCCACGACGGAACCGTCCCCGACCAGGCGCTCCCCGACACGGCGGTGCTCCCCGACCAGGCGCTCCCCGGCACGGCCGCGCAGGCCACCGTGACCGCCACGGTGACGGCGGCCCCCGAGGTCGCCGCCGAACCGGTCCGCGGCGTCCTCGTCTTCGGCGCCGACGTCACCGACCAGGTCGAGTCCGCCGAGCGGCTGCGCGCCAGCGAGCGGCTGCAGCGCGAGACCGCCGTCACCCTCCAGCGCAGCCTCCTCCCGCAGGAGCTGGAACAACCCGACGACCTGCGGGTCGCCGTCACCTACCAGCCCGGCGGCAAGGACGCGGCGGTCGGCGGCGACTGGTACGACGTCATCACCCTCGGCGCGGGCCGCACCGCCCTCGTCATCGGGGACGTGATGGGGCGCGGCGTCCGCGCCGCCGCCGTCATGGGCCAGCTGCGCACCGCCGTCCGCGCCTACGCCCGCCTCGACCTGCCCCCGCACGAGGTGCTCCAGCTCCTCGACGGGCTGGCCGCCGAGATCGACGCCAACCAGATCGCCACCTGCGTCTACGCGGTCCACGACCCCAACGAGAGCCGCCTCGTCTACGCCTCCGCGGGCCATCTGCCGATCCTGGTCCGCGACCCGGACGGCACCGTGCGCCGCGCCGCCGAACCCACCGGCCCGCCGCTGGGCACCGGCGGCTGGCTGCACACCTCCGGCTCCGTCCCGCTCGGCCCCGGCGCCAGCGCCGTCCTGTACACGGACGGGCTGGTGGAGCGGCGCGACAAGGACATCTACGACGGCGTCGCCGCCCTGGAGCGCGTCTTCGCGGGCGCGACCGGCACCCCCCAGGTGATGTGCGACCGCCTCATCCGGGCGCTCGGCATCACCGCCGCGCACGACGACGACGTCGCCGTCCTGGTCCTCCAGCACCCCGCCCGCAGCGGCCATGACGCGGAGCTGTTCCACAACGCCGCCCTCGAACTCCTCGGCGGGGTGGAAGCGGCGCCGCGCGCCCGGGCGTTCGCCTCCGGAGTCCTCGCCAGCTGGCGCTTCCCCATGGAACTGCGCGACCTGGGCGTCCTCGCCGCCAGCGAGCTGGTCGCCAACTCCCTCCAGCACGGCACGCCCCCGATGCGGCTGCGGCTGCGCCGCACCGACCGGCGCCTGATCATCGAGGTGACCGACGGCGACGACCATCTGCCCCGCCGCCGCCGGGCCGAACCGGTCGACGAGGCCGGGCGCGGCATCTCGATCGTCGCGACCATCGCCTCCTCGTGGGGCTCACGCCGCACACCGGGCGGCGGAAAGGCGGTGTGGTGCGAATTCGCCCTCCCCGCCGGTGAACCATAAGGACGTCCGGCGAGGAGGGCGGGAAGCGGGATGAGCGCGGCGGCCGTCAGACCGCCGTGGTCACCGGAGCTGACGACTCCGTACGCGGCGCGGGCACCGAGGGCGCCGCCCCGCGCAGCGGATTGTCCTGCCACGCCGACAGCCGCCCGCCCAGCCGCAGCGCGAGCACCGATATGCCCAGCGAGCAGACGACCAGCACCGCGATGTACGCCCCGTACAGACCGGCCCCCGCCATCAGCCCGCCGAACGCCGGGCCGACCGCCAGCGCCAACTGCTTCACCAGGGAGAACGCCGCGTTGTACTGCCCCAGCAGGGATGACGGCGCCAGATCGGCCACCAGCGGCGCGACGGTCGGCGACAGCAATGCCTCACCGAGACCGAAGAGCGCGTACGCCGAGATGATCGCGGCCGTGCCCATGACCTGGCTGCCCGGCACCAGACCGGCGCCCCCGGCCACCACCCACGCGACCGTCCACACCAGCCCGACCAGCGCGATCACCCGGCTGCGCCGCCGCCGCTCGACCAGCTTGAGCACCACGAACTGCGCCAGCACGATCGCCGCCGTATTCGCCGCCAGCGCCACGCCCAGCATCGCGGGCGACACATGGGCGACGTCCACGGCGAACGCCGACAGCCCGGACTCGAACTGCCCGTAGCAGGCGAAGAACAGCACGAAGCCCAGCACACACAGCTGCACCATGGCCCGGTGCGCCAGCAGGGTCCGCCAGCCGCCGGTCCCACCGGCGGACGCGTCGGTCGGCACCGCGCCGTCGAGCACCGGCCCCTTCGGCAGCCGTACGGTCGCCACCGCGGCACCCAGCACCAGGAACATCACCGCGTCGATCGCGAAGAGCCGCACAAAGCTGTCCGGGGACGAGGTGTCCACCAGCAGCCCGCCGAGCAGACCGCCGACGCCCAGCCCCAGATTGCTGAGGAAGAACTGCATCGCGAAGGCGCGCGACCGGGTCGTGGGCGTCGAGCACCACACGATCAGCGTGGCCAGCGCGGGCTGGATCACCGCCATCCCCGCACCGAGCACCCCGGCCGCGGCGAGCACCAGCGGCTCGCCCGCCGCCAGCCCGAGCCCCAGCGACCCCGCGGCGGAGGCGACCGCGCCCGCGACGGCAACGGACAGCGGCCCCCGCCGGTCGATCACCCGACCGGTGAAGGGGAGCACGACAAGCGCGGCCACCGCGAACATCGCGAGCACCAGGCCCGCCGTATGCGCACCGAGATCCCGCACCTGCGCCACATAGACGAACAGGAACGGGACCGTGAAGCCGTTGCCGAACGCGCTCAGCGCGTTGCCCAGTTGGATCCGGCGCAGCGCTGCGCCCATCGCGGTGGTCACACTCACCTACCTAGGTCGAGAAGGTCGTACAGGGGACGAAGAAGTCCGCAGAGTCGAACCCTGAAGACTTCGAAGCTAAACTTCGACGCTTAAGAGTACACGGCGAAGAAGTTCGACGCGAACGACTTCCGTGCCATACTCCGCACATGGCTGAGACCCCCGACCCGGACGACCTGCTGACCCTTGAGGAGCAGATCGCGGCCTACCAGCGCGAGTTCCAGGACCTCGACCCGCAGGTCGAGCAGGTCGTGAACGCCCTGAGCAGGCTGACCCGGCGGATGAACGTCGCCTACAGCAGGCAGTCCTCGACCCTCGGCATCAGCAACGTCGAGTTCGAGGTCCTGAAGGCCCTCGTCCTGTCCGGCTCCCCGTACCAGCTGGGCCCCGGCGAACTGGCCAAGCGGCTCGGCCTCACCCCCGCCGCCATGACCCACCGCATCGACCGCCTGGTGAACGAAGGGCTCGTCACCCGGGAGCGTGATGAGAACAACCGCGTGCGCGTCATCGTCGAGCTGACGACCGGCGGGCGGGAGAAGTGGCTGGAGGCGATGCGCCGGGCGTCCGTCTTCGAGGAAGACCTGCTCCAGGACCTGTCCGCCAAGGAGCGCGGCGCCCTCGGCGAGATGCTCGCCCGCGTCCTGCGCCGGGTGGAGGAGACCCAACCGGACGCCGACGGGCGGCTGAACGACCTCGGTTGAGGCATTCGGCCGACACGGGTTGACACCGATCAGACCGATCCGTAATGTTCCCCGAGCTGCCACAGAGCCTTAACGGTTCGCAGGTACGCACTCGAGCCGCACCGGCGGCAAACCACTCAGCACGACCCCCAATCGGGAACGACTTCGGCATGCCGAAATCCGGAACGAAAAGCTCGATTATGAGCTGCCGGGGGAATCCGCTAAAGTGGTGGACACGCCGGAAGGCGCGAAACACCCCGCTCCAACAGGGGGCCGGAAACGGAATACGGACCGGAAACGGAACGGAAAACGGATCTGGTAAGGTTGGAAACACGAAAGGCCGGAAAGCCGAAAGGCTGAAAGGCCCGGAAGGAAAGCCCGG
>NZ_JBHWJI010000076.1:0-40952 GCF_042731515.1 Streptomyces sp. NPDC059850
CCCCTCGCTTTGTTGGCGGGGGGGGACCCCGCCCCACCGCCGGGCCCAGTGGGGTTGGTTCCCCCCCGCGTGGCGGGAGGCGGGGCCCCCCCCCCCGGGCGCCCCACCGGATCGGATCCGGTGAGCAGCGCTGCGGCTGTGCGACGGTCCCTCCTGCCTCGGGGCAGGACAGTGGGCTGGCCGTGGACGCCGGGTGCGGCCAGCCCCGGACGCGGCCGCGTCCGGGGGCCATCGCTACGGTATGGCCGCCCGGGCCCTGTCCCACCGACACGGCCCCGCCGAGGGCTGAACCGCCGCGCCCTCACTCGTTCGGGCGATGTGATCGGGCCCGCACTCGATACGCTGCTCCCAGGGATCAGAATCTCGCCCATGGGAGCAACAATGACCACCTCCGCCGCCGGGCAGCCACTCATCCCTCAGCCGCCTGCCACCGTCACGGCCCTCCGCCAGGCCGTCGCGCAGATCGCACCCGCCGCCCTGCCCGCCTTCACCCGGGAACTGGATCAGGCCGCCGACCAGTCCCGTCAGGCGTCCGACCTGGCCCCCCTCCAGCGGTTCATCGCCCAGTGGGCCGTTTACGTGCATATCCAGCGGCAGCCCAGTGTCGCGAAGGAGTTCCGTCGCTGGGAGGACGCCGCGGAGGCCGGTGACGCGGCCCAGGCCCGACGTGCGGCGTCCGCCATCGGCAAGATCCTGGACGACGCGCACGCCGCGCTCGGCCTCCCACTGCGGTGAGCGCCGACTGGCGCTGGGAGTACGACCCCGATCACGCGCACGTGACAGGCGGCATCCCCGCTCAGGTCGTGGCCGAAGTGGAGCGTCTCGCGGGGCAGCTGGTCGAGCTGGCCGGTATGGGGGTCGACGTCCGCGACTTGGGCAACGGCCCTCGGCCAGGAGGAATGCGCCGCATGGATGCGGCGGGCGGCTGGTTCTTCTTCCTGGTGGCACCACGGGATCAACTGATCGTGATCGTCCGCATCATGCCACCGTACTCGGATATCTAAGCGGGTCTCTCCGCCTTGGGCGTACGCGTCGCCAGCGCGCCGCGCAGGAGCGCGACGGCCGGGGGGATTTCGGGGTCGGTGATGTTGCCGTAGCCGAGGACCAGGGCGCGGTCGGCGGAATGCTGTACGCGGTAGTCGTCGAGGTCCGCCAGGCGCAGCCCGGCGGTGGCCGCGGCGCGGACCGTGGCGTGGGTGTCGGTGTCGTCCGGCAGGTGCAGCAGGATGTGCAGCCCGGCGGCCGTGCCCGCGGCGCGGGCCTCCGGTAGCTGGGCGCCGAGCGTGCGGATCAGCAGGTCGCGGCGGGTGCGGAAGCGGCGTCGGGCCGCGCGGAGGTGGGCGTCGTACCAGCCTCGGTCGATGAAGGTCGCGAGGGCGAGCTGGTCCAGTACGGGGGGTGCGGCGGCTACGGGGTTCGCCGCCGCGAGGGCCTGGGTCAGCGCGGCGGGGGCGACCAGCCAGCCCAGGCCCAGGGCAGGGGACAGCGTCTTGCTGACCGAGCCGAGGAGGAAGACGCGGCGCGGGTCCATTCCCTGCATGACGGCGACCGGGTGGTGGTCGTAGCGGAACTCGGCGTCGTAGTCGTCCTCGATGACGTAGCCGTTCACGTCGCGGGCCCAGCGCACGAGGCGGGCCCGGCGGGCCGGGGACAGCACCGTGCCGGTGGGGAACTGGTGGGCCGCGCCGACGATGACGGCCCGGGCCGGGGTGCGGACGAGGTCGTCGACGCGGAGGCCGTCGTGGTCCACGGGCACCGGGTGCGGCCGCAGACCCGCGCTCGTGGCGGCGTCGCGCAGCCGCCCCCAGCCCGGGTGTTCCACGGCCAGGTCGGCGATCCCCTCGGCGCGCAGCGCGCGGCACGTACGGAGCAGGCCGTCGGTGACCCCGGCGCACACGGTGACGGTCTCGGCCCGCGCGTCCGCGCCGCGCGAGCGCCGCAGGTACTGCGCGACGGTGGTACGCACACCCGGGTGCCCGGCGGGGTCGGGCAGGCCGAGGTCGTAGTGGACGGCCGAGCCGGTGACCGCGCGGACGGCGTCCGCCCAGCGGCGGCGCGGGAACGCCCGCAGGTCGGGCAGGCCGGGCGCGAGGTCGTACCGGACCGGTGGCGGCGCCGGTGCGGGGTGCGCGCGAGGGTACGGGGGTGTGGTGTCCGGTGACCATGAGACGCGCGTCGCGGAACCCACCCGGGCGGTGAGGTAGCCCTCGGCGATGAGCTGCCCGTACGCCTCCGTCACGGCCCAGCGGGAGCAGCCGAGTTCCTCGGCGAGCGCCCGGCTCGGCGGCACGGCGGCGCCCTCCGTCAGCCTGCCGTCGCGGATCGCGGTGCGCAGCGCGCGGACGAGGTGATCGCGCAGGCGATGCGGCCGACCAGGCTCCGGAGAGCCGATCTCCAGCAGCGTCGCCCACGCGAAATTGGTCTGGGAAATCGCCACAAGATTGGAGCGTACCGCCGGTCCGCGTCCGCCTACCGTGACGGACATGAATCCTCAACTGGCGCTGGGCGCCATGCTGTTCGGCACCGCGCAGGACGAGCGTCGGTCGTTCGAGATCCTGGACCGGTACGTGGACGCCGGGGGCGTGTGGATCGACACCGCCAACTGTTACGCGTTCTGGGCCGACCCCAGCGGCTTCGGCGGGCAGAGCGAGACCGTGCTCGGGCGGTGGCTGGCGCGTCGGCCTGGGGTGCGTGACCGGGTGCGGATCAGCACCAAGGTGGGCTGCGAGCCGACCGAGGCCGGGCGCTTCCCGGAGACGGCCGAAGGGCTCGCGGCCGAGGTGATCAAGCGCGGGATCGAGGGCAGTCTGCGGCGCCTCGGTACGGACCACGTCGAGCTGTACTGGGCGCACAAGCCGGACGAGGCCACTCCGCTGGAAGAGACGGTCGCCGCGTTCGGCGAACTGGTCGCCGCGGGGACGGTCGGCCGCCTCGGCTGCTCCAACTACCCGGTCTGGCAGCTCGAACGGGCCCGGCGGATCGCGCGGGACCACGGCGGGGCGGGCTTCACGGCGGTGCAGCAGCACCACACGTACCTGCGGCCGCGCCCGGCCACGCGGCCCCTCGTGTCGCACCGGTTCGGTGTGGTCGGTGACGAGGTGCTGCACTACCTGGAGCATCACCCGGATGTCGCGCTGTGGGCGTACACACCGCTGCTGAGCGGCCGCTACACCCGCCCGGAACGGCCACTTCCGGAGGAGTACGACCACCCCGGCACCGCCCGCCGCCTCGCCGCGCTCGACCAGATCGCCGCCGAGACCGGCACGAACCGCAATCAGGTGGTGCTGGCGTGGCTGACCGGCGGCAACCCGGCCGCCACGCCGATCGTCGGCGTCAGCACGGTGGAGCAGCTGGACGAGGCGGTCGCGGGGGTGTCGCTGGAGCTGAGCGCCGAGCAGCGGGAACGGCTGGACTCCGCGATGTGACGTCAGCGCTTTTCGAGGCGGGTGCCGTGGCGCAGGGTGATCGACATCAGGTCGCTCGGGGCGTCGAGTTCCAGACGGTGCCAGCGCCCACGGGGCACGACCACGGCGGTGCCCGCCGCCAGCCGCACCACCTCCTCGGAGCCGCCCGGCGCGGTGGGGCGGAAGGCGAGGCGGACCCCGCCCGTCAGGCAGCACACCGCCTCGTCGGCCTCCGGGTGCATCTCCCAGTGGTCGGCGTGGACGTCGGCGTCGGTCTCGACGTGAAAGGTGGCGACCTGCCAGGCGCCGTCGGGGTCACTGCCCCTCATCTGCCGCTCGGCGGCGCGGACATCGCCGTCGGGGTGGAAGCGCAGCGCTGAGGCGAACAGGTCGATGGGGGTGGGGGTGGGGGTGGTCGTCGTCATGACGGTGTCCTTCCGGTCGGGTCGCGCTATTTTCTGTACGTGCGCGTGCGGCCGCGCTCGCCCCGCGCGACGGGCCCGGCGGGCATCCGTAGATCCCGCACGACCTGGTGCACTTCCTCGTCGAGGCGGAAGTGGGCTCGCACCCCCGCACGCGGTGCGGAGGTGGATGCGCTTCATCTCAACGGGGCGCTCAGCTCCATGGAACGCAGAGCCGCAGCGAGCGCCGGTTCATCGCCGACATCGAGGGCGGTGTCGGTCAGCTTGATGACGTGTTCATCGCCGTGCGCCAAGGCCCGTTCAAAGACCTCTTCAGGGGTGAAGGTACCGGGTGGGGCGTACGCAACCGACGTGGCCGGTGCGTACATCGCGGTCACCGCCGCGGAGGCAGTCCAGGCTGCCCGCAGGCTCGATAGCCACAGGGCTTGCGGGAGCGCGGGCAGGGTGCGCAGGACGGCGTTGGGAGCCGTGGCCGCGTGCACCAGCATCGTTTCCTCGCCATGGCCGTGGGTGGCATACCGGTGGGTTGCCGCCCGCACCAGTTCAGCGAGGTGGCAGTATGCATCGCTCGGTTCCGTTACTGCGGCCGCCCACACCGGCAGGTCCCTGACGCGGTCGAGCCGGACGGAGAAGCCACCGTCCTGCATGGCGATCGGCGCTACGGTGTCGAGAGCGTCGGCTGCGCTGTCGGCGCCGGGCAGCGGGGCAAGAACCGCGACGGGTCGGTGGCGCGCAGCCCAGTAGCCGAGACCGTGAGCAAGCTCAGCCAGACGAGGTTCGGTGATCTCACCGGACAGGAGCATGCGCACGGCGTGGCCCACCCGGATCACCGGATGCGTCGAGCCGCCGTACATGCCGGGCAGAAGACGGGGCCACCACTGAGTCAGCACTTCGCGCCACGGATGCTCTGCGACCTCGCGCTCGAAGTAGCCGATCCAGTCGGCCGCCCGGCGCGGATCGCCAAGCGCGGATAACCAACTGCTGTCCGTGACCGGCTCGACACGGGACGGGAACTCCTCAAGCTTGGGTGCGTACAGGTCGAGCCATCGGTGCACCGAATGCGCCTGTCCGCGAGCAGCGAGGGCCTCGACGGCCATCGGCGCGTGATTCGTGAGCCGCCCCAGCCGCTCGGGCCCCGAGTTGTGCAGTCGCTCAAGCGCCTCGTCCAGCGTCCCTGCCGTATCCATGGCATGGACAGTAGGCAGGATGCCACGGCGGCGTAACGGCCTGGAGAGGTAAGCCCGACCTAGGACCTCCGGCCCACCACTCGCCCACCGCACAAAGAGGCCGGGCCCTCCCCGACCGCGCCCCAACTCACCCGAGCGTGTCGCCCAATGCGAGGCATTTCGACTTCTGAGGAATGCTGCGAACCGCGCGATTCACGTCGACCAACGCGTCTCCAGCCTTGGATCCGTCGCCCTCGACGGTCACCTCGATCGCGGGGTCGCGGCCGTAAGTCGTGAGGACCTGCACCCCGTCCTTCTTCGCCCGCTCCTCGTCCAGCACCCAGTCGACGCCGTTGACCGTCACGCACAGGTTGGTCGTCGGGGCCAGCGGTGTGACGCCGCAGCGCAGCACGATCGAACCGTCTCCCCAGGCGGCGACGCCGTCCCCGGTGACGTCGTCCCGGGATTTCGAGAGAACGGTTTCGGGCGCCCGGGAAATGACATCCGAGCACCGTGGATTATCGGCAAAGGGGCCGGGCTCCACGGAAACCTTCGAAAAGAACAGGAAATACGAGGCGACCGCGGCCGCGATTCCCGCCGCGACGCACACCCCGGAGATGAGGCGGGCCCTTTTACTCCATGACCTGAACCGCATCGGCCCCACTTATCCCATCGACACCCTCGCCCGCACCCTACCGCCACGCCCCACGCCGGCCTGGGCCGGGGAGCGCGGGTCCCTCCGTCAGGGAGCGGGGCGTTCGCCGCTCTCCAGATACGCGGACCGCCGCTCGGCCAGGGCGCGGAGCGCCTGGGCGGCTCGTCGGCGGGTCCGGGGCGGGAGCATCGTCAGGGCGTCGTCCGGGGCCACGAACTCGCAGGCCGAGAGTTCGTGATCGCGGGGGTGGAGGCGGCGGGCCTGATCGGCCGGGAGCGTGCCTCCGTCGAAGACGAACGCGAGCTGGTCGTCCCAGGGGCCGTGTGGCGCGACCCAGTCGACGCACACCACTACCAGTCGTCTGGAGCCGAAGATCCGGCGTTCGTCGTCTTCCAGACCGACGGTTCCCCCACGTCCAAGGCCGCTGCGGAGCATGTGCTGTGCACGGCTGCGAAGCTGCCGATCTTCTGGCAGTTCGTCGGGTTCGGCGACGACGAATTCCGCTTCTTGCGCAAGCTGGACGATATGCCGGTGCCGGGTCGGCGGGTTGTCGATAACGCAGGGTTCTTCGCCGCCGGGTCGTCGCCCAAGGCCCTATCTGACGCCACCATCTACGATCAGTTGCTCGGCGAGTTCCCGCTGTGGCTGGTCTCCGCTCGCTCCGCCGGCATTCTGAAACAGTGAGGGCGGTCAACCGCATACCTACCCATGATGGGGGTAGCCCGGGGCGGGAATGCAGCGCCGTTACTGCGCAGCACAGTTGGCAGCACAAGCCCCCCCCCGCGACCGCGCGAACGACCCGGGAGCGTGGTCAACGCTGCTGAGGAGTGTCAACGTACTGAACCGTATCCCCCATGCGGGTCGCCCGCGCGTGGAGTTGCTGTGCGCTCCACATGGGATGGTGGTCGTCCGGTGAGTACGCACCCGCGTCTGCTGCCGTGGAATGGGTAGCTGGAAAGCCTTGTTACCTGGTGCCCGGCGAGGACGTCAAGGGCTATTGTCCCGGCTCGCGGACGAGATGGAAGCCGTACAGCTCCGCATGGGCGCCGAACTCCTCGATCACGCCGACGCGCTGCTCGGCAACCCCAAGGCGAAGCCGGAGAGCCTCGGTTCCTCGCGAACCGGCTGGTCGAGGCGCTACGGGACGCGTTCCGGGTCGCGGAGAGTCGCGGCAGGCGACTCCCCGGGCCGATGAGGACGAGAGCGGGGCACTCCGATGAGCGGGGCGGAAGAGGGCTGGCAGGTCCGGCCCGCGCCGGGGCGGGGCTGCGGCGGAGCGAGGATGGCCGTCTTGAACTGCCCGTTCATGTGCTGCGTCCCGGGCCCATTCACCTGGGCTCGCTGGTGCTGACGGGGGTAGAAGCGGAGCAGTTGCACGCCGCGTAGTGCTACGCCCTCGACGGGGAATCCGCCTCCGTCGACGCGCCGGAGTACCGAAAAGCGGTCCGCTACCCGGGCTACCCGGGCGGCCGACAGCGGTACTGAGGTCGGCGTCGAGGCGCCCCCGTGCTGACGGCGTCCGGGGGCTCCTCCGCTAGGGGGTGTCGGCCTCCTGGACGTGTGGCGTCAGCGGGGGCCGGGGCGCCGTGCCGTGCGAACGCCCACAGCGCGAGCCCGAGGCAGCTGAACGCGGCTCCCAGCACGCATACGGCGCCCCAGCCGGCCACCGTGTACAGGGAGGTCGCGGCGATGGCGCCGGTGGCGCTGCCGATCGAATAGAAGACCATGTAACCGCCGATCAGCCGACTGCCCGCGTCCGGGTGCAGCGCGTAGATCAGGGTCTGGTTGGTGACGTGGACCGCCTGCACGGCGAGGTCGAGAAGGACCACCCCGACGACCAGGGCCCAGAGCGAGCTGCGGGTGAAGGCCAAGGGCAGCCACGAGGCGGTGAGCAGCGCCAGGGCGATGCCGGTGGTCCGCCGGGAAAGGCCACGGTCGTTCAGGCGGCCCGCCACGGTCGCGGCCAGGGCACCGGCCACACCGATCAACCCCAGCGCCCCGATCGCGCTGTGGGACAGGAAGTACGGCGCCTCACTGAGCGGCAGCGCGACGCTGCTCCACAGGGTGCTGAAGGCCGCGAAGATCAGCAGACCGAACAGGGCCCGGAGCCGCAGCAGTCGTTCCCGCGCGAACAGGGTGACCGTGGAGCGCAGGAGCTGTCCGTAGCGCAGGGTTGTCGGCGGAGCGTCACTGCGGCGTGGCAGCACTCGGTACAGGACCAGGGCGAGCAGAGCGGTGAGCGACGCCGAGGCGAGGTAGACGGTGCGCCAGCCCGCGAGATCGGCCAAGAGGCCGGATGCGGTGCGGGCGAGCAGGATTCCGATGACCACGCCGCTGGTGACCAGGCCGACGACTCGTCCGCGCCCGGCCGGAGGAGCCAGTGATGCCGCGAAGGCCACCAACGTCTGCGTGACGACCGCGAGAAGCCCCGTCGCGGCCATGCCCGCGAGCAGGATCGTCGCCGAGTGGGCCGCAGCCACCACGGTCAGCGCCACCACCAGGAGCAGCAACTGGGCCACGATGAGCCGTCTGCGGTCCGCCACGTCGCCCAGCGGCACGAGGAAGAAGAGCCCCAACCCGTATCCGACATGCGTGAGAGTGACCACGCTGCCGACAAGTGCCGGGCTCATGGCGAGGTCCTGGCCCATGGTCACTAGGAGCGGCTGGGAGAAGTAGACGTTGGCCACTGCGGCCCCGCAGGCAATGGCGAACAGCACGACGACGCCACGGGACAGGACGAACGCGGAACCTTCCTCACCCCGGGCCTCGGTCCGTCGTGTCACCGCCTCACCGCTGTTGGGCATCAGGCCCCCTTCGGGTACTTGGTTTCATCTTGCTACCAGCACTCCAGAAGGTAGCCTTGCTGGTAGCATGTTGCAACCATCGTGAAAGTGAGGGACGCCATGGTGACCAGGACGCGCTTCGACGACAGCGAATGTCCCGTCGCCCGGTCGGTGGACGCGATTGGCGACTGGTGGTCCCTGCTGATCGTGCGGGACGCCTTCGACGGGAGCCGGCGCTTCGGGGAGTTCCAGCGCAGCCTCGGAGTGGCGAAGAACATCCTCACCGCGCGTCTGCGCACCCTGGTCGCCGGCGGTGTCCTGGAATCCGTCCCCGCCTCGGACGGCAGCGCCTACCGCGAGTACGTACTGACTCCCAAGGGCAAGGCGCTCTTCCCCGTCATCGTGGCGCTGCGGCAGTGGGGCGAACAGAACTTTTTCGCCCCCGGCGAACCGCACTCAGAGTTGGTCGACCGCCAACAGGAACATCGCCTCCGCGCACTGGAAGTGCTGTCCGCGGACGGGCGACGGCTGGATCCCGACGACACCACCGTCCGCAAGGTCACTACCCGGTGATCTGAGTGTGTTCGGCGCGCTCGACGTGAACAGGAGTGTCGCGGCTACAGGCGGGTGACGAGGCCGGGGGTGGCGATGGTGATGGAGGGGGCGAAGGTTTCTGCCGCCGCTGCCTGCGCGGCTTCGGGGGGTGTGCCCGGCCAGAGGTGGGTGAGCATGAGGCGGGCGGCGCCTGCCTGGTGGGCGTACTGACCGGCCAGGCGGGCCGTCAGCAGGTACGGGGCGTCGCCGGTCGGGACCTGGTGGACGTACGTGGCCTCCGACAGGAACAGGTCGGCGCCCTGGGCGAGGCGCGGGATGTCGGGGCTGGGGCCGGTGTCGCCGGTGTAGGCGAGTACGGCGCCGGGCGTGCTGAGCCGGATGCCCGCGTTGGGGACGAAGTGCGGCAGGAGCCAGGTGTCGGTGGTGTAGGGGCCGATGTCGAACCGGTCGCCGGGCGTGAACTCGTGGAGGCGGTACGCCCCGGCGAGCATGCTCGGCTTGTCGAGGGCGAGCACGGCGTCGACCGCTCCGTGCGGGGCGTGGACGGGCAGGGGCGGCGGCGGGTCGTCGCTCAGGCCCCGGGCGCGTAACAGGGGATTGAGGTCGGCGCAGTGGTCGGGGTGGCCGTGGCTGATCAGCACGGCATCGACCGCGTCGACGGTGCCGTGCTGGAGGAGGCGCGGCAGCGTGGCGTAGCCGGGGTCGATCAGCAGGCGGAATCCCGCGTGCTCCACGAGGTAGCCGCTGCATGCCTGGTCCGCGGTGGGCCAGGCCCCGCAGCCGCCGAGAACGGTCAGTCGCATGGCACCGGACCCTAGCGGCGTTCCTCGCCGTGAGCAGGTGTTTTACGACCCTTCAGGGGGTCACGGGGCGTCCGGTGTCCATGCCGCCACCAGGTCCAGGAGTCCGGGGAAACGGGCGTTGAGGTCGGCGACGCGTACGTGGCTGCGGCGCTCCAGGCCGTACTGCCGCTGTCTGGTGACGCCCGCCTCCCGCAGGGCCTTGAAGTGGTGAGTGAGGGAGGACTTGGGCCGGTCGATCCCGAACCAGCCGCAGGGGTGGTCGAACCGCTCCGACTCCAGCAGGAGTTTGCGCACGATGAGCAGCCGCAGCGGGTCACTCAGTGCACCCAGCACCGTTTCCAGGCGCAGGTCTTCGACCGCGGGCTCCGGCAGCGGCTCGGGCAGGCCCGCGGGTTCCGGCAGCACCTTGATGACAGGCGGCGGACCCACCGTCGACGACATACGCGGCTCCCCACAGCGCTTCGAATCGATTGTACGAGTCCAATCGTACTGGATGCTATGTTCGACTTAACTCGTACTGCGCTGGAGGGAGCGGCCAACCATGCCGGAAAGTCGAACGGTGCCCGTGGAGGAGCGTCCGGACACGAGCGCCCCGACGGCGGCGCCCACCTGGTGGGTGTGGCTCGCCGCATGGCCGGTGACCGCCGTCTTCGTGCTGTCCAACGCCGCGACGCCGCTGTATGTGCTGTGGCAGCGGGACATCGGGTTCTCCCAGGGCACCCTGACGGTGGTCTTCGCTTTCTACATCGTCGGACTGCTGGGCTCTTTGCTCGTCTCCGGCGTCCTGTCCGACCGACTCGGGCGCAAGCCCGTCCTCCTGCCCGCACTCGCCCTCGCCGTGACGGCCTGCCTGATCTTCGCCACGGCACACACCGTGGCCGCGCTGATCGTCGCCCGGCTGTTCACCGGCATCGCGGTCGGTGCCATCGTCTCGGCGGGCATGGCGGCCGTGACGGACGTGGCCGGGCCGGACCGCAGGCGGCTCGCGGCCCTGCTGGCGTCCTGCGCCATGGTCTTCGGCGCCGGGCTGGGGCCGTTCCTCGCCGGTGTTCTCTCCGAGACCCTTCCCGCGCCGACCGTCACGGTCTTCGTCGTCGAGGCCGCGCTGCTGATCACCGCGGTCCTCGCCGTCCTGCGCATGCCCGTACGGCGTCCTGCGGCGCCCCCGGCGAAGGGGAAGTGGGTGCGCGTTCCCGGCGTACCGCACGGCGCCGGTCCGCAGCTCACCCTGGGCATCGCGGTGTTCGCGCCCGGCATCACCGCGACATCCTTCGTGCTCTCACTCGGCCCGTCACTGCTGGCCGGTCTACTCGGTACGACCAGCCGGATCGTCGCCGGAGGCATGGCGTTCGCGATGTTCCTCGCCGCGACCGGGGTGCAGTTCGCGGTCCAGAAGCTGCCCCGGCGCACCATTCTGACCGCCGGAGCGGTTAGCACCGTCCTGAGCATGATCGCGCTCATCTCCGCCGTCCGCACCTCATGGATCCCCGCGCTCATCGCGTCCGCCCTGCTGGCCGGGGCTGGCCAGGGCATGGGCCAGCTCGGTGGCCTCTCCCTGCTCAACTCCACCATCCCGCCGCAGCGGTTGGCGGAGGCCAACGCGGCGCTCAATGTGGGCGGGTACGTTCCGGCCGGTCTGCTGCCGGTATCGGCGGGCTACCTCAGCGACGCCGTAGGGCTGACCGGCGGGGCGACCCTCTTCGGCCTGGTCCTGATGACCCTCGCCGCCACCGGCGGCATCGTGGTCGTCGCCAGCGGCCGCGGGCGGGAGTGACGGCGAGAGTCAGGCTGGTTCGGCGGATTTGGCTCTGGCCAGGGCGACTTCGAGGACGACGAGGAGGGCGTCGCGTACCGAGCCCGTCTCGCGGGCGTCGAAGACGGTGAGGGGGATGTGCTCGGAGACGTCCAGGGCCCAGCGGACCTCGTCCAGGTCGTGCTCGACCTCGCCGTCGAAGGCGTTGACCGCGACGGCGAAGGGGATGTCCTTGTGCTCGAAGTAGTCGACGGCCGCGTAGCAGTCGTCCAGGCGGCGGGTGTCCACGATGACGAGGCCGCCGAGGGCGCCTTCGACCACGTCGTCCCACATGAAGCCGAACCGGTCCTGGCCCGGCGTGCCGAACAGGTAGAGCTTGAGGGTCGGGTCGATGGTGATGACGCCGAAGTCCATGGCGACCGTGGTGGTGGTCTTGCCGGGGGTGTGGGTGAGGTCGTCCACGCCCGCCGCGACCTCCGTGATGGCGGCCTCCGTGGTCAGCGGGCGGATCTCGGAGATGGCGCCCACGGCCGTGGTCTTGCCGACTCCGAAGCCGCCCGCGATGACCAGCTTGACCGGCAGCGGAGGTCGTTCGGGCTCAGCTGCTGTCGCGGAGTGTGCCCCGTGAGTCGGGGACGGCACGGAGACCATCGATAACCCTTCGCAGTACGGAGATGTCCTGGACTGTCCTGGCGTCCGGCACGTGGACCGCCAGGTGTCCGGCGGTGCACAGGTCCTCCGCCAGGACCCGGACCACGTTGAGGTGCAGCCGGAGGCGGGCGGACAGTTCCGCCACCGACTGCGGACGCCGGCAGGCGGCGACGAGGTCGTGGTGTTCGAAGGTGAGCGTGCGCAGGGCGGAGAGCCCGTCCGACGTCGCCACGACCTGGGCCTCGACCGGGAGCGGGGGCGCGGTGCCGCCGCCGCCCGCGACCCGGCCCGCGGTCAGCAGGAACGGCCGGATCGCGGAGGCGCGGGGGGCGGGATCCGGGTCCGGGCTCGGGTTCATGGCCGCGCCGTCCGGCTCGTGCGGCTCTGGTTCATCTGTGGCCATCACACGCCCCCCTTCTGCATGCCCGCAACGCGTCAGATGATGGAGGGGGTGCCAGCGCTCTTCTTCAGCTCCAGTACGAGCTGGGGGGTGAGCGCGGCCCCGGCCCGGTTGGCGAAGAGGGTCATCTCGTAGGCGATGTTGCCCAGCTTCGCCTCCTTCGACGTCACCACGCCGAGGACCGCGCCGCAGCCGATGGCCGAGACCAGCACATGGCCGCCCTCCAGGTCGATGATGACCTTGTTGAGGCCGCCCAGGCCGTAGTTGCCGGAGGCTCCGGCGGCCAGGCTCGTGACGCCGGAGACGATCGCGGCGAGCCGCTCGGAGTCGGCCTGTTCGCGCAGCTCGGATACGGCGATCAGCAGGCCGTCGGAGGACACGGCGATGGCGTCGACGACACCGGCGGTGTGGGTGGCGAACCGGTCGAGCAGCCAGGTGAAGTCGGCCGCGGCTGCTCGCAGATCGGTGGGTTCCTGCCCAGCGGGACCGCTCTTACCTGTCGGCGTGGTCACTGCCCGACTCCTTCCGGGGTTGTTGATGCGGCAATGGCGTGGGTTCGGTCGGGGCGGTGGCACTGTCCTGCTGTGCCCTGCGTACGGCGGCCTCGAACTCGTCGAGTTCCGACCGGACGGCATCGGCGTCGACGGGGGCGCGGGCCTCCCCGTTGCCCCGGTCGGCCGAGCCCGAGGGGGTCGTCTTGTCTAGCGTCGCGCCCCGTACTCGCCGTCGCAGCGGGCGGGATGTGGACGTGGAAGTGGACGTGGACGTGGACGTGGGGGACGACGAGCGCTGGTCGGTGGACGGTTCCGGTGTGCTGGGTGATTCCTGTGCGGCGGAAGCGTCCGCCGGGGTCTCCTGGGGCGTTCGCTCCGCGCCCTTGCGGTTCGGGATCCGCCGGGGCAGTCCGCCGGGCTCCGCGGGCTCCGCCGAGCCCTGTTCGGGCGCCAGCGGGGACGTCGTAGCAGGCGTCCGTACGGGCAGCGGCGTGGCCCGGACCGGCGCGACCGGCGCGGATCCCGCCGGGGTACGGGCCAGCTCCGTGACCGGGGGCGGCCCGGAGGGGTCCACGGGGCTCGCCGCCATCAGCAGCGCGTCCGGAATCCACACCGTCGCGGTGACCCCGCCGCCCGGCGTACGGCCGAGGGTGACCCGGACGCCCCAGCGCCGGGCGAGGCTGCCGACGACGAACAGGCCGAGCACCTTGGTGGGGACGAGGTCGAGCCGTTCGCGGCGGATGAGCCGGGCGTTCTCCTCTTCGAGGCGTTCCGCGCCCATGCCCAGCCCGTGGTCGATGACCTCGATGAGCGCGCCGCCGTCCGCCGTGATGTCGGTGCCGGGCCGGACGACGACCTCGACGGGGGTGTCGGACGGGGAGAACGCGACCGCGTTCTCCAGCAGTTCGGCGACCATCAGCGTCAGGTCGCCGATGATGTCGGGCGCGACCGTGACCTCGGTTTCGGAGCGCAGCGACACCCGCTGGAAGCCCTCGATACGTCCGAGGCTCGCCCGGATGACGTTGGCGAGGGCGGTCGGCTGGGCGTCCAGCTCGGCTTCCCGGATTCCGGCGAGCAGCATCAGGCTGTCGGCGTTGCGCTGGAGGCGTACGGCGATGTGGTCGATGCGGTAGAGCCGTTCCAGGACGTCCGGGGCGGTCTCCTCGCGTTCGACGGCGTCGATCAGGGTGAGCTGGCGCGTGGTGAGGTTGCTGACGCGGCGGCCGACGTTGCCGAACATCTCGCCGACGTTGCGGCGGCTGAGCACCTGCCGTTCCAGCAGCGCCGCGGCGGTGACCTGGACCTGGTTGAACGCCTCGGCCAGGTCGCCGATCTCGTCGCGCACAGGTACGGGGATGGGCCTCGGCCGCAGCGGCGCGCTGTCGGGGGACTCGTCGTCCTCCACGCGGGCCAGTTCCTCGCCCGCCACCGAGACGACCTGGTGCGCGGCGCCGGTCAGGGCCGCGAGGGGGCGTACGACCGAGCGGCGGACCATGAAGGAGAAGCCGAGCCAGGCGGCGAACCCGAGGACGGCGAGGCCGAGCAGGGCCACCGCCTTGTGCAGGGCGTCCCGGGAGAGGCTGTCGGCGTGGGCGGCGATCTGCCCGGTCAGGGAGCGGGTGACGTCGAGGCGGTCCTCGGCCTGCCGGGTGCCCGCGGCGATCGACGTACGCAGCTGCTGCGGCGACTGGCCCTGGAGGGAGCCCGGGTCGATCTGCAGCTCCGCGAACTTGGCGGTGAAACCGTTCTCCTCGGCGCTGCGCTCGATGCCGTCCAGGCGCAGGACCTGGTCCGGGTCGGCGATCCTGCCGAACCGTTCCGTCTGCTCCTGGAAGATGCGGTGGGCACCGGCCGCGCGGGTGTACTCGGTGAGCGCGTTGGCGTCCCGGGTCTGGGCCGAGAACACGCCGCTCTCGAAGGCGGCGTGGGCGGCGTCGGCGCGCAGCACCGTGTCGAGCAGCTCGACCACCGAGGACGAGGAGGAGCCGGAGAAGCGGTCGAGCCCGATGCCGTCGATCAGGTAGCCGACCGCGTTGGCGTACGCGGGGTCGATACCGGCGGCGGGGACCGAGCCCCGCTCGACCTTGTCGCGCAGTACGCCGAGGCCGCGGATGTAGTCCAGGGCCCGCCCCTCATCCCGCGCGAGCCCCGCGCCGAACGCGGAACGCACGGCGGTGGCCTGCTCGTCGGTGACCCGCTGCGTGCGGCGGTAGTCGATGGTGGACGGCAGCTCCGCGCCGGGCCGGGCCGCCTCCTGCTCCACGGCCAGCAGCAGCGCCTGCCGGTGCTCGGCCTGGATGTCGTTGATCAGCCGCGTGACCTGCTCGCTGTCGCGCACGAGTTGCGCGGTCCGGTCGGCGTCCAGGGCCTGCCGCACCTGCCCGTACGCGCCGACGCCCAGCAGCACGCCGACGACCACGACGGGCACGATCACCAGGACGTTGAGCTTGCGCCGGAACGGCCACCGGTCGAGGGCGTCCCCGCGCAGGAGCGCGTACGCGCCGCGACGGAATCGGGGAACCCGTGGGGCGCGCCCGGACGGCCCGGACGGCCCGGACGGGTCCGGATCGCGTGGCGGGTCCTCTGTGTCCACCGACACCCGGGCCTCCTTCGATGTGCCGATGTGCTCATGAGCGGTGACCGAGGTGTCGTTGTTGCCGACCGCCGACGACCGGGGAGCGTGGCGCCGGTGACGTCCAGCGCCCTCGTAAGCGAGCGACCAGAGCGACTAGATCGCGCCACACGTCCGACCGGCCGTGAACACTACCGTCTGTGCGCACGCTTGCAAGACATCCGCCGACAACGGTTACCGAAGATCCACGGTTGTCAGGTTTAGGCCATTGCGCCGTCGCTTTCCGCTCGCTCCCGGGGGCTGCCCGGCGGGGTGCCGCCACCCGTAACCTGTCTCCTCCCACCCCCGGCCCCGAACCTTCCTGTGCCCCGCGAGGAGACCCGTGCACGCCACCCGCAAGTCGGTCCTGACAGCCGCCGCGTTCCTGGCCGTGGCCACCACCGGCTGCGAACCCGGATCCGGCACCGCCGCCACGCACCCGCGCCCCGCCGAGCCCGGCTGCCCCGCCGTCCTCGCCAAGGCCAAGCGGGCGGTCGCGAAGGCGGAGGACGTCGACGCCCCGTGGAAGGGCCCCACCACCGGGCCGACCGCCCGGCGCGGCAAGAGCGTCGTGTTCATCGCGCAGACCCTCACCAACCCCGGCGTCGCCGGAGTCGCCCAGGGCGTCCAGGAGTCCGCCAAGATCCTCGGCTGGAAGGCCCGCACCATCAACGGCCAGGGCACGCCGAGCGGCATCCGGTCCGCGTTCAAGAGGGCCCTCGACCTCAAGCCGGACGGCATCGTCATCGGCGGCTTCGACCCCGAGATCGCCGCGAACGAGGCCAAGGCGGCCAAGGCGGCGGGCATTCCGCTGATCGGCTGGCACGCCACGGACGCCCCCGGCCCCAGCGAGCAGCCGGAACTCTTCAGCAACATCACCTCCCGGGTCGAGGACGTCGCGAAGATCAGCGCCGACTGGATGATCGCCCGGTCGGACGGCCGCGCGGGGGTCGTGCTGTTCACCGACGCCACGCTGCCCTTCGCGAAGCGCAAGTCGGACCTGATCAAGAAGGAGCTGGCCACCTGCTCCGACGTCAAGCTGCTGAGCTACCAGAACATCCCCATCCCCGACGCCAACCGCCGCGCCATCGGGGCGGTCCGGTCGCTGCTGTCCCGCTTCGGCGACAAGTGGACGTACTCCGCCGCCATCAACGACCTGTACTTCGGCCACACCGCCCCCGCCCTGCGCGCCGCGGGCAAGGACGGCGCGGGCGCCCCGTCCGCCATCGGCGCCGGTGACGGCGACCCGTCGGCCTTCGAGCGCATCAACTCCAAGCAGTACCAGGCCGCCACCGTGCCCGAGCCGCTGTCCGAGCAGGGCTGGCAGATCGTCGACGAGTTCAACCGCGCGTTCGCGGACCGGCCCGCCAGCGGCTACGTCGCCCCCGTCCACATCGCCACCGCCGCCAACAGCGGCGGCGCCCTGTCCTGGGACTCCGAGGGCTACCGCCAGGCGTACCGGCAGATCTGGGGCCGCTGAGCGGTCACCTCGCGCAGCCGAAGTACCGTCCGTCGCATGGACTGGATCGAACGGGTCGGCAATCTGCGGCAGTGGAGCAGCAAGGGGGCGCGCGCACCGCACAAGCCGCTGCTGATGCTGTACGCCCTGGGGCGGTTCCGGCAGGGCCCCGGCCAGGCGCTCCGCTACTCGGACGTCGAGCGGGACCTGAAGGACCTGCTGCGGGACTACGGGCCGCCCAACGACACCTCACCGTCGTATCCGTTCCACCACCTCACCAATGACGGGGTGTGGGAGGTGCGTACGGACGACGGCGGCTCCAGCCCGGGCCCGGGAGTAGGGGTGTTGCGGGCCAGCGGCGCGGAGGGGCGGCTGGTGCCGGGGTTGCGGTCCGCGCTGTCGGCGGAGCCGGAGTTGCTGGGGCGGCTGGCGCACGTCCTCCTGGACACCCACTTCCCGCCCTCGCTCCACGCCGACATCGCCACCGCCGTCGGGCTCGATCTGGAGGCGGAGGGCGCGGTACGGGCGACCGTGACCGTGCGCGACCGGCGGCGCGCGGCCGAGCTGCGGCGGGAGGTGCTGGTGGCGTACGAGTACCGGTGCGCGTTCTGCGGGTTCGACGGGGCGGTCGGGCGGGTGCCGGTGGGGCTGGAGGCCGCGCACGTACGGTGGTGGGCCTTCCGGGGCGCGGACGACCTGTCCAACGCGCTGTGCCTGTGCTCCCTGCACCACAAGCTGTTCGACCGGGGGGTGCTGGGCCTGGACGGCGGCCGACGCGTCATCGTCTCCCGGGAGTTCACCGGCCGCGGTGAGGCGGCCCGGACGCAGGTGCTCGACCTGGTGGACCGTTCGCTCATCGGGCCGCAAGGCGGCAGCGAACCGGTCGCGGCGGAGAACGTCGACTGGCATACGGAGCAGGTCTTCCGGGGCAAGGCGCGGGTGGTGGCCCAGCGGGGGTGAACGGCCCGGCGTATCGGGAATGTTCGGGCTTGAGAGAATCGTGCCCATGCTCCGCACCACCGTCGCGTTAGCCCTCGCCGTCCTCGCCATCGCGGCGCTTCCCGCATGCGGTTCCTCCGCCGAAAGGGCGACGCCCGAGGTGAAGCTGCCGCCCAAGGGCGCCGACTGGGACTACCAGATCGGTGGCGCCTACGAACCACCCCAGGGCGTCGAGATCGTGGCCCGCGACCGTGCGGACACACCTGCGCCCGGCGTCTACAACGTCTGTTACGTCAACGCCTTCCAGACCCAGCCGGGCGAGAAGTGGCCGTCCCGGCTGCTGCTGCACGACACCAGGGGCGAGGTCGTGGAGGACCCCGACTGGGACGGGGAGTCGGTGCTCGACATCACCACGGCGGCGAAGCGCGAGGAGGCGGCCGAGAGGGTCGGGGCGTGGTTCGAGGAGTGCGCCGACAAGGGGTACGACGCCGTCGAGCCCGACAACCTCGACACCTTCACCCGCTGGCCCGGCCTGCTGACCGCCGACCAGGCCACGGCGTACGTCTCCCTGCTCTCGCGGCGCGCCCACGAGCTGGGGCTCGCGATCGCGCAGAAGAACACCGGTCCGCTCGCCCCGCGCCGCGCGCGGACCGGGCTGGACTTCGCGGTCGTGGAGGAGTGCGGCCGCTACGACGAGTGCGAGGCGTTCGCGAAGCCGTACCGGGACCGGGTGGTCGTCGTCGAGTACGAGGACAAGGGGATGGCGAAGGCCTGCGACGGCTTCGCCGACCGACTGTCCGTCGTACGCCGCGACGTGGACGTATCCACCCCGGACGACGACGCGTACGTCCGCGACGTCTGCTGACGGTCTGCTGACGGTCTGCTGACGGCGGATCTGCCGCGGGCAGAGAAACCTCCCCCGGCGGCGCCCCGGGGCCGACAGTGAAGTGACCGCGGCGAAGTCCGCCGCGGGTCACCACGGTCACCCCTGGGAGGCCCGATGCGAGCACCCCTGTCCCTCGACGGCCCGCGCGCCGAGGACGGCGATACGCCGCCCTCACGCTTCGACGACCACCTGGCCGCGCAGCTCCTCACCCAGCGGATCGTCTTCCTCGGCACGCAGGTCGACGAGGTCTCCGCGAACCGGGTCTGCGCCCAGCTGCTCCTGCTGTCGGCGGAGGACCCGCGGACCGACATCAGCCTCTACATCAACAGCCCCGGCGGCTCGGTGACGGCCGGACTGGCGATCTACGACACGATGCGGCTCATCCCCAACGACGTCGCGACCCTCGCCATGGGCTTCGCGGCGAGCATGGGGCAGTTCCTGCTCACGGTCGGGACGGCGGGCAAGCGGTCCGCGCTGCCCAACGCGCGGATCATGATGCACCAGCCGTCGGCGGGCATCGGCGGGACGACCGCCGACATCGAGATCCAGGCCGAGAACCTGGAGTTCACCAAGCAGGCCATCGAGCGCATCATCGCCGAGCACACCGGCCAGACCCGGGAGACGATCTCCCGCGACGGCGACCGGGACCGCTTCTTCACCCCCGAACAGGCCAAGGAATACGGGATGGTCGACCACATCGTGGAGTCGCTGAGCGACGTGCGGCCGGGCGCCCCGCGACGACGGATGGGGATCTGAGACATGAGCCAGTACACGATTCCGACCGTGGTCGAACGCACCACGCAGGGCGAGCGCGCGTACGACATCTACAGCAGGCTGCTGTCGGAGCGCATCATCTTCCTGGGCACGGAGATCGACGACGGCGTCGCCAACGTCGTCATCGCGCAACTGCTCCACCTGGAGTCCTCCAGCCCCGAGCAGGAGATCGCGATCTACCTCAACTCCCCGGGCGGCTCGTACACCTCGCTCATGGCGATCTACGACACGATGACCTTCGTGACCGCGCCCATCTCGACGTTCTGCGTCGGCCAGGCGGCCTCGACCGCGGCGGTGCTGCTGGCCGGGGGCGATCCCGGGCGGCGGTTCGTCCTCGAACACTCCCGGGTGCTGCTCGGCCAGCCCGCGACCGGCGGGACGCGCGGCACGGTGTCGGACCTCAGCCTCCAGGCCAAGGAGATGCTGCGCATCCGCTCCCAGGTCGAGGAGGTGCTGTCCCGCCACACCCCGCATGACGTGGCGACGCTGCGCGCGGACATGGACCGCGACAAGGTGTTCACGGCGCGGGAGGCGGTGGCGTACGGACTGGCCGACGAGGTGCTGTCGAGGCGGCTCACCCGCGCCGCCTGACGTATCAGCCGGCCGTGGCCTTCGAACGTGCGGCGTCTCTGCTGGCGCCGGGCGGCTGGCCGGTGACGCGTTTGAAGGCACGGGTGAACGAGGCCTGGGAGGTGTAGCCGAGGCGTTGCGCCACGGACTGGACCGGCAAGGTGTCCTGGGCCAGCCACTGGCTGGCCAGGAGCATCCGCAGCTCCGTGGCGTAACGGAGCGGCGGCATGCCGATCGTGGTGTGGAACCGGTCCGCGAAGACGGACCGGGAGACATTGCATTCCGCCGCCAGCTCCGCCACCGTCCAGTGATGCCCGGGCTGCCGGTGCAGGGCCAGGATGGCGCAGGCCAGGCGGGGGTCGCGCAACGCGGCCACGAGTCCGGAGCTGTTGTCGCAGCCGCATTCGATCCAGCCCCGCACGATCATGGCCGCCGCCACTTCGGCCAGCCGGGCGAGGATCCCGGCGAAGCCCACGCGCGCGGAGCAGACTTCGCGCCTCATGGACGTGAGGATCGGCATGAGCCCGGGGTAACGCTTCCCCTCGGCATCGACCAGCATGACGTCGGGCATCAGCTGACCGAGGCCCTGCATTCCGCCGAGGTCGAACTCCATGGAGCCGCTGAAGAAAACCGCGCTGGGAGCCGGGCCGGCACTCGGGCAGGTATCCACGTCACACACCGCGTCGCCCAGCGGAACCCCATCGAAACTGTCGATGCCCCGGACCGGTATATCCGGTCCATTCGGTCCATCCGGGCCGGAGAGCAGCTGATGGGACTGGCCGTGGGGCATGAATACGGCGTTTCCGGCCGAGAGTTCATGGACCGTCCCGTCCCCGGTGCGCAGGACGGCGGAGCCGACGGCGAGGAAGTGGAAAGAGGCACGTCCGGGCTTGGCGTCGAAGGTGAGGCCGAACCGCGGGCCGACATGGACGCGGCGATACCGAACACCGCGCAGCCGCATGCTGGTCAGCAGCTCGCTGATGAGGTCGGACGACAGGGCGAACTGCCCCGCACCCCCTCCGCCCGGACTCTCGGTCAAATATCGCGGACTTCCCGTCATAGCTCATCCTGAATTTCGCGTGCAGCCTTGACTTGAACCTCTCATGCGACTCAGGAGCAGTAAACAGTTGAGCAGCGATACGTGCGCCACCGTGCGCGATGCCGACCCCGGCGAAGCGGCCGATGAGAAACTGATACCCCCCGAACTGGTCTCATCGTCGTGGGCGGCGGTGTTCTCGCTGGCGGTCGGTGTGTTCGGGTTGCTGACAGCGGAATATCTGCCGACCAGCCTGCTGACTCCGATGGCCGCCGACCTCGGAGTATCGAAAGCCCTGGCGGGGCAGGCGGTGACGGTCACCGCGGCGGCGGCGATGATTTCCGGGCTGTTGACGGCGAGCCTGACGCGCCTGGTGCCCGCGGCGCTGGTGCCGCGTGCGGTGTCGATCATCTTCAGCGGCATCGCGGTGGCGACCATCGTGGCGGTGCCGCTGGGCAGCTACCTCGGCGACCTGGCCGGTTGGCGCAGCACGTTCCTGGCGGCGGCCGCGCTCGGGGTGGTGACGCTGGTGTTCCAGTTCTTCGCGCTGCCCCGGATGGCGCCCCAGGCCTCGGCACGGCTGAGCACGTTGTGGGAGGTGCTGCGACGCCCGGGCTTCGGGGTGGGCATTGTGGGGATGCTGCTCGTACACATTGGCCACTACGCGCTGTTCACCTATATCCGGCCCGCTCTGGAAAACATGGTGAAAGTCGACGCCGACGCGCTGGCGCTGCTGTTGTTCGTCTTCGGAGTGGCGAACCTCGTGGGCACGCTGGTTTCCGGATGGCTTCTGGAAATCAGCCTGCGCCTGACGTTGGTCATGACACCGGCACTGATGGGCGTCGCGGCACTGGGCGTGGCTCTCCTTCCCGCCGGGCGCGCCGGGTACGTGGCGCTGGTGGTCCTGTGGGGCCTGGCCTTTGGCGGCGTGTCGGTGGCATGGTCGAACTGGGCCACACGCATGGTGCCCGACCAGGCGGAAAGCGCGGGCGGGCTCGTGGTGGTCGGCGTGCAGTCCGCTATCGCGGGCGGGGCTGCCGCAGGCGGGGTGATGTTCGGCATGGGCGGCATCATCACCGTATTCACCGTCTCCGGCGCCGTGTTGCTAGCCTCCGCGTTGTTGATCGTATTGCGGGTCAAAGCGCCCCGGCACCGCGTAATGAACTGATTCATCGATGCTGAAAGCATTTTCCGAGGAGCTATTGATGAGCAAGATTGAGCAGACCGTCGAGATACCCCACCTGGGCGGATCGACCGTCGGATACACCTTCGCCAAGCCGTACGACCCCGCGCTCCCGACGCTGGTCCTCATCAACTCGTACACCACCTCGGCCGACCTGTACCGGCCGCAGTTCGCCGACCCGGCGCTCGGGTCCGCGGTCAACCTGCTCGCCCTGGAGCCGTACGGGCACGGCCGCACGAGGGCCACGTACCCGCACTTCACCTTCTGGGACAGCGCGATCGCGAACCTCCAGGTCCTCGAAGCCCTCGGGATCCGCGAGGCCTTCGTGCTGGGGACCTCGCAGGGCGGCTGGGTGGCGGTCCGCATGGCGCTGCTCGCCCCGGACGTCGTGAAGGGCGTCATGGCGCTGGGCACATCGATGGACTACGAGAGCCAGCGCAGCCGCGACCTGGGGTGCTGGGACGGCGTCGCCTTCAACACGCCGATCGTCGACGCCTTCGCCGAGCCGGTCGACGAGGACTGGGTCGTGCCGGACCAGTTCGTGGACGACGTGTTCGACGCGGCCCTCGGCGGCATCTCGGCCGAGGAGCGCGAGCTGTGGATCGCCGCCTACCGCGCGAACTACGCCGGTGACGCCGGGCGCCACCGGCTGCGCCTCAGCACGGTGAACCTGCGCGACCGCGACGGGCTCCACGGCAGGCTCGACGAGGTCCGCTGCCCCGTGCTGTGGCTGCACGGCACCGCGGACCAGGTGTACTCCGTGGCGAACGCCCAGGAGGAGATCGGGCTGTTCACCCACTCCCCCGAGGCGCGCCTCGACATCATCGACGGCGGCCAGCACTTCCTGAGCGCCTCGCACCCCAAGGAGGTCGACGCCGCGGCGATCGACTTCGTGAAGCGCTGGGCCTGAGCTTCTTCTCAGGCTAGGCGGCGAGCCGCAGCCGGGCTTCGCCCTGATGTGACGTCAGCCGCGCCTGCGGGGCGGAAGCGGCGCTCCTGACCGCCCGCGCCCCCGTCAGCCGGATGATGTCGCGCTGGGCCAGCGCGAGCAGATCGGCCAGCCCAAGACCGAGGGCGCGGGCGGCGGCCGCGAGGACTTCCGACGAAGCCTCCTTGCGGCCCCGCTCCAGCTCGGAGAGGTACGGCATCGAGATCCGCGCCGCCTCGGCGACGTCCTTGAGCGTGCGCCGCTGCGCCAGCCGCTCCCGCCGCAGCACGTCCCCGACGACGTCGCGCCAGAGGGGTTCCCGGTCCGCGGGGACGGGCCGCAGGGGGATGACGCGCGCAGGCTTCGGCTCGTGGCTGCTCATCCCCTCAGCGTAGAAGCGCCCCGCCCGCCCGTCAGCCACCTCCGCTCTGCCTGCGGCGAAATCCGCCCCGGGGGGCGGGCACCTGCGGCCGCCCCGCCGCTGCGGGTCGGGCCGGGGCCCGAGCCGCTGATGGACGCGCACCACCGCGACACCGGCCGCTCCACCTGGTCGTACGACCGGGAGCCCCACCGCATCGCCGACCTGGCCGAGGGCGCCGATCCCCCGGAGCGGGCGCTGTACGCCACGCTGCCCGGCACCCCCGCGTGCGGCACCGCCCCCACGGGACCCGCCTCCCCATCGAGCGGCTGCCCGGCGCGCACGACCGCGCCGATCAGGCCAGGCTGGCGCGCACTGCCGCGCTCGCCGCAGCCGGGGTGCCCCGCGCGGTGCCGGGCCCGCTGGCCTACGCGGGCCTGGGGCACATCCGCGCGGCGGGTCATCGCGCCATGGACCCGTGTGCGGGTCGTGGGCGATGCTGGCCGCACCTCGGCCGCCCACCCTCAGGGAGCTGCATGTTCACCACCCGGCCCACCCTCCAGGGCACGTACGGCATGGTGTCGTCCACGCACTGGCTGGCGTCGCAGTCCGCCATGGCCGTCCTGGAGGACGGCGGCAACGCCTTCGACGCGGCCGTCGCCGCCGGGTTCGTCCTGCACGTCGTCGAGCCGCACCTGAACGGGCCCGCCGGTGAGGTGCCGGTCATCCTCGCCCCGGCGGGCTCCCCGCCCACCGTGCTGTGCGGGCAGGGCCCGGCGCCCGCCGGGGCCACCATCGACCACTACACCGGGCTCGGCCTCGACCTGGTGCCCGGCACCGGCCCGCTGGCCGCGGCCGTCCCCGGCGCGTTCGACGCCTGGATGCTGCTGCTGCGCGACCACGGGACGCGGCGCCTCGCCGACGTGCTGCGGTACGCGATCGGGTACGCCGAGCACGGCCACCCCGCCGTGGAGCGGGTCGGCGAGACGGTCGAGACCGTACGGGAGCTGTTCGAGACGGAGTGGACGGCCTCCGCCGAGCTGTATCTGCCGGGCGGCCGGTCGCCCGCCGCCGGGCGGCTGCTCACCAACCCCGCCCTCGCCGCCACCTGGTGGCGGCTCGTCGCCGAGGCGGAGGCGGCAGGACCGGGGCGGGAGGCACAGATCGAGGCGGCCCGCCGGGTGTGGCGCGAGGGCTTCATCGCCGAGGAACTGGCCGCCGCCGCGGCCCGCCCCGCCATGGACTCCTCCGGGGAACGCCACGCGGGCACGCTCACCGGCGACGACCTGGCCGGGTTCGAGGCCACGTACGAGGACCCCGTCCGGTACACCTGGAACGGCTGGACGGTCTGCAAGGCTGGGCCCTGGAGCCAGGGGCCGGTCTTCCTCCAGCAACTCGCCCTGCTGCCGGAGGGTCTGGACGCGGAGGATCTGGGTGGGCCCGACCAGCTGCACGCCCTCATCGAGGGCAGCAAGCTGGCCATGGCCGACCGGGAGGCCTGGTACGGAGACGCCGACGCGGACGTACCGCTCACCGATCTGCTCTCCCGCCCGTACAACGACGCGCGGCGCGCGCTGGTGCGCGAGCACGCCTCGTACGAGCTGCGCCCTGGGCACCTCGGCGGCCGCGCGCCCCGGCTGAGCCAGCAGGCCCTAGCAGCCGCCGCCCGCGCGGCGTCCGGGACCACCGGGCCGGTCGCCGCGCCCGGGAGCGGGGAGCCGACGGTCGGCGGCGATGGCATCACCCGGGGCGACACCTGCCACCTCGACATCGTCGACCGCTGGGGCAACATGGTCGCCGCCACCCCCAGCGGCGGCTGGCTGCAGTCCAACCCCGTCGTCCCCGCGCTCGGCTTCCCGCTCGGCACCCGGCTCCAGATGGCCTGGCTGGACCCCGGCCTGCCCAACTCCCTGACCCCCGGCCGCCGCCCCCGCACCACCCTCAGCCCGTCGCTCGCGCTGCGCGGCGACACCCCGGTCCTCGCCTTCGGCACCCCGGGCGGCGACCAGCAGGACCAGTGGGCGCTGCACTTCTTCGTGAACGTCGCGCTGCGCGGCGGCGCGGCCGTACGCAACGGGCTCGACCTCCAGGGCGCGATCGACGCCCCCAACTGGCACCAGGAGAGCTTCCCCGGCTCCTTCCACCCCCGCGCGATGACGGCGGGCCGGGTGGTCGTGGAGTCGCGGATCGGCGAACCCGCGGTGGCGGAACTGCGGCGGCGCGGCCACGACGTGGTGGTGGGCGGGCCGTGGTCGGAGGGACGGCTGTGCGCGGTGGCCCGCGACCCGGAGACGGGCGTCCTGCTGGCCGGAGCCAACCCACGCGGCGCCCAGGGCTACGCGGTGGGCCGCTGAGCCGCGCCGCCCGGGCCCGCGCCAGGCTGGATGCGCTCCAGGTACGTGATGACGTCCGGCCGGGCGCGGGTCTCAGTCCGTGAGTCCCAGGTCCTCCCGCATGACGCGCCGCATCGCCGACAGCCGGGGTTCGGCGTCCTTCAGTTGGAGCAGGGCGGCCCCGGGGGTCTCCCCCTCCCTCGGCAGCCTCCGGTCGATGCGCTTGGCCATCGCGTCGATTCCGGCGAGGACCGTGTTCAGGTCGCGGGACGCGGTGAGGACCCGTTCGGGGACGATCATCTGGGCCTCGGCGTAGCGGTCCCGGTAGTCGCGCCGGGCCTCCTCCAGCCGGTCGCGGTCGTCGTCCGTGTAGACGCCGTCCCGGATGCGGTGCAGCGCGTCCTTGAGGAGGGTGTGGAACTGCCGGGAGGCGCGGTTCATGGCGGTGTAGGCGGCCCGGCGCTCCTCGAAACGGCGGCGGCGGTCCTCCGTACGGACCTCCTCCGCGCGCTGACGCGCCGTCAACCGCTGGTGCAGCAGGGGCGCGAAGAGCGTGCCGAGGACACCGACGACGGCGGTGATCATGGCAGCGATGACGGCGGTCACGCCAAAGACCCTAAGGGGTGGCGAAAGGGGCCTCACCGGGGGCGGACCAGGGGCACTAAGGTGCGGTTCATGCCAGCTTCGCCCTCCGACGCGCGAGCCGAACGCGCCGACGACGTACTCGCCCTCGCCCGGCTCTCCGCCCGGCGCGGGGCGGTACGGGCCATGCTCGGGTGGCTGACCCGGCGCACCGGGGGCCCCGCCCTGCTCGTCGGCGCCGACGGCTCCGTGCTGGCCACCGCGGACGACCCGCCGCCGCCCGCGTCGCTGCGGCGGCTGGCCGCCGAGGCGGCCATCGCGCTGCACCGCCGAGGCGCGCCGTCCGGGGTGCTCGGCGGGGGCGAGGCGCGCCCGGTGCACCTGGTGTCGCTCGGGTCGGCGGAGTCCCGGGGCCCGGCGCCGTACCTGGCGATCGTCGCGCCCACCGCGCCGCGCTGCGAGGTGCTGCTCGCCGACGCGTCGCGCACCCTCGGCCTGTGCTGGCGCGTCGAGGAGGCCGAACGGGCGCGGCGCCGCGTCGAGTCGGCCGAGGCGCACAGCCGGGAGGCGGTGCTGCATCTGCTCATGGTCGGCAGCCTGCCCGCGGCGCAGCGCATCGCCGCCGCGCTGCGCCCGGCGCTGCCCGCCGTGGTCCAGGTGTATGTGATCGAGTGCCCGATCGACCGGCGGGGCGAGATCGCGGAGCGGATCCATGATGTGGGGCGCGGCCGGGCGTGGGTCGTGCCGTGTCCGGTGCGCCCCAACCACCTCATCGCGCTGGTCCCGTCCCAGCGAGATGGGGTGGTTGGGGCGGACGGCGAGCCGCTGGACCGGCTGATCATCCGGCAGGAGCCGGAGTGCCGGGTCGGGGTGAGCGCGGAGATCCCGCTGCGGGACACCCCGGTCGGCTACGAACAGGCGTTCCACGCCTTGGCGGTGGCCCGTAACGCCCCGCAGCGGTCCGCCGGTTTCGGCGGGCACAGTGATGTGACGGTGCTGGCCAGCCCGGAGGGGCACGCCTGGGCGGGCGAGCTGCTGGGGCCATGCCTGGAGTACGCGCCGACCCGCCGCGCCGACCCCGGCCCGGCCGAGCTGCTCGGCACCCTCGGCTCGTGGCTCAGCTTCGGCAGCGCGGCCAGCCGCCATCTCAAGATCCACCGCAATACGCTGGCGGCGCGGATGCGCCACCTCGACGGGCTGCTCGGCGTGGACGTCAGCCACAGCCTGGCCGCCCAGTCGGCCGCCTGGCTCGCGCTGCGGCTGCACCAGGCGCCGCGCGGCACGGCCCCGGCCGGGCACCCGGCCACCCTCGACGGGCTGCTGTCCGCGCCCACCGCCGCGGTCTGGGCGCGGGCCCAGCTGCGGCCGCTGGAGCAGGCGAAGCTGACGGCCGGTCCCGAGACGGTACGGGCCTGGCTGCGCGCCGACGCCCGGCTGCCCGCGACCGCCTCCGCCCTCGGGATCTCCCTGCCCGGGACCCGGAAGCGGCTGGTCAGGGCCGAGGACGCGCTCGGGCGGTCGCTGCTGAGCGCGCCAAGCGCGAAGCATGAACTGTGGCTGGCGATGCGGGCGTTGGGCGACCTCTGAGCCGACCGCTCACGGGTCGCCTCACGGGTCACCGTTCGAACGACAACCGAACAGGGGTGTCACTGTGCACTTCGTTCCTCGCCGCCCCGGCCGCCCGCGCCTACTGTCCTCCTTGAGCCCGGCGGCCGCTCCGGAACCCACCCCGCCTCCCCTCAGAGCCGTACCCGCGGATTCCCCTCCAGCACACGGCTCCGCGATCCGGCCCGGCCCGCCGGGCCCACCACGCCGCGGCCGCCTCGGCCTCCTCCGATCCGGGGACGGACGCCGCGCGACCACGGGGGTGTCGCGTGGCGTCCGGCCCTGTTCCGCGCATGAGCCACGTTCGGGTGACATACCGCCCAAGAGCCCCCTGCGCTTCTACAAGCGAATGCTTATACTCGCTCGTGACGTGGTCAATCAACATCCATGACGAGGTGGCCGAATGGTTCCTCGCCCTCTGCGTGAACGATCCGCATTCGGCCGACGCGGTGGAACAGGCCGTGGAACTCCTCGCGGAGGTAGGCCCCGGCCTCGGTCGTCCCATGGCCGACGTGATCCACGGCAGCCGGTTGCACAACCTCAAGGAGTTACGCCCCGGCTCGGCAGGGCGGACCGAGATCCGCATCCTCTTCGTCTTCGACCCCGAGCGCGAAGGCATCCTTCTCGTCGCGGGCGACAAAGCCGGACACTGGCGCCGCTGGTATGACGAGGCCGTACCGCTCGCCGAGAAGCGGTATCAGCAGTACCTCGACCACAAGGAGAAGGAGGCGGAATGACTGGCTTCACCTCATGGAGCGAGGTCAAGCGGCGAGCCGAGCAGGCTCGCCGCGAGGCACATCCCGAGGTCGACGAGGCGGAGTGGGCAACGCGCAAGGAGGCGGCGCGCCTGGCCCAGGAGGCGCACCTCCTGGGGCACCACCTGCGGCAGCTCCGCAGGGAGCGCGGCCTCACCCAGCAGCAGGCCGCCACCCAGCTCGGTATCAGCCAGGCCCGGGTCTCCCAGCTGGAGCAGGGAAAGGCCGTGGATCTCGCCGCCATGCGCGCCTACGCACAGGCGCTGGGTGCCCGGCTGACCCTCGTCCTCGAAGTCGACGACCAGCAGATCCGCATCGCCTGAGGACAGCCGACGACCCCGTCACGCCCCTGGGAACACCCCCGTCACGACCCCAGAATCGTCGTCAGGAACTCGCCCGTCCACGCCAGCAGATCCCGCCCGACCACCGGCTTTCCGCCGATGCGGGCCGTCGCGGGGCGGGGGACCAGGACCTGCTGGGTGGCGGGCTTGAGGATCGCTCGCGGATGGAGCCGCTTCAGCCGCAGCTCCTGCGACTCCCGCAGCTCCACAGGACCGAAGCGGATGTTGGAGCCCTGGAGCGTGATGTCGGCGACGCCGCAGGAGCGGGCCAGCAGCCGCAGGCCCGCGACCAGGAGGAGGTTTTCCACCGGCTCGGGCAGCGGCCCGTAGCGGTCGGTCAGCTCCTCGCGGACGGCGCGGATGTCGTCCTCGCCGTTGGCCGAGGCGATGGCCCGGTACGCCTGGAGCCGCAGCCGCTCGCCCGGTGCGTAGTCGTGCGGGACGTGCGCGTCGACCGGAAGCTCGATCTTGACCTCCAGCGGCGCTTCCTCCACCTCGCCGCCGTCCGCCTCCAGCGTGGCCCGGTAGTCGGCGACGGCCTCGCCGACCATCCGTACGTACAGGTCGAAGCCGACGCCCGCGATGTGCCCGGACTGCTCGCCGCCGAGCAGGTTGCCCGCGCCGCGGATCTCCAGGTCCTTCATCGCCACGTACATGCCCGCGCCCATCTCGGTGTGCTGGGCGATGGTGGCCAGCCGCTCGTGGGCGGTCTCGGTGAGCGGCTTCTCCGGCGGGTAGAGGAAGTACGCGTAGCCGCGCTCGCGGCCCCGGCCGACCCTGCCGCGCAGCTGGTGCAGCTGGGAGAGGCCGAAGTTGTCGCCGCGCTCGACGATGAGGGTGTTGGCGTTGGAGATGTCGATGCCCGACTCCACGATCGTCGTGGAGACCAGGACGTCGAACTTCTTCTCCCAGAAGTCGACCACGACCTGTTCCAGCGCGCCCTCCGACATCTGGCCGTGGGCGGTGGCGATGCGCGCCTCGGGGACGATCTCGCGGAGCCGGGCGGTGGCCCGGTCGATGGACTCGACCCGGTTGTGGATGTAGAAGACCTGGCCCTCGCGCAGCAGCTCACGGCGGATGGCCGCGCCGATCTGCTTCTGCTCGTACGGCCCGACGAAGGTCAGCACCGGGTGGCGCTCCTCCGGCGGGGTGGTGATCGTGGACATCTCGCGGATGCCGGTGACCGCCATCTCCAGGGTGCGCGGGATGGGGGTGGCGGACATGGTCAGCACGTCCACGTTGGCCCGGAGCTTCTTCAGCTGCTCCTTGTGCTCCACGCCGAAGCGCTGCTCCTCGTCCACGATGACCAGGCCCAGGTTCTTGAACTTGGTCTCGGAGGAGAACAGCCGGTGGGTGCCGATGACGACGTCGACCGAGCCCTCCCGCAGCCCCTCCAGGACGGCCTTCGCCTCGGTGTCGGTCTGGAACCGGGACAGCGCCTTGACCACGACCGGGAACTGCCCGTACCGCTCGGTGAAGGTGCCCATGTGCTGCTGGACGAGGAGCGTGGTCGGCACCAGGACCGCGACCTGCTTGCCGTCCTGGACCGCCTTGAACGCGGCGCGCACCGCGATCTCGGTCTTGCCGTAGCCGACGTCGCCGCAGATCAGCCGGTCCATCGGGACCGACTTCTCCATGTCCTCCTTGACCTCGCCGATGGTGGTGAGCTGGTCGGGCGTCTCCGCGTACGGGAACGCGTCCTCCAGCTCGCGCTGCCAGGGCGTATCGGCGCCGAAGGCGTGGCCGGGGGCGGCCATCCGGGCCGAGTACAGCTTGATCAGGTCGGCCGCGATCTCCTTGACGGCCTTCTTGGCGCGCGCCTTGGTCTTCGTCCAGTCGGCGCCGCCGAGCCGGTGCAGCGTGGGGGCCTCGCCGCCCACGTACTTGGTGATCTGCTCCAGCTGGTCGGTCGGGATGTAGAGCCGGTCGCCGGGCTGGCCGCGCTTGGCCGGGGCGTACTCGACCACCAGATACTCGCGGGTCGCGCCCTGCACGGTGCGCTGCACCATCTCGATGTAGCGGCCGACGCCGTGCTGCTCGTGGACGATGAAGTCGCCCGCCTCCAGGGTGAGCGGGTCGATCGTCTTACGGCGGCGCGCGGGCATCCGCGCGCCCTCCTTGCCCGCCGCCTTCTGCCCGGACAGATCGGTCTCGGTGAGGACGGCCAGCTTGAGGCCCGGGTCGACGAAGCCGAAGTCGATGGAGCCGCATGCCACATGCACCACGGACGGCTTGATCTCGGCGAGGTCCGCGTCGAGCCGCGCCGCGATCCCCTCACCGCTCAGCACCTCGACGGTCCGGGTCGCCGGGCCGTGCGCCTCGGTGACGTACACCGCGCGCCACCCCTCGGCGAGCCAGCCCTTGGTGTCGGCCAGCGCGCGGGCGGTGTCGCCCCGGTACGACTCGGGGGCGTGCATGCCGAGCTTCAGGGTGTCCTGGTCAAGGGATTCGTCGGCCGCGAAGGGGCTCACCGACCACCACATCATGCCCAGCTCGCGCGCCCGGTCCCGGACGTCCGCAAGACCCCACAGCGAGGCCGCGCCCACGTCGATCGGCGCCTCCCCGCCGCCCGCCGTGGCCGCCCACGAAGCCTGCAGGAACTCCTGCGACGTGGCCACCAGGTCCGCCGCCCGGGTGCGCACCCGCTCCGGGTCGCACACCATCGCCATGCTGCCCCCGGGCATCACGTCCAGCAGCAGCTCCATGTCGTCGACCAGCACCGGGGCCAGGGACTCCATGCCCTCGACCGCGATCCCCTCGGCGATCTTGCCCAGCAGCTCGCCCAGCTCCGGGTGCGCCTCCGCGAGGGCGGCGGCCCGCTCCCGTACGTCGTCGGTCAGCAGCAGCTCACGGCAGGGCGGGGCCCACAGCCCGTGCTCCGCGACCTCCAGGGACCGCTGGTCCGCGACCTTGAAGTAACGGATCTCCTCGACATCGTCGCCCCAGAACTCGATCCGCAGCGGATGCTCCTCCGTCGGCGGGAAGACATCCAGGATGCCGCCGCGCACGGCGAACTCGCCGCGCTTCTCGACCAGCTCCACCCGGGAGTACGCGGCGGCCGCGAGCCCGTCCACGACCTCCCCCAGATCGGCGCTCCCGCCAGCCCGCAGACTCACCGGCTCCAGCTCGCCGAGCCCCTTGACCTGCGGCTGCAGCACCGAACGCACCGGCGCCACCACGACCGACACCGGCCCCGCGGCCGGATCGTCCGGGCTCGGGTGCGCGAGCCTGCGCAGCACGGCGAGCCTGCGGCCCACCGTGTCCGACCGGGGCGACAGCCGCTCATGCGGCAGCGTCTCCCACGACGGATACTCCACCACCCCGTCCGGCGGCAGCAGCGACCGCAGCGCGGCCGCCAGATCCTCCGCCTCCCGGCCGGTGGCGGTCACCGCGAGCACGGGCCGCCCGGCGGAGCGCGCCAGCGCGGCGACGGCGAAGGGCCGGGCGGCGGGCGGGCCGACCAGATCCACATGAGGGCGGTTTCCATCGGCGGCACCGCGCACCGCCTCGGCGAGCGCGGGGTCCCGTACGACGGCGTCGAGCAGACCGGTGAGGCTCATAAAGGGCAATTCCATCCCGGAGGCGGACAACGCGAACCACCCGACACGTCACACGGGCCGGGGGTCTTCCAGAGTACGGCCCCGCGCCGACATCCTCCGCCGGGCGCGGTTTGTCCGGTCGTACGGTCATACGGCGCCGGGTGCGGATCGGCGGGCGCCGGGCCGACGGCAGCCGATCCGTTGCGGTCCGTCGGACGGTTATGAGCCCGCGGCACTGCGTCCACCGCACACCACGAGGGCGGGGCACCTGGCGATGGTCCGGAATTCGCCGCAGACGGCGGGCACGCCGCGTACGCGCGAAGGGGGCGGGGCGCGAACCACCTATCCGCGCGCAGCCTGCATGATCTCCCGGATCTCATCCATGGCGGCCTGCCACTTCGGATCTTCCTTGCCGAGCGTCTGAGCGGTGTGCTCGGCGGCGTGCAGACGCCGGGCCACGTCGGGAAACCGCTCGACCTCGATCACCGTGGCCCACTTGACCTGGAACATGGCGATCGGCCCGAAGCTGTTGGACTGCGTGGCCATGGTGAACACCGTGTCCCGCTCAGAGGTCATCTCCGCCAAGCGGGAGGGCGCGACCTGCGCCAGAGCGGCACGCAGTGCCGGGAAGGTCTTCTCGGGTCTGGGGATCAGCGCTCCGCCATCGTGGACCGGCTGCGTGGTCATGTGTCCTCTGCCTCCAAGGGTGCCCAGCTCACGGTACGACAAGCGGGAGTGCCGCAGGGCCCGGATGCACGGGAACCACACTGCCCACGTCCGGCCCAGCTCAGCGCGCGGGCGGGCACGGGCTGTGAACAGACTGATGCACATGGCAGAGCGAGAGCGGCGCGCGTCCGGCGCCGAGACCAGCCGTGGCAGGACGCGGGAGCGGGAGCGCGAGCCCGGGTCCGGCCCCGAGCAGGCGGCCGGGCACGCCTGCGAACGGCTCGCCGCGCTGATCACCCACCCCACCGAGGGGGTCTCGGCGGTGCGCCGGACCGAGGACGGCTGGCGGGTGAGCGTGGACGTGCTGGAGGTCGCCCGCATCCCCGATACGACGAGCCTGCTGGCCACGTACGAGGTGGATCTCGACGAGCGGGGCGAGCTGCGCGAGTACCGGAGGGTCCGCCGCTACCGGCGCGGTGCGGCCGACGACTGCTGAAAGGACCTCTCCGCCATGGCTCCCACCACCTACACCGAAGAGGTCGTCTGCGTTCCGCGGGCGGGCACCCTGTACGACGTCATGGAGCTGATCCTCGACCGCGGCATGGTGATCGACGTGTTCATCAGGGTCTCCCTGGTCGGCATCGAGATCCTGAAGATCGACGCCCGGGTCGTGGTCGCGAGCGTGGACACGTATCTGCGCTTCGCGGAGGCCTGCAATCGCGTCGACCTCGAACACGACCGCACCAGCCGCACCGTCCCCGAGCTGTTCGGCGGGGGCGGGGCGGGCGCCGTAGCGCAGGGCCTCGGCAAGCGGAAGGTCAAGAAGGCGGTCGGCGCCGTGGAGGACAAGGTCAAGCGGGCGGTCGGCGGCGATGAGGACGACGAACCGGAAGCGGAGCCCCGCCCGCGCCCCCGCCGCACCAGCGGCGCCGCGCCCGCCCGCACGCGCCGCCGCGCCGAGGAGGACTGACCATGGCCGAGACCGCCGCCGCGCCCCGCAGCGTGTACGTCTACGGCGTCGTCCACGCCCGCCGCGTCCTGCCACCCGACCGCACCGGCGTCGGCGCCCACCCCGCGCCGCTGCGTACGCTGCGCGCCGGTGAGCTGGCCGCTGTCGTCAGCGACGCCCCGGCGGGCCTGCGCGCCAAACGGCGCGACCTCCTCGCCCACCAGGAACTGGCGCTCGCCCTCGCGGCCGACGGCCCGGTCCTGCCCATGCGCTTCGGCATGGTCGCGCCGGATGAGGAGGTGGTGCGGCGCCAGCTGGAGTCCTCCCACGGCGACTGCCTCGCCGCCCTCCAACGGGTCGACGGCCGCGTCGAGATGAACCTCAAGGCCGTCCCCGCGCAGGGCGATCTGCGGTCACTCGTACAGGAAGACCCCGAGGTCGCCCGCCTGCGCACGGCCGCCCGCCGCAACCCGGGCTACGAGACCAGCCTCCGGCTCGGCGAGGCCGTGGCCCGCGGGCTGACCCGCCGCGCCACGGCCACCGCCGCCGCGGTGCTGGCCGCGCTGTCGGAGGTGGCGGACGAGCGGGTGGCCGGGCCGGAGGTGCCGGGGTGCGTGCTCAACGCGTCCTTCCTCCTCGCCCGCGCCGAGATGGGCCGCTTCCGCAGCACCGTCGACCGCCTCGCCGCCGAACACGGCGGCCACGTCGAACTGCGGCTGACCGGCCCGCTGCCCTGCTACAGCTTCGTGGAGCCCGCATGGGCGTGCTGAGCGAGATCGCGCTCCTCCCGCTGGCGCCGGTGCGGGGTGTGGTGTGGGTCGCGGACTGCCTGCGGGACGCGGCGGAGCGGGAGATGTGCCACCCGTCCGTCATCCGCGCCCGGCTCGCCGCCCTGAACGAGGCCCTGGAGTCCGGGGCGATCACCCCCGACGACTTCGACCGCGAAGAAGACCGCCTGCTGGACCTGCTGGAACGGGGAGCCCGCCGTGACTGACCACGACCTCCTCCGCACCCCACCCCCGACCACCGGCCCGCCGACGTCCGACCTCGCCGAGATCCTGGAACGCGTCCTCGACAAGGGCATCGTCATCGCCGGGGACATCAAGATCGACCTCCTGGACATCGAACTCCTCACCATCCGGCTGCGGTTGTTCGTCGCGTCCGTGGACACCGCCCGCAAGGCCGGTATCGACTGGTGGGAGACCGACCCGGCGCTGTCCTCCCGAGCGAGACGGGACGCCCTCGCGGAAGAAAACGCGCTGCTGCGGGAGCGGCTGGAGGCCGTCGAGTCCGGCGAACTGACCGCCGCGACCCCGGCGGGAGGCGACGGCGCATGACCGCCCGTGCGTATGCCGTACGCCGCCCGTACGAGGCGCCTGCCGTCGCGGGAGACCTGACCGCAGCGGGCCCGGGCGCGGGCACCCACACGGCAGCCCCCGGCACCCGCCCCGGGAAGCGACGGCGCTTGACCGCCCCTGCGTCCGGCGAGCGGGGGAACCGCCGATGACCGTCCTCACCTACACCTACGCCGTCTGCCGCCCCCACGGCGGTCCCGCGCCGACGGGGCTGGCCGGGCTCGACCCGGGCAGCCCCGTCCGTACGCTGCCCGCAGGTCCGCTCACCGCTGTCGTCCAGGACGTATCGGCCTCCGACTACGCCGAAGAGGCCCTGCGGCGGCGGCTGTCCGACCGCGCCGAACTCGAACGGTGCGCCCGCGCCCACCACGAGGTGATCACGGCCGTCGCGTCCGTCACCGCGACCGTCCCCCTCCCCCTCGCCACCCTCTACCGTGGCGACGCCCGGGTCCGCGAGGCGCTGCGGTCGCAACAGACCGCGTTCCTCGCCGCCCTCGACCGGCTCGCGGGCCGCGCCGAATGGGGCGTCAAGGTCTACGCGCCGACCGCGCCCGTAACCCCCACCCCGGACCCCGCCCCACGCACCGGCCGCGCCTACCTCGACCGCGTACGCAACCGCCACCAGGGCCGCGAACAGCGCCAGAGCGCCGCCCTCCAGGCCGCCGAGCGCGTGGACGCCGCCGTCCAGAGCCTCGCCGTGGCCGCCCGGCGCCTACGCCCCCACGGCCCCGAGGTCACCGGCCCCCACCGCACTCACATCCTCAACGCGGCCTACCTCCTCGACACCGCCCGCGCCCGCGAACTCCGCGCCGCCCTGACGTCGCTGCGCGGTGACGAGCCCGCCGTCGAGATCGAACTGTCCGGCCCGTGGGCTCCGTACTCCTTCACCGACACCGGGACCGCCCCATGACCACCGCCGCCTGGGGCACCGTCCCCGCCGAGGCCCACGGCCCCATCGGCGTCCCCCTCGTCGATCTCCTCGACCGGGTGCTCGCCACCGGGGTCGTCGTCAGCGGCGACCTCGTCATCGCCATCGCCGAGGTCCCCCTCATCCGGCTCTCCCTGCACGCCCTGCTCTCCTCCGTCAACGAACGCGTCCCCGCCCCCTGGACCGACGGCGGCCCGCTGTGACCGACACCCGCGTCGACCTCGACACCGAGGCGATGGGCCGCGACCTGGTCGCCCTCGTCCTGACGGTGGTCGAACTCCTCCGCCAGCTGATGGAACGCCAGGCCCTGCGCCGCATCGACGACGGCGGCCTCACCGAGGACCAGATCGACCGCATCGGCACGACGCTGATGCACCTGGACGAGCGGATGACGGAGCTGTGCGACCAGCACGGCCTGACGATGGAAGACCTCAACCTGGACCTCGGCCCGCTGGGCACCCTGCTCCCCCGCGACTAGCGGGTCAGGCCGCCTCGGCCCGATCGAACGTGGCCGCGCGCGACGGCGTGAGCCACACCAGCCGCGCGGTGACGCCGTCCATCCGCCCGTAGTGCCAGGTGGCCCGCTCAGCCGAGGGCAGGCTGAACCTCCGCGTCCCGTCGGCGCTGATCACGTCCACCCGCCCGTCCTCGTACGCGAGCCCCCACGCCGCGACCTCGGCGTCCCGCCAGCCGTCTTCCAGGGCGAACTCCTGGACGACGGCGAAGAGTCGGGGTGCGGTGTCGAGGACGAGGGAGCGCACTTCACCGTCGAAATCGAACGGCTCGGAGAGTGATTCTGTGGGGATACGGTGGCCATCGATATCTCCTGTCACGAGGAGGAGTTGAACGGAACAACGCCCTGACCTGGCGCATGAGTTACACCATAGGTCCCCGCTATGATGCGGCCGATAGAATCGATGGGATACGTCATAACACCCCTCGTGTGGGTGACGGCGCAGCCATGTGAGCGAGGGGAACGCGCGATGGCCCGGATCAAGCTTCCGCCGACCATCCGGCAACGACGACTCGGCGCCGAGCTGCGTCGGCTGCGCGAACGGGCCGACCTCAACGCCACGCAGGCGGGCGCGCTCCTCGGTTCGTCGCAGTCACGCGTCAGCAGCATCGAGTCCGGCGCCTACGCCGTCAGCGCGGACCGCGTACGGGCGACGGCCCGCGCGTACGGCTGCACGGACCCGGCCCTGATCGAAGCCCTCGCGGCGATGACGGGCGGCCGGACGCGGGGCTGGTGGGACGAGTACCGCGACATCCTGCCGCCGAGCATGCTCGACATGGCCGAGCTGGAGCACCATGCCCAGGCGATGCGGATCGCCTGCGTCATCCACCTGCCGGGCCTCCTACAGACCAGGGATCACGCTCGCGTCATCATCAACGCCGTCGAACCGCCGCTTTCCCCACCCGAGGTCGAGCACCGGGTGTCCTACCGGATCAAACGGCAGGCGATTCTCTACGGTGAGCAACCGACCCCACTGGACGCGATCATCCACGAGGCCGCTCTGCGCATGGATTTCGGCGGAACCGATGTCGCCCGCGCACAGCTTGAACACCTGCTCTCCTTGAGCGAGCAGGAACACATCACAGTACGGGTGATCCCCTTCGGCTCAGGCGCCTTCCCCAGTTCCGGCCAGGCGATCGTGCACCTCAGCGGAGAGGTCCCGCATATGGACACCGTCGAACTCGACACGGACCATGGCTCCGAGTTCCTGGACACCCAGCCCCAACTCGCCAGGTACCGCAGCACACTGGACCGCATGGCGACCCTCGCGCTCACCCCGACGGAGTCGCGCGACATGATTTACCGGATCGCACAGGGCCTCTAGCGAAGGAACCTCCGTGTCCCCCAACACCTGGCGGAAGTCGTCGTACAGCGGCAACGCGGCCAACTGCGTCTACGTCCGCAACGACCGCACCGGCACCCTCCAACTCCGCGAGAGCGACGCGCCCAACACCATCCTCGCCACCCGCTCCACCACCTTCGGCGCCTTCATACGCGCCGCCAAGGCAGGCCACTTCGACCGACTGACCACCACCTGAGGCGTCAACCCCAGCCCGCGAGCACCGCATCGGCCGCGTCGTGGAGGTCCCGGGCCGGTACGCCGTCGCACACCTGCGTCGAGATGCCGAGCAGGAACCCGTGGATCATTGACGTAACACCGTCCACCTGGGTGTCCTCGGGCAGTTCCCCCGAGCCGACGCCGCGCACCACGCACTCCCTGATGCGCGCCCGGTCCGCCGCACGGCGCGCCGCTACGACCTTTCGCGCCCCCGCCTCCCCCGCCCCCGGCGCTTGGACCGTCCCCGAGAGAGCGACGAGGCATCCGCGAGGGTGGGAGGTGTCGGTCTGCATGTCGATCGAGCCGTGCAGGAGCCGGGCGATCGCCTCACGGGGGCCGACCGCCTCGTCGGCGACGACATCGGTGACACTGCCCGGCCCGGCGATGTAGTGCTGGACGGCCTGCTCGAACAGGCCCTCCTTCGACCCGAATGCGCCGTACAGGCTCGCGGAGGACAGCCCTGTGGCCTCGCGGAGCTGCGCCAGCGACGTCGCTTCGTAGCCCTGTTCCCAGAACAGCAACATCGCGGCCTCCAGGACGGCCTCCAGGTCGAAGGTGCGGGGGCGGCCGACGGGGGGCACAAGGAACCTCCTTCAATCCGGATTGACTGATCCAGTTTGACAGCCGCCGCAGCCCGTCGTCAATATCGGATCGATCAATCCGAAATTCGCGAAGGAGTGCGCCCCGATGACCACAACGTGCCCTGCGCCGACCCACGCGCAAGCGCATCAACCCCTTCCCGTGCCCGCGCTGCTGGTGATGGCGTGCACCGGATTCATCGTGATCATGACCGAGACCCTGCCTGCGGGACTGCTCCCGCAACTCGCCACCGGGCTCGGGGTCTCCGAGGGCGGGGCCGGTCAGCTCGTGAGTGCCTACGCGATCGGAACGGTCCTCGCGGCGATACCGGCGATCATGCTGACGCGCGGGACACGGCGGAAGCCGCTTCTCCTCATCGGCCTGCTCGGATTCCTCCTGGCGAACGCCGTCACCGCCGTATCGCCATCGCTCGCCATCGCCCTTGTCGCCCGGTTCGTCGGGGGTGCCTTCTCCGGCCTGCTGTGGGGCATGCTCGCCGGATATGCCCGGCGGATCGCCGCACCGGAGCACGCGGGGCGCGCCCTCGCCATCGCCATGACCGGGACACCGGTCGCGCTCTCCATCGGCACGCCCCTCGGCTCCTGGCTCGGCTCGACGGTCGGCTGGCGCTGGTCCTTCGCCGCGATGTCACTGCTCAGTGTCATCGTCATGATCTGCGCGAAGTTCCTCGTACCCGACGCCGCGGGGCAGTCGACGCAGACACGCATACCGCTCGCCCGAGTGCTCGGCCTTCCCGGTGTCGCGGCCATCCTCGGCACCGTGTTCACCTGGATGCTCGCGCACAACCTGCTCTACACCTACATCGCCCCCTACCTGCGGCAGATGCACCTGGCGCTCCGGCCCGACGCCGCGCTCCTCGTCTTCGGCGTCGCCGCGCTCGGGGGTATCTGGATCACCGGCGTATTCATCGACCGCGCACTTCGCACACTCACGCTGGCGAGCGTGACGCTGTTCGTCGTCGCCGGGGCGATCTTCATCGCTCCGCAGCAGTCCACGGTGCTCGGGCTCCTCGCGATCGTCCTGTGGGGCATCGCGTTCGGTGGCGCGGCGACGCAGCTGCAGACGGCCATGGGCGTGGCCGGGGGCGAGAACGCCGACGTGGCGAACGCGATGCTGACGACGTCATTCAACTTGGCGATCTTCGCTGGCGGCGCCTTGGGGGCCGTAGTCGTCGGTGGTGTGGGCGCGCCCGCTCTGCCTGCGGGCATGATCGTCCTCGCACTCGCGGCGCTTGTCACGATCGGTTGCGGTAGGCGTGTGGCATTCCCCGCGAATCGATGACCGACGCGCGGGAGCATGGGGCCGACGGCGGTCTCGGCGCGCGCCGCGTACGCCGGGAGCCGGTCCGCCCCCGTGTGCGGACCGGCTCCCCGCGGGGTGGGATCAGCCGTTGTCCA
>NZ_JBHWJI010000077.1:0-40941 GCF_042731515.1 Streptomyces sp. NPDC059850
GGCCGTGTGCTTCGTGGTGCAGACGTACTTGACGCTCACGTCGTCGTCCGCGGCAGCGGCGGCAGGCGCGAGCATCGCGCCTGTGGTCATGACGGCAGCCGCGATGGCCGCGATGGAGCCGGCTTTGCTCCTCATTCCGTTCCCCTCTAACAGCAGGGAAGGCAGGGGAGGGCCATTGACGCAGTCATCGCCGCAGTCATCGCCCTCCCTCAGAATCCCCCGTTTATTCACTCAGGCTTAAGCCCGAGCGTGGTCGCGGATCTTTTTACATGGGCATGTTCACCGGGCGCAAGGGGTTTGCGCCACCCAATCCCAGGAGCGACGAACTCCCGCCATATCGGGCAAAGTCCTGCCTTTGCGTTTTCCGCGCCCCTTGGGAATGCGACGGGCCGACGGACCGTCAAGTGCCGAGCAGAAGTACCTTGCTGACACCCTGACTTCGCCCATGACGTCTGCTAGCTTTCCCGCCAAGCACGATCACTTCGATCACGCGAAACGGGGAGCAATTTTGAGGTTCAAGACCATGGGCGTGGCAATTGTCGCGTCACTCGCGGTATTCGGGGGAACTCAATCGGCATCCGCTGCCGACTGGCTCACCGCGAAGGCACCCACCTACAAGTCCGGAAAGGTCACGGCAAAGGCGACCATGCTCGGCCCGCAGCCCGCGGGCACGAAACTGTGCGTATCCCTCCTGGTGGCCCACCCCTACTACCCCGACATCGAGGTGGCCCAGAAGTGCAAGACGATGCAGGCGGGGTCCGTGAGCGTCACCGCCAAGGTCGGCACCTGCGGTAAGTACTCGAGCTTCGCCAGCGCCAAGCGGGGCGGCTCGGGGAAGTCCTCCATCCGTAAGTCGAATGCGGCGATCTACTGCAAGTAAGCAGCAGCGGTCGGCAGGCCCCCGCCTCGGCGGGGGCCTGCCGCCGTGCGGCCAGCTCGCGCACCGGGACCGGGACCGGGACCGGAACCGGAACCGGGGCCGGAGCCGGAGCCGTCAGCTCGCCGCCTTGGCGATGATGCCGTCCATCTCCTGCCGGTCGAAGGCGCGCAGGGTCGTGCAGCGGACGTTGCCCAGGCCGCTGAGTTGCAGGGAAGCCGCGGTGGCGGTTTCGTCGTCGGGGGCGTCGATCGTGTAGATGATGTCGTACGGGCCGACGGTCCAGTGGAAGTCCAGGAGCTTCACCCCGAGCTTGTCCAGCGCCGCCCCGAAGGCCTCGTAGCGCTTCGCGGTGTCGCGGTAGGCCCGGACGCCCTGATCGGTCCAGTTCAGCATGGTGATGTAGGTGGGCATGGCCCTCACCTCCTTATGTCAATTCTGAGGAGGTCTGGGCGACGGCGCACCCCGCAGCGAAGTGGTCGGCATCGGTCGCTTTTTCGCACCGCAATGAGATCGCCGACCGCTTGCGATCGAATTGTTTCGCATAAGCGCCGCCTTCGCCTCGTTCTGCAATCCTTCATATCGGATGCATATCCCACGAAAAGCTGCACCCGTATCGCGCATCTCATATGCTTCCCGTCACCTCAGATACACCCGTTTACTTCTCTAGGGGGATCTTCATGTCCGGAAACGGTCAGCTCGCACAAACCGGAGTACCGGTCATCGTGGTGGGCGGGGCGGCCTATCCCATCGGGGGATGGATGCTGGCCGTCGCCGCCGCGCTCGTGTGCGTGGGGCTGCTGACCATACGGTTCGGGTACCGGCGCGGCCTGGCGGCGAGCCAGGGTTCGGCGCCGGTGGTTCATCCGCACCGGCGCCGCAGGTGAGCCGCGGCCGTCGCCAGCAGTCGGTGCTCACCGGTCATCAGCACCGGTCGAGCACCGTACTGATGGGCATTCTGGTTCTCCTGCTGGCCGCCGCCTGGGCAACACATCACGCGACCGTCGCCCTCGACGCGGACGCCGAGGCGGCCAGCCGTCTCAAGGTGGTCTGGATCAGCCTGTTCCTCGTCTTCCTGCTCCAGACCTTCATGTACCACCTGGAGCGGACTCCCCGGCTCACGGACCGGGTGGCACGTCAGCTGTCGGCGCTGCACGTATCGGTCCTCATGCCCGTCTACAACGAGGATCCGGGATATCTCAAGCTCGGCCTGGAGAGTTTCCTCCGGCAGACGCGGCTGCCGAATTCCGTCCACATCGTCGACGACGGTTCCACGAGCGGCGACTACGCCGACGTCAAAGCCTGGTGGGAGCGCGAGGCCAGGCACGCGGGGATCGCGACGACCTGGCGGCGCGTGCCGAACGGCGGGAAACGGCACGCGCAGGCGCATGGCGTACGCGTCAGCCCGGAGGCGGACATCTACATCACCTGCGATTCCGACTCCTGCTTCGCGCCACAAGCCATCGAGCAAGTCCTCCTCCCCTTCGCCCGGCCGCGGGTGCAGTCCGTCGCCGGAATCGTGATCGCGACGAACAACCGGGCCAACTGGCTGGTGCGGGTCACGGATCTGTGGTTCGTCGTATGCCAACTCGTGGACCGCTCCGGGCAGTCGGCCGTGGGCGCCGTCATGGTGAATTCCGGACCGCTGGCCGCCTATCGCGCGAACGTCATCCGGGACAACCTCGACTCGTATCTGAACGAGACGTTCATGGGCCGGACGGTGATGTTCTCCGACGACAGTCTGCTGACCCTGTACGCGCAGCAGCGGGGGCTGACCGTACAGCAGCCGCAGGCGATCTGCTTCACGGCCATGCCAGAGAAGTGGAGCCATTTCACGCGCATGTATCTGCGCTGGATGCGCGGTTCCACGATTCGTTCCGTATGGCGCATGCGGTATCTGTCGCCCGCGAGACCGGCCTATTGGCTGCACGCCGTGCGCTGGCTGCAGATGGTCCTCACCCAGATGGTCGTGCTGTGGCTGCTGGTGGTCGAGCCGGTGGCGTACGGAAAGATGCCGCCGAACAGCATGCTGATCATTCCCTTCCTCATCGGTTACGCACAGGGGCTCCGCTATCTCGGGATCATCCGCTCCGATGAACGCATTCGTTCGCGGGCGCTGACCTGGCTGACGATGCCCTTGGCGATCGTGCTGGCCTGGACGGTACTGCGCTTTCTGCGCTGGTACGGGATCTTCACGTGCGCGAGGACAGGGTGGGGGACGCGGCAGAACGGCGCGGAAGTCACCCTCGACGGCGGCTCGCCTTCCTCCCCTGCGCCGCAACCAGCACCGCCGCAGTACGTCCCGACGTACGACCCCTGGAACGACCCGTGGAACGAATCGCCCCTGGCCGCGCAAGGAGAAGAGCCGAAGTGACCCAACCACCCTCATCCGCCTGCCGCGTCGCCGTATTCGGCGCCGGGTATATCGGACTGGTCGCCGGGGCATGTTTCGCCGAACTCGGCCACTCCGTCACCATCCGCGACATCCAGCCCGAACGCATCGCCGCCTTACGGGCCGGTTCCGTGCCCATCTACGAACCGGGGCTCGCCGCCCTGATCGCCCGCAACACCTCCCGTCTGCATTTCACGCTGGACGCCGAGGAAGCGGTCCGCGACGCGGAAGTCGTCTTCGTATGCGTCGACACGCCGCCCATGCCCTCCGGCGACGCCGATCTGTCGCGGGTATGGGCCGTGGTCGAATCCCTCCGCGATGCCGCGCACTTGACCGCCGTCGTCATGAAAAGCACGGTCCCGGTCGGCACCGGGGCCCGCGTCCGAAAGGCCCTGGACGCCTCCGGCCTGGCGCATGTGCGGTACGCGTCCAATCCCGAATTCACCGCCGAGGGACGGGCGGTGGAAGACTTCCTGCGCCCCGATCGCATCGTCATCGGCACGGACGACGACACCGTGGCCAAACTCCTCGTGAACCTCCACCACGGAGTGGACGCACCGGCCGAAATCATGGACATCGCCTCGGCCGAAATGGTCAAACTGACCGCCAACGCGCTGCTGGCGACCAAGATTTCCTTCACCAACGAAATCGCCGCCCTGTGCGAGGCGACCGGCGCCGACATCACCAAAGTCACCCGGGCCACCGGAATGGACCACCGCCTCGGTCCGCATTTCATGCAGGCCGGTCTCGGATACGGCGGGAGCTGCTTCCCCAAAGACTCCCGAGCCCTCCGTGCCCTGGCCAGCAACGCCGGGCACACCTTCCCGTTGCTGAGCGCCGTCATCGACGTCAACGACCTCCAGCCCCGCCGGTCCGTCAAACGCCTCGCCCACGAACTCGGCGGCCTCTCCGGCCGGACCGTCGCCCTCCTCGGCATGACCTTCAAGCCGGGCACCGACGACATGCGCGAGGCACCCAGCACGGTCATCGCCTCGCGGCTGCTCGCGGAAGGCGCCCACGTACGGTGCTGGGATCCCGTCGCACCCCACCTCCACGACGAACCGTGGGCCTCCGCCGACCGCTGCACCGACCTCCACGCGGCCCTCGCCGACGCCGACGCCGCCCTCATCGCGACCGAGTGGCCCCACCTGCGCGAAGCCGACTGGCACCACTGCCACACGCTCATGCGCGCCCCGGTGCTCTTCGACGGCCGCAACCTCCTGGACCCCGACCACATGCGCGACCTCGGCTACACCTACCTCAGCGTCGGCCGCCCGCCGGTACGGCATCAGGTCCCGTGACGCCGCTCCTCCTCCGGAGCGCACTCCGCCCAGACGGTCTTGCCGACCGGTTCGCGGGGCTCCGTGCCCCAGTCCGTGGCCAGCAGCTCGACGAGGAGCAGGCCGCGGCCTGCCTCGTCATCGGGTGAGGTGGCCGACGGCTTGATCGGGAGCCGTTCTTCCCGGGAGTCCGAGACCTCGATGCGGATCGTCTGCGTCGGCTCTTCTCGCAGGGTGAGGCGGAGGCGGAAGTCCCGCCCGGGTACGCGCCCGTGGCGCACGGCGTTGGACGCCAGCTCCGCCACCAGCAGGGCCACCGTGCAGGACGTGTCCGACGCGGGCGGATAGCCCCACTCCGCCACCTGCTGTACGGCTCCCCGCCGCGCCAGCCGTGCGCCCCTGGGCGTCGACGGGAACTGCGAGGTGAGTACATGGCCGCCGGGCTGCCCCAGGCCGAGCTGGGCAAGAAGACTCATGTGGTCAGCGCGCGGATCACCCAGATCGAGCGGGCCTCCGGGGCGAAGCCGACAGAGTCGCTGTCCCGGGCGCTCGACGCGGCGCTCGGGGCGGACGAGTTGCTGGTCGACCTGTGGCCGTACGTGTACCGGGAGGCGTTCCCGGACTGGTCGCAGGCGTTCGTGACTCCTCCCCCTCGTAAACGAGGGGGCTTCTCGCTAAGCCGGTGCGGCTTCGCGACGGACCAGCCCGGCCCGTAGAACGTTCAGGGCGCCCACCGTGTCAGCGTGCGCGTTGTGGCCACACGAGACACAGTGGAACTTCTCCTGTGTGGGCCGGTTTTCCTTGGCGGTGTGCCCGCATGCGGGGCACCGCCGGGAGGTGTTGCGGGGGTCCACGGCGATCACTTCCCGTCCGGCGCTTTCAGCCTTGGCGTGCAGGATCGTCAGGAACACCCCCCATCCGGCATCAGCGATCGAGCGGTTCAATCCGGTCTTCGCGGCGCCCCCGTTGGGCAGGAAAGAACCCGGCCTGTCCGGGTCGGGCTTCGGCGCGGGGGCCCTGCTCATGTTGCGGATCTTGAGGTCTTCGTGCGCGATGAAGTCGTGTTCGCGCACAAGATCAAGCGCGGTCTTGTGTGCGTGGTCCAGACGCTGGCGGCGCGCCTTTCGGTGCAGCCGGGCCACGGACTCCACGGCTTTGCGGCGGCGCCTGCTGCCGCGCTTGCACCGGCTGAGGGACCGCTGGGCGGCTTCGAGTTTCGCGGCGATCTTCGCCCCGTGACGGGGGTTGGGTACGAAATCTCCGCCTGAGTCGGCGAGGAAGTGGGCGATACCCATGTCGATGCCGACCACGGCCCCAGTCGCTGGAAGCGGCTCGAGGGTGCCCTGTTCGACGGTGAGGACCACGTACCAGCGACGCCCTTCGCGCCTGACGCCGATCGTCTTGACCTTGCCGACGACAGGCCGGTGCTGGCACACCTTGACGTGCCCGACGCCTTGGAGGCGGACACGGGTGGCGGGATCGCGAGGGGTGGCATCCCAGCGACAGCCGTCGCCGTCCTTGGGGAACTCCACGGTGTCGAACCGGCTGCCTGACCGGAAACGGGGATAGCCCGGCTTTTCCCCGGCCTTGACCCGACGGAAGAACGCGGCGAACGCTTTGTCCAGACGCCGCAAGGTGGCCTGCTGGCTGGAGAACGACCAGCGGCCTTGACGCTCGGGGTCGAAGGCTCTGATGTCCTTGAGCTGCGCAGACTGCTGCCCGTACCGGATCGTGGTCTTCGAGGCGTGGCGGTAGGCGTCGCGGCGTTCCTGTAACGCCCCGTTGTAGAGCGAACAGTGATCACGCAGCATCTCGGTGAGCGCGCCCTGCTGACGCACGGTGGGCCGCATGAGGAACTTGTACGCACGAATCATCCGGCCCACCCCCTTCTTGGTAGCTCTCGAGAGCATACGACGCTTGGCGCGTGTCACCATATTGAGGATCAAACTCTGATATTCGTACTGGCCGCCACGTCACCTACAACCTTCACGCGCACTTGATGTTCGTCACGAGGTATCGGCGTGGTGTCTTCGATGACGCCATGCTCAAGCGGTGCGAGGAGACCATGCGAGAGGTGTGCGGCAGGTTCGAGGCAGAGCTGAGGGAGTTCCACGGCGAGGCCGACCATGTACACCTGTTGGTGTACTACCCGCCGAAAGTCGCCCTGTCGAAGCTGATCAACTCACTCAAGGGCGTCAGCTCCGGGTACCTGCATGCCGAGTACACCGGCCGGATCAACCAGATCGGGATGGGCTCCGTGTTCTGGTCCCGCTCCTATTTCGCAGGCTCGTGCGGTGGCGCACCACTCACCGTGATCCGGCAGTACATCGAAGGGCAGAAGCGGCCCGTCTGACCTCACCCCAGCGCCGAAGCGAACTCCGGCGCTTCGCGCCTCCGGGCCCAGGATGCACTTCCCTCCCCGGCTGAAGCCGGGGATACCTACGCAAGATCAGGGATGGACTTCGCCCTGGTCGTCGAGGACGAGACGCGTGACCTCGCCGGGCTCGCGGCCTACTCGTTCCTCTGGCCGGCCGCGGGTTCCTCCCACTCGCTGTTCCTCAAGGAGCTGTACGTCAGCGACACCCTGCGCCGCCAGGGCGTCGGCGCCCGGCTGATGGATGAACTCCGCGCTCTCGCCGCGGCGCGTCCCGAGTGCAGCCGCGTCGAGTGGATGACCGATCGCGACAACGCGGACGCGCGTTCCTTCTACAAGTCGCTCGGGTTCGCCGAGTTCGACGGGAAAATCATCTATCGGGCCGATACCAGCACCGCGTAAGCCTGTCGAAAGCGCCTGGCGCAGGCAGAATTGCGGGTATGGATGCGGGACTTGCGGCGCTGGTGGGGGCTGCCCTCGGGGCCGTTGCTTCGTTGGGGGCGGCTTCGGTCAGTGGGCGGGCCCAGGCGCATTCGCAGCATGAGCAGTGGCGGCGGCAGGTGCGGCGGGAGGCGTATACGCAGTACCTGGTCGCCCTCCACGACCGCGATGTGGCGATGGACGACGTGCTGCGTGCGCTTGGTGCGGAGGCTCCTGATCAGGCGGTCGTCGAGGGGCGGGTGGAGGCGTTCATCGGGCTGGCGCGCGAGGTGCACCGGGCTGCCGAGGTGGTGCTGCTGGAGGGGCCGTCGGGGGTGGGCAAGGCCGTAAGCGGGGTGGCGGAGGCGTCGGGTGCGCTCTCCGGTGTGATGCGGCGGATGGTGGACGACGCACGCCGCGGTGACGCCTCGCGCAGGGCGGCGGACTTGGCGCTCGCGGCGGAGCGGTCGGACGCGTTGTGGGAGGCGGTGAAGGGGTTCCGGGCGGTGGCAGGGGGTGTTCTGGGCGCCGGGGCCTGACCTGAGAATCGGCGTACGACATCTACATGAGGAACCTGATGAACGCCATAGACGCACTCGCCCAGCTCTGTCCGCCGCCGGACGATCCGCCGGGCCCGATCGACTGGGGCGCGGTCGAGACCGTCCTCGGCATGCGACTGCCCGCGGACTACAAGCGGCTCGCCGCCGTTTACGGGCCCGGTGATTTCGCCGATTTCATCAGCATCTGCCATCCCCACGGCTACACCGAGTACAGCAACCTCACCGGTCGCATGCCCGGCATTGTGCGCGAGTACGTCCAGCAGGACTACGACCAGGGCGAGGCGCCTGTCCCCTGTCATCCGCAGCACCTGTTCTCCATGGGTGGTATCGGCAACGGCGAAAAGCTCTTCTGGATCACCGATCCCCTGGACGCCCCCGACACCTGGCGCATCGCCGGGAGCGAGGACCGCGGGCTCCGCTGGTTCACCTTCGACGGCACGCTGAGCGAGTTCCTCGTCTCGGTGCTGAGCCGCGAGACGGCGGTGTCCCAGGGACCGGTGGGGTTCGCGCCTGCCGTTCCCGGGCCCTGGGTGCCTGTCAATGTGAGGACGAGGCCGCCCGTCGACACCGAGAGCATTCGGGAGTGGGGGCGGGCTCAGGGGTATGACGTGCCCTTCCGGGGGCGGGTGCCCTTGGTGGTTCTGGAGGCATGGGAGCGGGCTCATCCCCTCTGAGGGTGGAGGTCTTCGGGGGGTGTGGGGGGTTGGGGCCATAGTTGGATGAGGTGGTCCTCGTAGGGCTCGGGGGGTGGCTGGTCCGTGCGGCCGTGGATTCTGGCGCGGAACCAGCGGGGGGTGGTGTCGGGGCAGGGGAGCTTGGGTTCGGCGTGGAGGTCTGCGCCCTTTTCGCCGAAGCTCCATACCTCGGCGAGGGCGGTGTGGGGGTCGTGCTGGTCGGGCTCGGGGTCGTCCTCGTCCGGGGGCGGGCCGGTGCCGCCGGGTTCGGCCAGGAGGCTGACCTCTCTGATCCAGGACCACGGCGTGGTGTCCAGGGGCGGGGCCGTGTCGTGGACGCTGGTCGTCAGCGTGATCTCGTCCCATTCGGTGAGGGTGAGGACTTGCAGGCCGCGTGCGTCGTCGTAGGGCACGACGTTGCCGCCGACCGCCTTGTTGGGGTCGATCTGGAGGAAGACGTCGGTGACCTCCTCCACCGCGCCGGTGATCACGTCGTAGCTGTGCTCTACGTCGACCCGGAAACGCTCCTCGGGCATGCGGGCTCCTCGGGGGACGGCGGTCGGTGCGCTCAGCCCATGTTGACGTAGTACGGGTCGCCCACGAGGACGCGGTACTTGGTGTAGAAGCTGTTCAGGATCTGCCCCTGCAGCGTGTTCTCCCAGCGCGGGACCCACTTGATGGCACGGTTCGGCGGTGCGTACGTGGTGCCGCCCTGGTGGGTGCTGGCGAAGGGGTACTCGTCGCAGGAGGGTGAGGTCGGGTTGTAGGTCTGGCCCGGCGTCGAGGGCACGACCACCCAGGTGACGTCGCCCCGGCCGGGCTTCCGGCCCCCGCACACCGCTTGCCGGTTCTTCTTCCTGGTGGCCTCACCGGCGCGGGTCAGCGGGACGCCGGAGCCGGGGCGGCCGATGTGCAGCGGGGCGGCCTGCACCTTGCGGATGTTGCTCGCGATGCCCGGCAGGAAGGCCATGCCGGAGGGGTCGGTCCCGTCGTCGGTCGCGGCGTGCTTCGGGAAGACGCATCCGGCGGCCGCCGTCCGCCGCGTCTTCGACTCGTTCCACAGCGTGTCGTCGCAGCGGTAGCGCTCCGACGCGTACGACATCCGGCCGGGCAGATAGCCGGGCTTGGTCATCTCGAACACGTACGTCGTGGCCGTCGTGCGCTTCTTCAGCTTGGCGACCGGCATCCGGTAGTCGATACCGCCGGACGGTGCCGAGCCGCCGAGGGTGAACGGCTTCGCGAGCGCGCCGGTCGTCTTGGCCGTGGCGCCGGGGGCGGTGGGGCGGAGGACGGTACGGATGCCGCTCGCGCGGCCGGTGACGCGGGCCTTGGACACCGAGATCTTCTCGCTCCACTTGGTGCCGCGCAGCTTGAGGCCGATCTCGTGCTCGATCGTGAACCGGGCCGTGCCCTGCGGGTGGGGCACGCCGTTCACGATCTTCAGCACGGTCACCGTGGCCTGCACGGTCTTGCAGGCGTGGGTACGGATGAACGCCTGGGTCACGACGACCGGCGTTGAGCACAGCTTGCCCGGGGCGGCAGCCCTGGTGGTGTGGTGGGGCGTGCTGTAGGTGACCTTCAGGTGGTGGGTGACCTGGGGCTTCTGCTCCGGCGCGGCGTGGGCTGTGCCCATGCAGGTCGACAGGAGGGCCAGTGCCGTCAGCCCGGCTGCGGTGATGAGGTGTTGCGGTGATTTCGGATGATTCACGCCCTCACGTTAGGGAGGACCAAGGGGATTGAGAACGGTGCTTCCGATCGCCCGGAGGGGCGGATGTGGCGCGGGGTGCGGCAGCTGGGCGCAGTGGTCCCATGGGACCCACCCGCCCCGCTGGTCTCGCTCTGCTGCGAGTGGCCTTCGAGGGAGACTCAAGCGGGGCGGGAGTGTTCGTCGTACGGGGTTACGAACGGGGTTACGAACGGCCCGCCTTGGAGGGGCCGAAGAACTCGATCTCGGCGATGGCCACCTGCTTCTTCCCGTCGGCTCCGTACGCCGACTGGATGGTGAAGCGGACGGCGGTGACGTTCTGCGCGCGGAACTTGTGGCGCTGGAAGCCCGCGCCCTGGTCGAGGTTGAGTTGGCGGACGGTGGTCTTGCCGTCGTCCGTGGTGATGCTGGCCTCGATGCGGTGCGGGAGGGCGGACTTGGTGAGGGTTTCACCGCGGCCGGACTGGCCGGGCGTGATGCCGATGTCCAGCAGGCGGACCGGGTCCCGGAAGCGGGCCTCCAGCCACTCCCCCTGCGCGGACTGGGTGACGCCCGGTCCCCACCAGGGGTTGCTGACCACGTCGAACGCCTTCAGCCCAGCCCACCAGGGCCAGCACCGCCGCGAGCGCCATCCAGCGCAGGATGCGGCCGATCTGGTGGCGCAGACGGGGGCGGTTGGCGACATGACACCAGGGGCATGCGACGCCACCGTGGTTGTCCGGCGCGACCGGGGCGCGGACCTCGGGGCGGGCGGGTTCCGGGCGGCCCGGGAGGACCGGGGCCACGGCCGGGGGGCGCTGCGGTTCGCCCTGCGGGTCGGCCACGGGGACGAGCAGGGCCCGCGCCCGGTCCGCGTCGCTTTGGGGGGGGCGGGCTCCAGTTCCCGTCCGTGGGCGGGTTGGGCACGGGGGGCTGTCGCCCGGGGTACGGGGCGAGTTGGGTCGGCGTCGCCGGTGGGGTTGCCGATACGGGGCCAGTTGCCGCCCGACGAGGCGGTACGGACGCTCTGAGCCGAGCCGGACGGGGCGCCCGCGCCGGTCCCCCCGGGCCAGTCGGGGCAGGCGCGTCGGCCCGGCCATCGGCGTGTGGTGCCGGTGCGGAGGCCTGGCGCGGGTCCGGCGCGCCGGGCGGCCAGGGCTCGTGGTCGCCTCGTGGCGACGGGTTCGTCCCCTGGGCCGCGCGGGCCGCTGGGCCGCTGTCCGGGCCAGACGCCCCGGTGCGGTCCTGGTGGGCGCGCGGATCATGGTCGCGGAGCGCAGGCGGGGACGGGCCGGGCAGAGCACGTGCCACGGGTGTTCAATGGACCGCATGGCGGACGACAACGGGTGGCGCGTCGAGCTGAGCGGGGTCCCCGAGACCCTGCTGTGGAACCTGTACATGCGCGCGTACGAGGCGCGCGGGCCGCGGCCGGTGCTGGCGGACCCCAAGGCCGTTGAGCTGGCCGACCGCATCGACTATCCCTTCGAGGAGACCTTCGGCCCGCCGAGCCCGCTGCTCGCGCAGGGGCACGCGCTGCGGGTCCGTACCTTCGACGACGCCGTACGGGACTTCCTCGCCGCCCACCCGGACGGCACCGTCGTCGCGCTCGCCGAGGGTCTGGAGACCCAGTACTGGCGGGTGGACAACGGACGGGCCCGCTGGCTGTGCGTGGAGCTGCCGGAGACCGCCGCCGTGCGGCGCGCGCTGCTGCCGGACGACGGGCGGCGGCGCACCCTCGCCGGGTCGGCGCTCGACCTGTCCTGGCGAAACGAGGTCGACACCTCGTGCGGGGTGCTGATCACCGCGCAGGGGCTGCTGATGTATCTGCGGCCCACCGAGGTGCGGGACCTGATCGCCGGGTGCGCGGAGGGATTTCCGGGCGGGGCGCTGGTCTTCGACGCGGTGCCGCGCTGGTTCAGCGCGCGCACGCTGCGCGGCGAGCTGCGCACCGCGCGGGGGTACCGGCCGCCGCCCATGCCGTGGGGCATGAACGCGGGGGAGCTGGCGAAGGTCCGTACCGCCCATCCGAGGATCTCCGAGGTGCGGGAGCTGCCGCCGCCGCGCGGGCGGGGGCTGTACCACGGGGCGCTGGTGCCGGTGGCGCGGCGGCTGCCGGGTATACGGAATCTGCGGCCCACGATGACCGCGTTCGCACGCTTCGGCTGAGTGGCTGGTTTCCTACCGATCTCCACTGATCACCGAGTCAGTCCACGGCGCATCCCCCGGGTGAAATTCCGGTGCGTAGCAGCCCATAAGGAGTCAACCCTCACCAGCATCCGTTGCGCTTATCTCAACACCTCCGTACGGTGTCGGCCATGCGGCAAAAGTTCGACGTCGCGGCACGTGTCCGTCAGGTGATCGACGAAGCGGGCTGCAGCCAGCGGGAGTTCGCGCGGCGCGTGGTCATGGACCCCTCCAAGCTGTCCCGCTCGCTCGGCGGCACCCGCCGTTTCACCGTGGCCGAACTGGCCCGGATCGCCGACGCGGGCCGGGTCGACGCCGGGTGGCTGCTCGGCACCACCGGCCCCGGCGAACCCGACGCCGACACCCCTGAACCGGCCGCCCGCACCTCTCCCCCCGAGGGCGGGCGGCCTCTCCAGATCGTGCGGGAGACGGTCCGGCTGATCGCCGAGCACGGCTTCCACTCCGTACGCGTCGCCGACATCGCCGCCGCCTGCGACACCAGCACCGCCGCCATCCACTACCACTTCCCCGGCCGCGCCGAATTACTGGAAGCCGCCGTGCGGTGGTGCATGGACGAGGACACCGTCCGCCGCGCCACCCGCCTCGCCGAGGCCGACGACGCCCTGGAGGAGCTGCGCCAGCTCATCGACCTCCAGGTCCCGGACAGCACCCAGCAGCGCGACCAGTGGCTGGTGTGGATGGACCTGTGGTCCGAGGCCGCGCGCTCGACCGCCATCGGGCGGCTGCACGCCGAGTTCTACCGGGAGTGGCGGCGGACGATCGCCGAGGTGATCCGGCGCGGCATCGCCCAGGGCGTCTTCCGCGACGTCGACCCCGAGTTCAGCGCGCTGCGGCTCACCGCGCTGATCGACGGCTTCGCCACCCAGGTGGTGGCCACCGCGCCCGGCGAGGGCGGCACGAGCGCGGAGCACATGCGCGCCGCCTGCCTCGCCCACCTCGACGCGGAGCTGTCCGCACAGCCCCCTCACCGTCCCGACGAGCACCGTCCCGACGAGCACCGTCCCGACGAAGCCTGTTCATCCCCGTTCCCGTAGCTACGGAGCAGTCGCAGAAGACGGAGAAACGCCATGCCCATGAACGACAGCGTCATCATCACCTGCGCCCTCACTGGGGCCGGTGACACCGTGGGCCGCAGCCCCCACGTCCCCGTCACCCCCGAGCAGATAGCCCGTTCCGCGGTCGAGGCCGCGGAGGCCGGGGCGGCCGTGGTCCACATCCACGTACGCGACCCCGAGACCGGCGCCCCCTCCCGCGATCCGCGGCTCTACCGCGAGGTCGTGGAGCGGGTGAAGGAGACCGGGACCGACGTCGTCATCAACCTCACCGCGGGCATGGGCGGCGACCTCGTCATCGACCCCGAGGCACCGCTGACCCACCTCCCCGGCACCGACCTGGTCAGCGGCCTGGACCGGCTCCCGCACGTCGAGGACCTGCTGCCCGACATCTGCACCCTGGACTGCGGCTCGCTCAACTTCGGCGACGGCAGCAACCTCTACGTCTCCACCCCCGACATGCTGCGCACCGGCGCGAAGCGCATCCAGGACCTGGGCGTCCGCCCCGAGCTGGAGATCTTCGACACCGGACAGCTGTGGTTCGCCAAGCAGCTGCTGGCCGAGGGCCTGCTGGACGACCCGACCGTCTTCCAGCTGTGCATGGGCATCCCGTGGGGCGCCCCCGCCGAGCCGGGCGTCCTCAAGGCCATGGTCGACATCCTGCCCGAGGGCGCGCAGTGGGCCAGCTTCGCGCTGGGCCGCATGCAGATGCCGTGGGTCGCCCAGTCCATCCTGCTCGGCGGCAACGTACGGGTCGGCCTGGAGGACAACCTCTACCTCAGCCGGGGCGTCAAGGCCACCAACGGCCAGCTGGTCGAGCGCGCCGTCCAGATCACCGAGCTGCTGGGCGCAGCCGTCGCCACGCCGGACGAGGCCCGCCAGCGGCTCGGCCTCAAGCCCCGCTCGTAACGCCCCTCCGCCTTCCTCAGGACCCTCCTCCCTTAGGACCCCCATGCCCTCACCCCCTTGCGCACCCGACCGTGTCCGCCGCGTCGCCTGTATCGGCGCGGGCGTCATCGGCGGCGGCTGGGTCGCCCACTTCCTCGCCCGCGGCTACGACGTCACCGCCTGGGACCCGGCGCCGGACGCCGAGACCAAGCTGCGCCGCCTCGTCGACGCCGCCTGGCCCGCCCTGGAGCAGCTCGGCCTGGCCGAGGGCGCCTCACCGGACCGGCTCACCCTCGCCCCGACCCTCGAAGAGGCCGTCGCCGACGCGGAGTTCGTCCAGGAGAGCGCCCCCGAGAAGCTGGATCTGAAGCGGAGCCTGCTGGCCCAGCTGGACGCGGCCGCCCCGGCGGGCGCCGTCATCGCGTCCTCCACCTCCGGCTACCCGATGACCGACATGCAGACGGAGGCCACCGACCCCGGCCGCCTCCTCGTCGGCCACCCGTTCAACCCGCCGTACCTGATCCCCCTGGTCGAGGTCGTCGGCGGCGAGAAGACCGACCCGGCCGCCGTGGAATGGGCCTCCGCCTTCTACAAGGCGGCCGGGAAGTCCGTCATCACCATGGACCGCGAACTGCCCGGCTTCATCGCCAACCGCCTCCAGGAGGCGCTGTGGCGCGAGGCCCTGCACATGGTGGCGAGCGGTGAGGCCACCGTGCGGGACATCGACGACTCGATCACCGAGGGACCCGGTCTGCGCTGGGCCTTCATGGGCCCGTGCCTGACGTTCGCCCTGGCGGGTGGCGAGGGCGGCATGGGGCATATGCTCGATCACTTCGGACCGTCACTGAAATCGCCATGGACGCGTCTCGAAGCCCCTGAGCTGGACGACTCGTTGCGTACGGCCATGGTCGACGGATGTGACGAGGCGGCGGCCGGGCGGAGTATCGCCCAGCTCGTCGCGGAAAGGGACCAGGGCGTGATCAACGTCCTGCGGGCGACCGGCCGGTTGCCCGAGCAGCGCAACGAGGGAGGCGACAAGTGAGCGACCAGCTCCCCCACTACCACCAGACCGTCCGACCGGAATGGATCGACTACAACGGTCATATGAGCGAGGCGTTCTACGTCCTCGTCTTCGGACACAGCACGGACGAGATGATGGTCGAGACCGGTCTCGACTCCGGATACCGGGTGAAGACCGGCTGCTCCCTCTACACCGTCGAGACGCACATCCGCTATCTCCACGAAGTCGAGGAAGGCGCCGAGCTGACCATCCGCACCCGGGTGCTGGGTGTGGACGAGAAGAAGGTGCGGTTCTCCCACGAGATGTACGTGGGCGACCCGGAGAGCGGCGATCCGGTGGCCACCACCGAACTCCTCGCCCTCCACATCGACCAGAAGGCGGGCGGTTCGGCACCGTTCCCCGAGGAGATCCGCGAGCGGCTCACCTCCCTGGTCGAGAAGGCACCCGACTGGGCGGGCCGCTCCATAGGCGCCGTCCCCACCGCCGCCTAGGCGCGGCGCACGCAGAGACGAGGGGGTCACCGGGTCGCTTATGAGCGCCCGGTGCCCCCCTCGACGCGTCAGGCCCGGCTCACGGTGTGTCGGAGACGGTGACCGGCTCGTCGTTGTTGAGCTGCCGTACGAGCTGCTTGAGCTTGCCCTCGTCCCACTGGAGGTTGCCGCCGGTGCTGCCCGAGGTCGGCATGTTCATGGACTTGCCGCCGCTGCTGGTGACGTCCTTCATCGCGAAGAACATCTCGGCCAGCAGATACGGGTTCATGTCCTTGTCGACGATCAGCGTGTCCAGCCCGGCCCCCATGGTGGGGTAGAGCGCGAACGGGTTCAGCAGCGTGCTGGGCGTCGCCGTCTGAGCGGCCAGGGCGGACAGGAACTTCTGCTGGTTCTTCGTCCGGTCCAGGTCGCTGGCGGCGAACGCGTGGCGGCTGCGGACGAACGCGAGCGCCTGCTGCCCGTTCATCGTCTGCTGACCCGCCTCGAAGTCCGCGCCCGCCTGCTTGTCCTTGAACCCCTTGTCGAGGTTCATGTCGACGCCGCCGATGGCGTCCACGATGTCGGCGAAGCCGGAGAACCCGATCTCCGCGTAGTGGTCGATGTGCAGACCAGTGTTGGCCTCGACGGTGCGGACGAGCAGCTGCGGACCGTCGATGGAGTACGCGGCGTTCAGCTTGTTGGCCCCCATGGGCCCCTTGATCTCCCCGGACTCCGATCCGCGGAACTTCGGGATGGTCACGTTCGAGTCGCGCGGCAGCGATATGAGCGTCGGGCCGGAAGCGCCGTCGTGCAGGATCATCATCGAGTCCGTGCGCTTGCCGTCGGCCGAGCCGGTATGCAGGTCCTTCTTCTGCTGGTCCGACATGCCCTCACGGCTGTCGGACCCGACGATCAGGTAGTTGGTGCCGTCCCCCGCCTCGGGACGGTCGATCACCTGGCTGAGATCGACTTCCTTGCGCAGCTTGGAATCGGCCCAGAAATACGTGGCGACCGAGGCGACCAGCAGCACGACGACCACGGTGACCAGCACGCGCTTCACCGTCCGGCCCCGCCGCCGGCGCGGCACCTCTGGCTGACCGCCGTAATCTCCCCGCTGCGGCGGAATGCCAGGATGCCCACCCGGCGGCGGCGCATACGCGGGGTCGTGGAAATCGGGGTTTCTACTGCCGGTCCATTCGCTCATGCCCGGCAGTGTGCATTCTTCATGGGGCGAAAAGCCAAATCGAGTTCCCGTCCGTTCTCTCCGTACCATCCTCAGCGCCGGAGGGCCGGAGAGTGTTACGCGAATCGCCAGCCGCACAAGATCGAATGCCTTCACATTCATTTCACAGCAATGTCCTCGGCGCGTTATCAATTCCGCAGCGGAGGGGCGAGATGATCGCATCGGAGTTGTCGCGTCAGAATGGACGGGTGAGACCGCCGACAGACCCCGCCGACCCCCTGCACCGGGCACCGTCGCCGCTGCACGACCTGCACGACGAGTGGCTTGCCGGGCGGGGCCTGGAGCTGCGGCTGAAGCGGGACGATCTGATCCATCCCACCGTCCCCGGCAACAAGTGGCGCAAGCTCACGCCCAACCTGCGGGCCGCCGTCGAGCAGGGGCACACCCGGCTGCTCACCTTCGGCGGGGCCTACTCCAACCACATCCGGGCCGTCGCCGCGGCCGGGGCCGCCTGGGGGCTGTCCACCGTCGGGGTCATCCGGGGCGACGAACTCGCCGACGCCCCGCGCAACTGGTCGCTCGCCCTCGCCGCGTCGTACGGCATGGAGCTGTCCTTCCTCGACCGGTCCGGCTACCGGCAGACCCTGCGCTCCCTGGACGACCCGGGGACGCTGCGGGAGCTGGGGGCGCGGTGGGGGCGGGCCTACGTGCTGCCGGAGGGCGGGACGAACGCGCTCGCCGCGCGCGGGACCGCCGACCTCGTCGCGGAGCTGCCCGGCCTGGGCCCGCGCGACATCGTGTGCTGCGCCGTCGGCACCGGCGGCACACTGGCCGGGATCGCCGCCGCCCTGCCGGAGGGCGCGCGGGCGGTGGGGTTCGCCGTGCTGAAGGGGGCGGACGGGTATCTGGAGGACGAGGTCGCGGGGCTGCACCGGCAGGGGTGGGGGCGGGCGTTCGGCAACTGGCGCGTCGAGCACGGCTGGCACGGCGGCGGATACGGACGGGTCCCGGCCGGGCTGGAGGCGTTCGCGGCCGGGTTCGAGGAGCGGCACGGGGTGCGGGTGGAGCGGCGGTACGTGGCGAAGATGCTGTGGGGCGTGTACGGCCTGGCCGAGGCCGGGGCCCTGCCCCGGGGCTGCCGGGTGACGGCGGTCGTCACCGGCCCGCCGGACCCTGTGGTCACTCCGGGGTCCGCAGGCGGATGACCGCCGTCGCGGCGTGGCGGACCGTGCTCTCCTGGCGCACCTCCACCGTCAGCTCCGGTGGGATCGGCTGGTAGGTGATCCACGCGCCGACCGTGTCGATCGCCGTGGGCGGGTCGCTGGGCGCGGGTTCGGGGGGCAGGTCCCGCAGGGCCGGGGTGAGCTGGGCGCGGACCGCCGGGGAGAGGGGGCCGGAGACGACCGGGGTGTCGTCGCTCGGCAGGACGAGGGCCAGGGCGCGGGGGCGGAAGCGGGGGCCCACGACGCCGACGACCAGGGCGTCCCGGGTCTCCGAGTGCCGCAGCTTCCGCCAGTGCCGCCCGGACCGGTACGGCTGATCGGGGCTCTTGACGACCAGCCCCTCGACGCCGATGGCCGGGAACGCCTCGTACCAGGTGGCGGCCAGCTCCGGGTCCATGGTCATCGGGACGGCCTGGAGGGGCGGGCCGAGCGGTTCGAGGAGCGTCGTCAAAAGGGCGCGGCGTTCGGCGTACGGCCGGGGGCGCAGGTCGTCCGTACCGCTCGCGAGGAGGTCGAACGCGGCGTAGGAGGCGGGGAGCTGGCGGGCCAGCCGCTCCGCGCGGGCCTCGCTCGCGGCAGTGGCGCGCTTCTGGACGGCGGCGAAGTCGGTACGGCCGCCGACCCACACCACCACCTCGCCGTCCAGCACCGTGCCCACCGGGAGCCGTCGCGCGGCGGCCGCGAGGTCCGGGAAGGAGCGGGTGACGATGCGGCCGGAGCGGGCCTGCAGCTGGACCCCGTCCGCCAGCCGGAAGATCAGCAGCCGGTGGCCGTCGAACTTCGGCTCGTAGGCCAGCCGCCGCCCGGGCTCGGCGACCGGCAGGGTCTGGATCGGCCGGGCCAGCGCCACCGGCACGGGTGGCAGCAGAGGCGGCGGCGCGGGGGTCATGGGGTGGCGGGCAGCGGGCGCGCCCGCGCCGGGTCGAGGAGCGGGGCCAGCAGGTCGCCGTGGCGGTCGAGACGTTCGGGGAGGTCGTCGATCCGGAAGACCAGCCGCCCGGGGTCGTCGCACGCCTCCACCTCGTCCCAGGTCACGGGCGTGGAGACGGTCGGCTCCCGGCGGGCGCGGGGTGTGTAGGGGGCGGCGGTGGTCTTGGCGGCGGCGTTCTGGCTGAAGTCGACGAACACCTTCCCGGGCCGCAGCGAGCGCGTCATCTTCTGGATCGCCAGCCCCGGCAGCGCGGCGGCGGCCTCCGCCGCGAGCCGCCGGGCGTAGTGGGTGACCTGCCGGGACGGGGCCGGTTCCAGCGGGGTCAGCAGATGCAGGCCCTTGGAGCCGCTGGTCTTGGCGTACGCGGCCAGCCCGTCCGTACGCAGCCGCTCCCGCAGCCATACGGCGACGGCGCAGCAGTCCACGATCGTGGCGGGCGGGCCGGGGTCGAGGTCGAAGACGAGGCGGTCGGCGAGGCCCGCCCCCGCGTCGGTCCGCTCGTCGACCCGCCACATGGGCGCGTGGAACTCCACCACCAGGTTCGCCGCCCACATCAGCGACGCCAGGTCCTGCACCAGCACCTGCCGCGCGGTCTCCCCCGCATGGCGGCTGACCTCGGCGGTCGTCACCCAGGAGGGCGTGCCGGGCGGCGGATTCTTGGTGAAGAACAGCTGCCCGTCCGGCCCGTCCGGATACCGCAGGAACGCGAGCGGCCGCCCCCGCAGATGGCCCAGCATCGCGTCCGCCGCGGACGCCAGGTAGTGCAGCAGCTCGCCCTTGGTGGTGCCGGTGGCCGGATGGATGACCTTGTCGAGGTTCCTGAGCGCGATCCGTCGCCCCTCCACCTCCGTGATCGGGGACATACGATAAGAATCTCACGAAAGGGATCAAGCATGCGATCTATCTGGAATGGGAACATTTCGTTCGGACTGGTGAGCATCCCGATCAAGATGTATCCGGCGACCGAGGACCACTCGGTGTCCTTCCGGCAGATCCACACCTCCGACGGCGGCCGCATCCGGTATCGCAAGGTCTGCGAGCTGGAGGACAAGCAGGTCGACGCGGAGGAGATCGGCAAGGCGTACGAGGACGCCGACGGTGCCCTGATCCCGATCACCGACGAGGACCTGGCGGCGCTTCCGCTGCCGACGACCCGTGCCCTGGAGATCGAGGCGTTCGTGAACGCCTCGGACATCGATCCGCTGCAGATGGGCGACGCGTACTACCTCGGCGCCAACGGTACGGCCGCCGCCAAGCCGTACGCGCTCCTCCGCGAGGCCCTCAAGCGCAGCGAGAAGGTCGCCATCACCAAGTACGCGCACCGCGGGCGCGAGCGGCTCGGGATGCTGCGCGTCGTCGGCGACGCCATCGCCATGCACCGGCTGCTGTGGCCGGACGAGGTCCGTGAACCGGCGGGAGTGGCGCCCAAGGAGAAGGTCACGGTGAAACCGGCCGAGCTGGACCTCGCCGACACCCTGATGGCCACGCTCGGCGAGGTGAACCTGAGCGAGCTGCACGACGAGTACCACGAGGCCCTGGAGGCCATGGTGGCCGCGAAGGTCTCCGGCGCGACCCCGACCGCCGAACCGGGCGAGCGGCCGAGCGGTGCGCAGGTGGTGGACCTGATGGCCGCGCTGAAGGACAGCGTGCGCAGCGCGAAGGAGGCGCGCGGCGAGGCGGCCTCAGTCACGGACCTGAGCGACCGCAAGAAGCCCCCCGCGAAGAAGACGGCGAAGAAGGCCGCAGCGGCGAAGAAGTCGACCGCGAAGAAGAAGACGCCCCCCAAGAAGCGGGGCGCCTGAGGCCGGTGGCCGCTGCGCGGCGGCTCTCCCCTGACCCGCCCCTTCCCGAAACCGGGGACACCCCGGGCCCCGGGCTGGTTGGGGGTTTCGCGGGCGGGTGCGGGCCGGTGGGTGGGTTGTGCCCACCCGTTCCGCCCCGGCGGAACGATTGCCCACAACGGAGGGGCTGGGTCACCGGCGGGAGGGGGTGGGGTCGCAGGGGTGGGGGCCTGGACGACGACGTGTATTTGTGGCGCCTACTCCCGGCCCACCCCACGTTCTTCGGCGGTGGCGCCAAAAATATACGCGTCCAGGCCCCTGCCCCGGAGGCCCCGCCCCCGGCACCACCCACCCAGCAACCACGCCCCCACCGGTCAGCTGAAGGCGTCCGCGTGGTCCGCCACCCACTGCGCGAACGTCCGCCCCGGGCGGCCCGTGATGCGCTCCACCTCCGGCGAGATCGCCTGCGGCCGCCCCACCATCTTCGCGAAGACGCGCAGCAGCGAATCGGCGACGTCCGGCGTCATGAAGCCCCCGACCATCTTCTCGCGCGCCACCTCCGCCGGAATCTCCTCGTACCGCAGCGGCCGCCCGATCACCTCGCCGATGACCCGCACCTGATCGGCGAAGGTCAGCGACTCGGGGCCGGTCAGCTCGGGCGTCTGGCCGAGCAGGTCGTCGGTGAGGAGGGCGCGGGCGGCGACGGCGCCCATGTCGGCCTCGTGGATGGGGGCCATGTGCGCCCCGGCGTACGCGCCGTACACCACGTCCCCGGCCTTGATCTGGTCCGCCCAGTCCAGGGCGTTCGCGGCGAAGGCACCCGGGCGGATGTGGGTCCACTCCAGGCCCGACTGCCGGACCTGCTCCTCCAGGCCTCGGTGGAGGGCGCCGATCGGGTTGGCCTGCGGGTCGGTGTCGTCGAGGACGGAGGACGAGGAGAGCATCACGACGCGTCGCAGCCCGCTCTCCTTGGCCCGCTCCAGCAGCTTGTCGGCGCCCAGCTGCCACACCACGGCCGGGTTGAGGAACAGCGCGGAGGCGCCGTCCAGCGGCAGGTCCTCGGTGCGGGCCGCCTCGACGCCGTCGGGGAAGCGCGCGGCCCGGGGGTCGCGGGTGAGGGCGCGGACCTCCGCGCCCGCGTCGGCCAGCTCCTTCACCACGTGCGCGCCGACGTTTCCGGTGGCTCCGGTTACCACGATCATGACGAATCTCCCCTGACTGTCCTGTGCGGTCAGCTCCAGGTTCATCCAACCGGATGAAGTTGTCAAACATATAGATGGATGAAGAGGGGCGGTAGCCTGGTGCGGTCGAGCACGGAGGAGTTGACGACATGGAGGGGACGCCGAAGAGGCCCCGCCGCGCCCCCGCCCCCGAGGAGCGCAAGCTGTGCCCGGAGCGCTCCCGGCGGCTGCTGCTGGAGGCGGCCCGGGACGAGTTCGCGCAGAAGGGGTTCGCGGGCGCCCGGGTGCAGGACATCGCGGACCGGGCGGGCGTCAACAAGCAGCTGATCGCGTACCACTTCGGCGGCAAGGAGGGCCTGTACCGGGAGCTGGGCCGCGAGTGGCTGAAGCGCGAGGAGAGCTTCAACGACCCCGCGATCCCGCTGGACGAGTTGGTGATCCGCTATCTGAGGGAGGCGTTCGCCGACCCGCGGGCGACCCGGTTCAACGCCTGGTGCGGCCTCGACGACGCCGCGCCGGAGGGGGACCCGGAAGACCTGTCCGACCTGCGGCGCCGCCAGGCGGAGGGCGAGATCGCGGAGGACATCGACCCCGCCATGGCGATGCTGCTGTACGTCAGCCTGGTGACGGCGCCGATCGCGCTGCCGCACGCGGTGCGCCAGCTTTTCGGCACCGACCCGGAGTCGCCGGAGTTCCGCGAGCACTACGCGGAGCAGGTGCGGAGGGTCGTCCGCCACCTGGCGACGTGAGGTTCACCGCTGGGACGTGACGGAGGGGGCGGTCGCCTGGCCCGTGGCGTAGGCGTGGCCGTCCTGCTCGGCCGCCTGCTCGGACTCGTCGCCCGAGGTCCCGGCGGAGAGGAAGATGTGGTTGCCGATGGTCATGGCCTGGGCGCCCATCGCCGCCGTGGCGCGCTGCGCCACCGCGTCACGGTGGAGGCGGGTGGAGGAGAGCTGGTCGTTCTGGTAGAACGCCCCGGCCTTGGCCACGACCGAGGAGGGCAGCGACTCGCTGGACGAGTTCATGGCGGCGGCCACGAGGGCGCTCTGGCCTTCCGGCGGAGGCGGGTGTCGCTCGCGGCCGCTGAGGGGCCCGCCCTTCACCCTTCTTGGTGTTCTCGTCACGGGCCAGTCCCATAGGTCTTCCTCCGGGCGATCAAAGGCGAGTCGACCCGCCTCACGCTCGCAGGAATGGTGGGCGCCTTCCCAGAGGCGCAGGGGCAGACCTGCCGCCCTATGGGGCAGCGGCACCCACCACGCCCCGCTACTCCGTGACGCCGTCGATCTGGAACGTCTGCACCGACTGCGCGGCGAACGGCACGCTCAGCCGCTTGCCGTCCAGCACGGTGTCCCGGCGCGCCGCGTACAGATCGCCGCCGCCCGCCGTCTGCGTCGACCAGCGCGGTACGAGACCGCCCGTACCGCCGCTGACCTGGCCGAACCGCGACAGGTCGAAGGTGAGGGTCTGCGCGGCGCCGGGGTTGACGGCGACGAGCACGAGGCGGCGGGCGGCCGGGTCGTACGCGGCGACCGCGTGGTCCGAGCCGGTGGCCAGGACGCGCATGCCGGGGCGGATGTGCCGGGTGAACTGGGCGAGCACGTAGTACTTGGTCTGGACGGCACCGGGCTGCCCGGTGTTCGGGTCGTAGTGGATGAGCGCCCAGCCCGCGCTGGGGTCCATGACCTGCCAGTAGCACCACGCGGTGGGGTGCAGCCAGCGGAAGTCCAGGCAGAGGTTGGTGGCGAGGGAGAGGCCGGTGCCGTCCTTGTCGCCGGTCTCGGAGTTCCACAGCTTCTTGCCCGCGGCGCGCACGTCCGCGTACAGCAGGTCGCGGCGGCCGCCCGAGCCCTGGTAGCCGTGGACGTTGACCTGGTCGACGAGGGCGCGGGTGGGCGCGTCGAAGGAGCCCCAGGTGGTGCGGGCCAGGTCGTAGCTGGTCTCGTCGGAGGCGGAGATGCGGGCGGCGGACAGGCCCCGGCGGTCCAGCTCGGTGCGGAGGTGGCCGAGGACGGTGCGCTGGACGCCCGCGTCCATGTGGCAGCCCTCCTGGGTGCCGTCCGCCTTCCACCAGGTGGAGGAGGGTTCGTTGAACGGCTCGACGGTGGCGAAGCGGACGCCCCAGTGGTCCTGGGCGTAGCGGGCGGTGGTGGCGAGGTAGACGGCGAACTGCCGGTAGTTCCAGGACTGGAGGTTGTTGCCGCCGTCCGCCGCGCCGGAGGGGTTGTGGTTGAGGCACATCCACCACATGGGCGCGTTGGAGAACAGTTCGGTGACGGCGCCGCGCTGGACGGCCTTGGTGAGCGCCGCGCGCTGGGGCGCGTCGGCGGTCCAGCGCCAGGCGGCGGAGGCCGGGTCCTCGCTGGACCAGTCGTGCCAGAAGCCCTCGATCTGCTTGAAGCGCGGGATGTTGGGCGAGACGGCCATGGACTGGCCGCCCACGCTGGTCCAGGCGCAGCCGCCGACGTTGTAGCGGGCGATGTTCAGGCCGAGGCCGGGGAGGGTGGTTCCGGCGTACGGGGTGTTCTTGGTGGTGAAGAAGGCGTCGGCGAAGTCGTCCCGCTGCCCGAAGAGGTTGGCCCACCAGGCGAGCGAGGTGCCCCAGCCCTCCCAGCCGCCGTAGTCGGTGCCCGGGTCGACGGTCACGGCTTCGTCGGCGTGGGCCGTGCCGGTGGTCAGTGCGGTGCCGAGCAGGGTAGCGCTTGCTGCGGTGAGGAGCGTTCTTCGGCGCACCATGTGTCCCTTCTGCCGCTTGAGCCCCCGTGGTGTGAAGCGTCGGGCGCGCGGGGGGAGTTGTCGAGAGGTCTGACAGCGCTTTCTGCCCTCGCGTCAGACCGCGCGTAAATCGGTTGCCCGCAGGGCCCCGCCGCGCTCAGGATGTCGGCGACATTCCGCCCACGCGACAGGAGCATGCGATGCGCCGATTCCTCGGAACGACTCAGCGCCCCCACCGGACGACCGTCTTCGAGGACATCACCCCGCATGCACCAGACCATCAACATCGGCGTACTCGCCCATGTCGACGCCGGTAAGACCAGCCTCACCGAGCGGCTGCTGTTCGACGCGGGCGTCACCGACCGCCTCGGCAGCGTCGACGCCGGGGACACCCAGACCGATACGGGCGCCATCGAGCGGGAGCGCGGCATCACCGTGCGGTCGGCCGTGGCGTCCTTCCGCGCGGGCGGCACCCAGGTCAATCTGATCGACACCCCCGGCCACTCCGACTTCATCGCCGAGGTCGAGCGGGCGCTCGGCGTGCTGGACGGGGCCGTGCTCGTGCTGTCCGCCGTCGAGGGCGTCCAGGCCCAGACCCGGGTGCTGATGAAGACGCTGCGGCGGCTGCGGCTGCCGGTGCTGCTCTTCGTCAACAAGATCGACCGGGCGGGCGCCCGGCACGCGGAGCTGCTGGCCGACATCCGGCGGCTGCTGGCGCCGCACATCGTGCCCATGACGGACGTACGGGAACTGGGCACCCGGGCCGCGCGCGCCCGGCCGCGCTCGCTCGACGACGTCGGCGTACGCACCGAGCTGGCCGAGGCGCTGGCCGAGACCGACGACGCGCTGCTCGCCCGGCTCGTGGACGGCCCGCTTCCCTCCCCCGCCGAGGTGCGCGCGGCGCTGGCCTCGGGGACGGCGGAGGGGCGGGCGCACCCGGTGTACTGCGGTTCGGCGCTGAGCGGGGAGGGCGTCGCGGCCCTGGTCGACGGCGTCGTACGGTGCGTACCGCCCAGCCCGGACGGCGGCGACGGCGGCGACCGTACGGGGCCCCGGGGCGCCGTCTTCGCCGTCGAGCGGGCGGCGGGCTCCGCCACGAAGACCGCCTATCTGCGGCTCTTCTCGGGCGAGCTGACCGTACGGCAGCACCTCACCCTGCACCGGCCCGGCGGCCGACACGGCGACGGGCACAGCGGGCAGATCACCGCGCTGGAGGTGGTGGGCCGTCCCAGGGCGCGGGCGCTGACCGCCGGGGAGATCGCGCGGATCAAGGGGCTGCCCGAGGTCCGCGTCGGCGACCGGCTCGGGGACAGCGCCGCTGGAGACGGACAGCGGCACTTCGCCGCGCCCACCCTCCACACCCTCGTCCACGCCCGCGAACCCGGCCCCGCTGCCGCCGCCCGGCTGCACACCGCGCTGCTCGCCCTCGCCGACCAGGACCCGCTGATCCAAGCCCGCGCGATGCCCGGCGGCGCCACGTCGGTGCTGCTGTACGGGGAGGTGCAGAAGCAGATCATCGCGGCGACGCTCGCGCAGGACTACGGCATCGAGGCCGACTTCGAGCCGAGCCGCCCGGTCCTGGTGGAGCGGCCGGTGGGGGTCGGCGAGGCGTGCTACGAGATGGCGAAGCGCGGCCATACGGGGCCGTGGGCGACGGTCGGGCTGCGCGTCGAGCCCGCCGCGACCGGGTCCGGCGCCGGGTTCGGCTACGAGACCGAACTGGGCGCCCTGCCACGGGCGTTCCACACCGCGATCGAGCAGACCGTGTACGACGCCCTGCGGCAGGGTCCGCGCGGGCGCGCGGTCACGGATTGCCGGGTCACCCTGATCCGCTCGGGGTTCGACGCCCCGGTCAGCACCGCCGCCGACTTCCGGGGCGTCACCCCGGGGGTGCTGTGGGAGGCGCTGGAGCGGGCGGGGTGGCGGGTGTACGAGCCGTATCACGCCTTCGAGCTGGAGATTCCGTCCGATGTGCTGACAGCCGTCACCGCCCGGCTCGCCGCGGTCGGGGCGGACCTCGCGGAGAGCGCGGGCGGCGGGTCGGGGTGGCTGCTCACCGGGGAGATCCCGGTGCGGTCTGTGCACGAGTTCGAGCACGCGCTGCCGGGGCTGTCGCGGGGCGAGGCGGTGTGGCTGACCCGCCCGTCCGGCGACCGGCCGCTCCCCGGCGGCGCCCTGCAGGAGCCCGACAGGCCCTAGATATCGGGCCCGGCGACACGGGCGTACGTCACGGCGTTGCTCGTGCCGCCTACGGTCGTCACGGTGACGTTGACCGCCCCGGCCGACCCAGCCGGGGCGGTCGCCGTCACCCAGCTGTCCGACACGACCGTGAACGCGGCGAGCGTGGAGCCGAAATGGACCGCGCTCGTCGTGGTCAGGCCGCTGCCGAACAGGGTGACCGTGTTGCCGCCGCCCAGCGGGCCCTGACCGGGGACCGCGCTGGTGAGTACGGGGACGGCGGCGTAGACATAGGTGACGCCGTTGCTGGTGCCACCGGGCGTGGTCACCGTCACCTGCACCGCCCCGGCGGTCCCCGGCGGCGCCACCGCGGTGATCTGGATGGCGGAGACGACCGTGAAGGACGTGGCGGGGACGCCGCCGAAGGTGACGGCCGTCGCGCCCAGCAGGTTCGTGCCCGTCAGGGTGACGGCCGTACCGCCGGAGACCGGGCCGGAGGCGGGGGTGATGTCGCCGAGGGTGGGGACGCCGACGTAGAAGTAGGTGACGCCGTTGCTCACCCCGCCCGGACCGGTCACCGTGATCTGCACCGGTCCCGCGGTCCCCGGCGGGGCCACCGCCGTGATCTGCGTCGCCGACACCACGGTGAACGACACCGCGGGCACGGAGCCGAAGTGCACCGCCGTGACGCCGGTGAGGCCGCTGCCGGTCAGCGTCACCGTATTGCCGCCGCCGACCGGGCCCTGGCCGGGCGAGACCGCGCTCAGTACCGGACCTGCCGCGTACGTATAGGTGATGCCGTTGCTCGTACCGCCCGGACCGGTCACGGTCACCTGCACCGGACCGGCGCTGCCGGGCGGCGCGACCGCCGAGATCTGGGTGTTCGACACGACCGTGAACGACGTCGCGTTGACCGACCCGAAGCGGACGGCCGTCGCCCCGGTGAAGCCGCTGCCGGTGATCGTCACCGTGTTGCCCCCGGCGGCCGGGCCCCCGTTCGGCGAGACGCTGCCCAGCACCGGGCTCGCCACATACGTATAGGTGAGGCCGTTGCTCGTACCGCCCGGACCGGTCACCGTGATCTGCACCGGACCGGCGCTCCCGGGCGGCGCGACGGCGGTGATCTGCGACGGTGAGACCACGGTGAACGACGTCGCGTTGACCGAGCCGAAGCGCACCGCCGTGACCCCGGCGAGACCGCTGCCGGTCAGTGTCACCGTATTGCCCCCGGCGGCCGGGCCCTGGTTCGGCGAGGCCCCGCTCAGCACGGGGGCGGGGGTGGACGCGTAGGAGAAGGCCACCCCGTTGCTCGTGCCGCCCGGGGTGGTCACCGTGACCAGCACGTTGCCGGAGCCCGCCGGGGAGGTGGCGGTGATCTGGTTGGCGGACACGACGGTGAAGGCGGGGGCGAGGGTGGTGCCGAAGCGGACCGCCGTCGCCTGGTTGAAGTTGCTGCCGGTGATGGTCACGGCGGTCCCGCCTCCGGGTGATCCGGAGGCGGGACTGACGGAGCTGATCACCGGAGGGGACGCCGCCGTGGCCGCGGGCGCGGCGGTTGCCGTGGAAACTCTCTCCTGGCCTGCGGCGTGAGGGATGCTCAACGTACTGCTCCTTCCAGCGGAACGTCCCAGGGGTGATCAGATACCGGGCCCGGCGAGGTACTGGAACTGCGTCGCGGCGGTCGCGCTGCCCGCGGGGTTGGTGACCGTGACGTCGGCGGGGCCGGGCTGTCCGTCCGCCGTGGGCGGGGTGACCGCGGACACGGTGGTGGAGTTGACGACGCTGAACGGCGCCGCGATGCCGCCGAAGGTGACCGACTGCGTGGTGCCCAGGTTGGTGCCGGTGATGGTCACCGCGGTGCCGCCGGAGGCCGGACCGGAGGTGGGCGTGAAGCCGGTGACGGTGGGCACGTCCACGTAGGTGTAGGACAGGCCGTTGTTGGTGCCGCCCGCCGTGGTGACGCTGACTCCGACGGACCCGGCTGCCGCGCCCGCGGGCACAGCGACAGTGATGACGCTGTCGGAGACGACCGTGGGGGTGGCGTTGTTGGCACCGAAGGCCACGGAGGTGGCGGTCGAGAGCCCGGTGCCGGTGATGGTGACGGTGTTGCCGCCCGCGAGCGGGCCGGAGCTGTCGCTCAGGCCGGACTTGAAGGGCGCGCCGACGTAGAAGAACGTCAGCGGGTTGCTGGTGCCGCCCGGCGTGGTCACGGTCACCGGGACCGCGCCGGTGCCGGACGGCGAGGTCACCGTGACGGAGGTGGGCGTGTTGGCGGTGATGGTGGCGTTCTTGCTGCCGAACTTCACCGCGGAGGCGTTGGCGAGGTTCGTACCGGTGATGACGACGGTCGTACCGCCGCCGGTCGACCCCTGGTTCGGAGAGATGGGCATGGCGTGTGCTCCCTGCTGAAGACCGAGCGGTACCGGACCGGGAAGCCCGAAGACGGCTCAGAGGACGGAAGGAGAGAGGGACGGGACGGGCCGGGCGGGTCGGACCCGCTCGCGCTCGCAGGAGAATGCGATGTGCGCCGGCCGGGTCGTTGGGGACGCCCGCCCGGCCCCCTCGCTCGGTACGCCTGGCGCCCGGGACCGACGAGGATGCGGGGGGCCTGGTTCGTCGGAAATACCGACGGAGGCCATACCGCACGTTTTCAGTAATCCATCGGAATGAGTCCGTCCACAAGAAGTGTGACGCCGCATCACTCGAATGGCGGGGCGTGCGACCGCCGCAGGTCGTCGCCGCCTCCGCGCCGGGCCCGCTGGGGCCGCGCGGGAGCGCGCGGCGAGAGGCGGTGGTTCCCATTCCGGCGGCCTCTCACCCGATCCCGTGACCCATCGGACGAAGGGGTCACTTCCGCACCCGGCGGGCGTATCCTCTTGCCGCATGGGGGAGGACACGGGCATTCCCGTCAATGGGTGCTCCGCCGGGGGGTGTTGGCGGGTGCGGATCCGTAGTACGACCGGCGAGATCCTGGGCGCCGGAATCCTGCTGGGCGGCGACACCGTGCTGACGTGCGCCCATGTCATCCCGGACGACGGGCGCCCGGTGCCCGCCACGCCCGTCCTCGTCGATCTGGTCCAGGTACCCGACGCCGCCCCCGTGACCGCGCGGGTCGCCGCGGGCTGCTGGGTGCCCCGGCGCTCCGACGGATGCGGCGACATCGCCCTGCTGACGCTGGACCGGCCGCAGCCCGCCGAGCACGCCGCGCCCCTGTACCGGCTCTCGCCCGAGCCGCTGGGGCAGGTCCGCAACCTCGGCTTCCCGCTCCACAACGACGACGGCACCTGGTTCTACGCGAAGATCGCGGGCACCGTCGGCCCGCGCGCGGAGTGGCTGGAGCTGATCCCGGACTCCCCCGGGGACGTGGTGCGGCGCGGCTGCAGCGGCGCCGGGGTGGAGGACGTGAAGACCGGCCATGTCATCGGGATGATCGTCAACCGCTACGACGACGCCCCCGGCATCCCCGCCGACGAGCGCCGGCTGCGGTCGAACATGATCCACATCGAGACGATCCTGCGGCACCTCCCGCTCGTCCACCGCTTCGTGGGCGGCGACCCGGTGGTCGACGCCCGGCTCGTCTCCCGGCTCACCTCCGGCGAACGGGGCGTGCTGGACATCCCGTTCGCGCAGCGGCTCGCCCTGTGGCTGCGCCGCGCGTCCCTGGCCGGACGGGCGGACGGCGTCGCGGACGTGGAGACGGTCGTCATCGCGCACGACGACAGCGGCCGCTACGAGGCGCTCAGCCGCGCCGTGACCCTCGCCGACCGCGAGCTGTCCGGGGGCGGCGACGACGAGGCGGTGTCCGCCGCCCCGCACGGCACGGTGCCGCCGCTGGGCAGCGTGGACCTGGCCCTCGACGTCACCGGCCGCACCGACACCGAGGTGGCCCGCCGGGTCGCCGACCGCCTGGACCTGCGCTCCCCCGGCGACACCTCCCCGCTCAGCCGCGTCCGGGCCAACGCCGTCCCGCTGACCGTCGTGGCCGTCGGGCTCGACCACGCGAGCGAACCGGAAGCGCTGATCCGCTTCATGAAGCTCCTCGCCGACCAGGGTGCCCGGCTGATGCTGGTCTTCCGCGACCCGCACGCCCCCGGACTGCGGCTGGCCGAGCGGCTGTTCCGCCCCGACCCGGAGCGGATCGACGCCTGGCTCGACGAACTGGCCGCCGAGGTCGCCGAGGCCACCGGCCTGGAGCGGGAGGCCACCGAATCCGGGGCCCGCGCCGCGTCGGACCCGGCGGAGGCCCCGGCCCTGCGCATCAACCTGACCCGGCTGCGCGGCGACCCCGAGCTGCGCACCCACCACATCGTGGCCAAGCTGGCCGCGTTCGAGCACGCGGTCCGGGCGGTACGGGACCGCGCCGAGGCGGCCCTGCGCCGGGCCGACGCCCAGCGCGACGAGGTCAAGGAGCTGAAGGGCCTGCTGAACGCGTACGCGGCACTGCTCGGCGCGAAGGCCGCGTCGGAGCGCCGCGAACTGTTCCCCCTCCAACGTGCCGCCCACCGCGAGCTGACCGCCCTGCCCTGCGACGTAGCGGCGGCCCGCCGAGCCGTGGACCGCTTCGTCCAGGCGGTGCACGCGGCCCCGGAAGCGGAGGCCCCATGACGCCCCCCGCAAGGTGCCCCCGCCCCGACTGCCCCGGCGTCGGCCACGCCCAGACCAACACCCGCGGCTTCTGCACGGACTGCGGCCGCAGACCCGCCGCGCGCCCGGCCGGGGACCTTGGCCGGGCGCCGAGCGCGGCCCCGGAAGCGGCCCAGGGCCCGCGCCCGGCCGCATCCGGCGCGGGCGCGGGCGTAGGTGCCCGCACCGGGCGCGGCCTCGGCACCGCTGCCGACCCGGCCTCGCCCCCGGTCCGGGCCCCCGGCGCGGCCACGCAAGCGGCGGCCTCGGGCCCGGGCCCCGGTACGCCCTCGGGTCAGGCTGAGAGCCCAGGCCCAACCGCGCCCGGCAGCGCCACCGAACCCGCCACCGGCACGGGGCTCGGCCCCGCCAGGGGCACACGCCCCGGCGCAGGCCCCAGCCCCGCCGCCGCCCACCGCGAACTGGCCGCGGTGCCGTGCGTCGTAGCTGCGGCGCGCCGCCGTTACGAACGCTTCGCCCTCGCCGCGCACGCGTCGCCCGGCGCCTCGCCGCACGGGGAGGCACCGTGACGGCCACCACGGCGTGCACCCGCGCGGACTGCCCCGGCGGGGGCCGCGGCCGGATCAACGACCGCGGCTTCTGCACGGAGTGCGGCCGCAGACCCAGCCCCGACGCCCCGGCCCCGGCCTCGCCCCCGGGCCCTGCCGCGCGCCCGCCCTGGGACCCGGGCCGGGCCCCGGAAGCGGCAGCCTCGGTTCCGGCCCAAGGCCAGGGCACGGGCCCGGCCGCATCCGGCCCCACCGCGCGCCCGGCCGGGGCCCCGGGCCGGGCTCCGGGCGCGGCCCCGGAAGCGGCCCAGGGCCAAGGCCCGGACCCGGCCGCGTCCGGCACCGATACCGGACCCGCCACCGGCGCGGGCGTGGGTGCCCGTATGGGCGCACAGCCCGACGCCCGCGCAGGGCGCGGCCTCGGCGCCGCTGCCGACCCGGGCTCGGGCCCCGCCGCGGCCGGTCCCGGCGTGTCTCCCGACGCCCGCGCAGGGCGCGGCCCCTGGGCCGCCACCGGGCCCAGCACCGCCAACCGCAGCGGCAGCGCGACCGGCATCGGCTCCGGGGTGACCACCGCCACCGATCGGGTTCGGCGGCGCGACGCCGCGCGGAAGTTCTCGCTGGGGCCCGCCGGGGACGGGCTGCTGGATCTGCCGTGGGTCGAACTGCCCTCGCTCACCGACCTCGTGCTCGACGATCCCCGGCCGCCGTCCCGGGGACAGATCTGCGGGCGGCCGGGGTGCGAGGAGACCGTGGGCGCGCCGTACAACGGGGAGCCCGCGCTGGCGGCGGGGGTCTGTCCACGGTGCCGCCATCCGTTCGACTTCACCCCGCGGCTGCGCCCCGGCGATCTGCTGGGCGAGCAGTACAAAGTCATCGGCTGCGTCGCGTACGGCGGGCTCGGCTGGGTGTATCTCGCCGAGGACACCCAGCTGGACCGGCAGCCCGTCGCCATCAAGGGGCTGATCAACAACGAGGACGAGGCGGCGCTGCGGGCGGCGGTCGAGGAGCGGCGCTATCTGACGATGCTCGACCACCCCGGCATCGTCCGCATCATCAACTACGTCACCCAGCCCGAAGAGCCCGGCAGCGGCAGCGGCAACGGCGGCGACCGGCTCACCGGCTACATCGTGATGGAGTTCGTCGGCGGCATGACGCTCGCCCAGATACGGGACGCCATCGCGGACGCGATGCCGCCGTACGACGGGCCACGCCTGTACGAGCACATCCTGGCGTACGGCTGTCTGGTGCTGCGCGCGGTCGGCTATCTGCACGGCGAGCGGCTGCTGTACTGCGACCTCAAGCCGAGCAACGTGATGCATTACGAGAGCCGGGTCAAGGTGATCGACCTGGGCGCGGTCCGCCGCCTCGGGCAGCGGGGCGGCGATCCGCCGGTGATCACCGAGGGGTTCGCCTCGCCCGAGTCGCTGCGCGGGGGCCCGCTGACGGAGCGCCACGATCTGTACGGCGTCGGCGCGACGCTGCGGTCGCTGTCCGACAAGGCGCGGCGGCCCGCGCAGGCCCCGCCGGGCCTGGGCGCCGAATCGTACCGGCGGGTGCTGGCCCGCGCCACCGCCCACGATCCACGGCGCCGGTTCCCTTCGGCGGCGGAGATGTCCGAGCAGCTGTGGGGCGTGCTGCGGGAGATCCACGCGCTGCGGCTGCGAGAGGAGCAGCCCGCGCCGTCCACGCTGTTCGCCCCGACCGCCGCGCTGCTGGACGCGGGGCTCGGCCGGATCCCCGGGCTCGAACACTGGCTGGACGGCGACCCGCGCCGCGCCCTCGCGCACGGGCTGCCGTCGCCTCGGCAGGTGCCGCCGGGGCTGCCGGTGCCGTTCCCGGACGCGGCGGACCCGGGCGCCGCCCTGCTCAACACCCCGACGGACAGCAGCTCGCGGCGGCTGATCGAGCAGCTGGGCGCGTTCCCGTACCCGTCGGCGGAGATCCGCTTCCGCAGCTGCCGCGCCTACCTCGACCTGGGGATGCGGGGCCGCGCGGACGCGGAGCTGACGGCCGCCGAGGAGATCATCGGCAGCGGTGCGGCGTACGACTGGCGACCCGCCTGGCACCGCGCGCTGCTGCGGCTCGCGGGCGGCGCGGTGGCCGAGGCGCGGCGCGCGTTCGACGCGGTGTACAGCGCGCTGCCCGGCGAGTACGCGCCCAAGCTGGCGCTGGGCTACTGCGCCGAGCACCTGGGCGACCACGAGGCGGCCAAGCGGTTCTACGAGGCGGTGTGGGAGCGCAACCGCTCCCAGGGCAGCGCCGCCTTCGGCCTGGCCCGGCTGCGGCTCGCCGCGGGCGACCGGGGCGGGGCGGCCGCCGTCCTCGACGGGGTCCCGAAGGTCTCGCGCCACTACGACGCCGCCCGGATCGCGACCGTACGGGTGCTGGCGGGGCGGCTCGGCGAGCAGCCCCACGACCGGCCCACCGGAGAGGACCTGGTGGAGGTGCTGACCCGGCTGCCACGGCTGTATCTGGACGACGGGCGCGCCCATGGGCAGGCCCGGGACCGGCTCACCGCGGAGGTGCTGGAGGCCGCGCTCGACTGGGCGCCGCGCCCGGGGCAAGCGGCCGACCCCGGGCTGCTGTTCGGCGAGGGGGACGACGAGCTGTCGGTGCGGTCCCGGCTGGAGGCGGTGCTGCGGCGGCTGGCCCGGCAGGCCGACAGCCCGGAGGCGCTGGGGGTGCTGGTCGACCGCGCCAACGCCATCCGGCCCATGACCGGCGTCTGACAGAGCGGGGGGACAAGGGGATCACATGAGCCAGGAACGGTACGGGGACGACGCGGGCGACGGCCCCGCCATCACGCTGCGCGTGCACCAGAACAAGTACCTCCCGGCCGCCGCGGGCCCCGCCGAGATGCACGCCGTCGTCAGCGTCGAGACCCGGGGGCTCGGCCCGGCGGCGGCCCGTACCGCCGCCTCCGAGGTCATCGTCATCGACTGCTCCGGCTCGATGGGCTGGCCCCCGACGAAGATCGCGGCGGCCCGCCGGGCGACCGCGACCGCCGTGGGGATACTGCGCGACGGCACCCACTTCGCGATCATCGAGGGCACCGAACAGGCCCAGGTCGTCTACCCGTTCGCGGGCGGCATGGCCGTCGCGGGCCCTGACACCCGGGCCGCCGCCGCCCGCGTCGCGGCCCGGCTGCCCGCCATCGGCGGCACAGCCATCGGCGCCTGGCTGGACCTCGCCCGCCGCCTCCACCTCAGCCGCCCCGCCGCGATCCGGCACACCCTGCTGCTCACCGACGGCCGCAACGAGCACGACGCCGCCGGGTATCTGGACAAGGTGCTGGACGGCTGCGCCCCGCACTTCACCTGCGACGCGCGCGGCATCGGCGACGGCTGGGACGCCACCGAACTGAAGGAGATCACGCGGCGGCTGCACGGCCGCGCCGACGCGGTCCTCGACGACGCGGCGCTCACCGCCGAGTTCGAGGCGATGACCCGCGCCTCCATGGCCAAGGCGCTCTCCGGGGTACGGATCCGGGTCCGTACCCGGGCGGGCGGCCGGATCGCCTTCGTCAAGCAGGTGCACCCCACCCGGTCCGACCTCACCGCCGAGGGCACCCGGCCCGACGACCGCACCTGGGAATGCCGCACCGGCGCGTGGGGCGACGAGTCCCGCGAGTTCCATCTGTGCGTCCTCGCCGACCCCGGCAGCGACCCGATGGACGAGGACGTCGAACTGGCCGCCGTCGACCTCACCCTGGACGGCGATACGGACGGCGATACGGACCTTCCGCCGCCGCCCGCCCGGTCCGTACTCGTCCAGTGGACCGACGACCTCCTGCTGTCCTCCCGCGTCGACCCCCGGCTGGCGCACTACGGCGCCGACTCCGACCTCGGCCTCGCCATCACCGCGGGCTGCGACGCGTACGAGGCGGGCGACCGCGAGGAGGCCCGGCGGCAGTGGGGGCAGGCCGTGCGGCTCGCGCACGGGCTGGGCAGCGCCAAGATGCTGGCGCGGCTGGGCGGGCTGGTCCACATCACCGACGCGGCCACCGGCGAGGTGCGGATCAGGGAGCCGATCCGGCCGCTGGACCTCAACTCGGCGATGATCGTGACCGAGGAGAGCGTCCGCTTCACCGGGCCCCGCCTCACCGAAGCCCCCGCCGCCTCCCCCACCGGCCCCGACCAGGTCTGCCCGTCCTGCCGCCGCACCGCGCCCGCCACCGCCGCGTACTGCCAGAAGTGCGACACCCCGCTGCGCCCGGAGGGCGTCTCATGAGGGGGACCCGTACCTTTTTGGTGCGGCGGCTGACCGCGCTGCTCGTCGTCACGGCGGCGGCGGTGACCGCGCTGTTCGCCGCGTACTACGGCGTCAGCCGCAACACCACGGCGGTCAGCGACCGGTCGACCCCCGCGATCCTCCAGGTGGCCGCCGCGATCGACGCCCTCCACGCCGCCGACGCCCGGGCCAGGCTGAGCCTCGACGGCCCCACCACGGACGTCGAGGGGCTCGGCGAGGACTACCGCAACGAACTGTCCACGGCCAACCAGTCCCTGGCCCAGGCCGTCAAGAGCACCACCGGCGGCAAGGCGGCCCGCCAGTCGCTGCTCACCATCGCCGGACTGGTCTCCTCGTACAGCGACATCATCGAGCAGGCGTATGTGAACCGCGGCAACGAGGATCTGCGCGACGCCTATCTCGGCTACGCCACCACCATGCTCGTCCGGGACCACGACGGCATCCTGGCCCGGCTGGACACCGTGCAGGACGGGCAGCGGCAGGTGCTGCGCGCGCAGACCTCGTTCGGCTGGCTGCTGACGTTCGCCTGGTGGGTGCTGGTGCCCGCGCTGTTCCTCGCCCTCGGGACGCTGCTGTGGCTCACCCAGCGCTATCTGCGGCACCGCTTCCGCAGGCTGGTCAACCCGTGGCTGGCCGCGGCGTCCGTGCTGCTGATCGCGGTGATACCGCTGGGCCTCTTCACGGCGCAGACCCAGCAGCGGCTGGGCGAGGCGGGCTCCATCCTCCACCACACCAACATCGGCTCCAGCGGCGGCGAGACCGCCGACAAGGTGGCCGAGACCATGCGCGGCACCCACTGGCGGGCGGGGGCGGTCGGCTGGATCCCGCTGGGCGGCGCGGTCCTCGCGGCGCTGATCCTCATCGGGCTCCAGCCGCGCATCGACGAGTACCGGTTCCAGCCGCGATGAGCGCCCGCACCCGCTCCTTCCACGTGACCGCGGCCGTCCTCGGGCTGTGGCTGCTGGTGCTGACCGCGGTCGGCGCGGGCGACACCGGCGGGCAGCGGTCCCGCGGCAGCGTCAGCGTGCTGGCCACCTGGACCGGCGACGAGGCCGCGGCCTTCCGCGACCTGCTCAAGTCGTTCACCGACGAGTCCGGCATCCGGGTCGACTACCAGGGCACCACCGCGCTGCGCGAGGTGCTGTCCTCGGAGGTGAAGGCGGGCACCCCGCCCGACATCGCCGTCCTGCCGAGCCCCGGCGAACTCGCCACCTACGCGGACGCCCCGCTCGTACCGCTGCAGAAGGTGCTGCCCGCGCGCACCCTCGCCGCCTACGGACCGCTGTGGAAGCCCGCACCGCACGGGGACGGCGCGGTCTACGGCATCGCGGTCAAGGCCGACCTGAAGAGCATCGTCTGGTACGACAAGAGGCGCCACGGCGAGGACGAGCTGCCCGCCCTGGCCGCGAGGGACGGCCAGTGGTGCGCCGGGATGGGCGGCGACGCCACCTCCGGCTGGCCGGGCACCGACTGGATCGAGGACATCTTGCTCCAGCAGCAGGGCAAGGCCGTCTACGAGGCGTGGGCGACCGGCGGCCTGGAGTGGACGGACCCCCGGATCGGGCGGGCCTGGCGGACCTGGGGCTCCCTGTTCGGGAAGGGCGCGGCGCGCACCGCGCTGCTCACCGACTTCCGGGACGCGGGCGGGAAGCTGTTCGCCGCGCGGCCCACGTGCGCGCTGGAGCACCAGGGCTCGTTCATCCGCGGCGGCTACCCGCCGAAGGCCCGCGCCCGGGCCTCGTTCACCTTCTCCACCGGGCTGATCCCCGGGGCCGACCCGGACTCCACCGCCCGGGAGGTGTCGGCGGACTTCGCCGCGATGTTCCACGAGACCCCGCAGTCGCGCCGCCTGCTGGCGTATCTCGCCTCGGCGGAGGCCCAGACCGCCTGGGCGGAGAACACCCCGGACGGCCGCACCCGCCCCTTCTTCGCCAACGGCGAGGTGCCCGTGGAGGCGCAGCCCGACGACGAGGTGGCCCGGCCGATCGCCGAAGCGCTGAAGGATTCCCGCTCGCTGTGCCTGGACGCGTCCGACGCCATGCCGACCCGGATGCGGCTGGCCTTCCAGCGCGCCGCCCTCGCCTACCTCAGCGACGTCGGCAAGGGCCCGGGCGCGCTGCTGACCAGCCTGGAGAAGGTCCGTACCGATCTGCACCGGGAACGCGGAAGGCCCTGGCTGTCCACCGTGTGCGGGTGACAGCCAGGGCCCGGCGGGTCGCTGTACGGCCTTGCGGCGTCGTTACGGAGCCATCTCCTTCGGGCAGGGCGTGCCGCGCGGCAGCTTGTACTTGCCCGCTATCCGGTAGGTCCCGGGCTTCGGGGCCTGCAGCACGGTCCACTCGTCCTCCGGCTGGCCCTCCACGGCCGCCTCGGTCCGCGTGGTCAGACAGCCCTGGCGGTTGACCGGCAGCTCCTCGTGCTCCTCGGCCTTCGGCGCCTTGACGCTGCGCCCCTTGGCGTCCACCAGGCCCAGCCACGGCGAGTACGGGATGCGGATCAGGACCGGCCCGCGCTCCCGCACCTTCAGGACCAGCTGGTCCGCGCCCGCCCGCTCCACGGTGGCGGGCGGGTCGGCGACCTGCGTCGGGTTCTCGACCTCGTACAGCTTCCAGTTGTCGTCCGACCACACCTGCCGCAGATACGAGAGCTTGGTGCTCAGCAGCAGCTGGGACTCCTTCTCGGCCCCCTTGTCCGGGTCGTCGTTGGGGAGCACCACGTAGTGCACCGCCCAGCGCTTGAGCCACTCGTGGTAAGTCGCGGGGGTGAGGGTGTTCTCGCCGTAGAAGATCGGGTTGCGGTCCAGGTCCCGCTGCCGGTTCCAGCCGCGCGCCAGGTTGACGTACGGGACGAACGCGGAGGACTCGCGGTGGCTGCGCACCGGCACCACCTCGACCCGGCCCTGGTCGGTGTTCACCCGCTTCAGCTGGTCGACCAGCGGCGCCAGCTCACGGGCCCAGGACGCCGAGGGGGTGGTGTGGATGACGTCGTCGCCGGTCTTGACGACCTGCCACACCGTGACCGTCGCGAGCGACAGCACCACCGCGATCCACCGCTGCCCGGCCCGCGTGGTGCGCAGCTCGGCGCGGGCGGGCTTGATGCCGGGGGCGGTCAAGGCGGCGATCACCACCACACCGCCGAAGATCATGCCCAGCCGGGAGATGTTGGTGCCGATCTGCGAGGGGATCAGCCAGGTGAGCACCACACCGAGCGAGTACAGCGCCGCGCTGACCCGCACCGTGCGCCACTCGTGCGGGGACAGCAGCCACCCCGCGAGCCCGGCGGTCAGCGGCAGGATCACCGAGCCGATGGACATCGGCTGCTCACCGGAGAACGGGAACAGCCACGCGGACAGCGCGACCACCAGCACCGGCGTGACGCCGAGCGCGTACGCGGCCGGGCGCCGCTTGGTCAGCCACAGCGCGGCCGCCACGATCCCCACGAACAGGCCCGCCACCGGGCTGGCCATGGTCGCCACCCCGGACAGCAGCGCGGCCAGCAGGAACCGCCCGGTCCGGTGATGCCAGTGCCGGGACCGCCAGCGCACCGGCCACGCGAAGATCACCGCCACCGCGGCGAGGCCGAACATCGCGCCGAGCCCGAAGGTCACCCGGCCCGAGATCGCGTTGCAGACCAGCGCGAACGCGCCGTACAGCGCGGGCCACATCGGCCGCGCCACCGAGCGGCTGCGGACCAGCAGCAGGGCGAGCAGCCCCGCGGACAGCGTCCCGGCGATCACCATGGTCGACCGCACGCCGAGGATGGCCATCAGATATGGCGAGATGACGCTGTACGACACCGGGTGCATGCCGCCGTACCACGCCAGGTTGTACGCCGAGTCCGGGTGCTGCAGCGCGAACTCCGCCCAGGCGTCCTGCGCGGCCAGGTCGCCGCCGCTGTTCGCGAGCAGCGCCACCCACAGCAGGTGCAGCACCCCGGCGGCGGCCAGCGCGGCGGGCACCGGGCGGCGCAGCACGCCCCAGACACGCTGGACCACCCCGGTCCGCGCGGTGGTCCCCTCACCCCCGCGGGTCGCCTGCGCTGCGGAATCGTCCGGTTCGGCGGGCCAGCGCTGCGCGGGCAGGCGTATTCGCGCCGCGGTGCTCTCCTCCGAGCTGCCGTTCTTGTCGGCCCGTGTCGGATCCACGGTGGTCACTGTGGCTCTCCCCGTCTTCCCCCGAGGTCTGCCCCTGTCATCTTCTCAACCCTGTACCGGTTCCCCACGGTTCGCCTCGGGTTCACCTCGGCGAGTCAGGTCAAGGGACATTCAGGCGACGCTAGCACGCGGAGGTGGTTCGTCAGCGGTTACGGACACGGGCACCGGCGCGGCTCGCGCCGGTGCCCCTGGAGGACGCTCTCGTCCCCAGGGGGTGTCTCGCCGATCATGCCGGGCTCCCGACGCCTGGCACGGCACCTCGCGGCCCCGCGCTCGTCGCACGCAGCGCCGCTGCGCTCTCCTCACGCGGGTTGCG
>NZ_JBHWJI010000078.1:0-39728 GCF_042731515.1 Streptomyces sp. NPDC059850
GGGCGCAACGGCGCGGCGCGGCCCGCCGCGGGCGCCCCCGGCGCCGCCCCCGCCACGGCCGGAGCGGACGACAGAGCCACGCCCGGCCCGGCCCCCGCCGCCGCGCCGGACACCACGACCGGGGGCGGGGCCAAGGGCGTGCCCACCCCGAAGGACCTCGCGGGCCTGGGCCGTGGGCCCGCGGCAGGTGGCCCGTCCGCGCAGCACCCGGCGCCCAGCGCCACCCTCCGCTGGTCCTCCGACAAGGGCTGGGTCGACCGGGGCCCGGGCTCCGGGGTGGGCGAGCCGCCGGAGACCGCCAATCTGCCCATGCTGGCCCAGCTCACCAGCGCCGAGCAGCGCTGGGCCGACCGCGAGGAGGACATCACCGCCGTCAGCGGCGACCCGTTCGAGGTCGGCCAGGTCTTCGCCCGCCGCTGGATCGAGCGGCTCTCCGAGCCCGCCCACCTCCACCAGCTGTCGACGGAGTACCCGCGCATCCCGCACCGCATCGACGGTGAGCTGCTGCGCTACGCCGCCCGCTTCGGTCTGCTCGCCCACAAGGACGACCAGATCGACGAGCACGACCGCTACGCGATCCGGGCCGGGTTCTGGCGCGAGATCGACCTCCGCACCGCCGCCGAGCACGCCCCGGCGGGGGAGTAGGCCCGGTATCCCGGGCCCCCGAGGACGGGCGCGGGTGTTTGGGCGCGTACCCTCATAGCTCGTGAGGACGGGCGCGAAACAGGCGACGACAGGCGATGTGGTGTGCACCGTGCGCGGCCTGGTCAAGACCTACCCGGCGGCGCGTGGCCGCCGCGGTGCGCCCGCCACACCCGCCGTGCGGGCCAGCGACGGCATCGACCTGGACGTGGTGCGCGGTGAGGTGTTCGGGCTGCTCGGGCCCAACGGCGCCGGGAAGTCGACCCTGGTGCGCCAGCTCACCGGACTGCTGCGGCCCGACGAGGGCCAGGTCCGGGTGCTCGGCCACGACCTCGTACGCCATCCCGAGCGCGCCTCCCGCCTCCTCGGCTACCTGGGCCAGGACTCCACCGCGCTGGACGAGCTGACCGTCGCGCTCGCCGCCGAGACCACCGCGCGGCTGCGCGGGCTGGACGTGCGCGCGGCCCGCGCCGAGCGGGACGCGGTGCTGGAGGAGCTGGGGCTCACCCAGATCGCCGGGCGGCCGCTGAAGAAGCTCTCCGGCGGTCAGCGCCGGCTGGCCTGCGTCGCCGCCGCCCTGGTGGGGGAGCGGCCGCTGCTGGTGCTGGACGAGCCGACCACCGGGATGGACCCGGTGGCGCGGCGCGCCGTCTGGGCCGCCGTGGACCGGCGGCGGGCCGAGCGCGGGGTGACCGTGCTGCTCGTCACGCACAACGTCATCGAGGCCGAGACCGTCCTCGACCGGGTCGCGGTCCTCGACCGGGGCCGGGTCATCGCCTGCGACACCCCCGCCGGGCTCAAGGCGATGGTCGCGGACGAGGTGCGGGTCGAGCTGGTGTGGCGCGCCGAGGCGCCGCTGCACATCCCCGGGGTCGCCGCGCTGCGGGACGCCGCGCACGCCTCCGGGCGGCGCTGGACGCTGCGGCTGGCCCCGGACGCGGCGCGCGCCGCGATCGCCACCGTGACCGGCGGGCCCGCCTTCGCCGCGCTGGACGACTTCACCCTCGCCACGCCGAGCCTGGAGGACGTGTACGTGGCGCTGGGCGGCCGTACGGACGGGGCGGAGGGGCTGGTGAAGACGTGAGGGACGGCATGCGGTACGGCTTGAGGGGGCGGCACCCGGTGAACGCGGACGTGGTCAGGTCCGTAACCAAGCCAGGGACACGTCGTAGGTCAGACGGACGGAAGCCGCACGGAGACGGAAGAGGAGCAGCGCAGACGTGAGTGTCGTGCCCGCGCAGGCCATGCCCGGCATGCCGAAGGCCGGTGCGCCGGCCCAGGAGGCCGGTGCCGTCGCGCCCCGGCCGGTCGACGGCGTCCCCGCCCCGCTCGCGGACCCGGCGCCGCTGGCGGCCTCCGCGCGGCTGCTGCCCGCGCTGGCCGCGGTCTACCGGGCGCAGCTGTCGCGGGCGCGGGTGGCCCGGATCCCGCTGCTGTTCGTGGCGACCTTCCAGTCCGTCGGGATCATGGTCCTGATGCGCGGCGTGGTGGACGAGGGCGGCGCCGCGGCGCGCTCCGTGGTGGCCGGGTCGAGCGTGCTCGTCGTGGCCTTCGTGGCGCTCAACCTGCTCGCGCAGTACTTCGGCCAGCTCCGGGCGAGCGGCGGCCTCGACCACTACGCGACGCTGCCGGTGCCGCCCGCTGCGGTGGTGCTGGGCGCGGCCGCCGCGTACGCCTCTTTCACCGTGCCCGGGACGGCCGTCACCGCGGTCGTCGGCAGTGCGCTGTTCGACCTGCCGATGGGCCACTTGTGGGTACTCGCGGCGGTGATCCCGCTCTCCGGCGCCGCCCTCGCGGGGCTGGGCGCGGCCCTCGGACTGCTCGCGCCGCGCCAGGAACTGGCCACGCTGTGCGGGCAGTTGGGGATGTCGGCCGCGCTGCTGCTGGGGGTGCTGCCCGCCGACCGGATGCCGCAGGTAGTGTCGTACGCGCGCGATCTGCTGCCCTCGACGTACGGTGTGGAGGCCCTGGCCCGGTCCTTCGGCGGACAGCCCGACTGGCTGGCGGTCTGCGCCGACCTCGGGGTGTGCGCGGGGGTGGCCGTGGTCTCGCTCGCCGCGGCGACCTGGGCCTATCGTCGGGCCGCCGTACGGTGACGCGCCGCAGCAGACCTCCCGCCGACCGAAGTACGCCGTCCAACTGGCACGATGACGGAGTGACCGCACCGTTGACGCCACATGATCAGCCCTCGCCGCACGACGGCTCCGAGCACGGGCAGCCCGCACCGGGCGAACCGGCCGCGCAGGGGCACCTCGATCCGTATCCCGCCGAGGAGGCCGACCACGCCGAGCACTCCGAACCGGGGGAGGAGCTGCGGACCGAGATGGTGCAGGCCTCCGTGGTGGCGATCGCGGTGGCGGTCGCGGGGGTGCTGCTCGGGCTGGTGTGGCTGTGGCTGGCGCCCCGGGTGCCGCTGATCTCGGACGGCAAGGCCGTCTTCCTCAAGAACACGGAAGGCGAGGACGCGATCGGCGCGGACGGCGTGTTCGTGCTGGCCGCGCTGGCCTTCGGCCTCGTCTCGGCGCTGCTGACCTTCCTGTTCTGCCGCCGGGGCGGGGTCGCCCTGGTGATCGGGCTGGCCATCGGCGGCATCCTCGGCTCGGTGATCGCCTGGCGTCTTGGCATCTGGCTCGGACCGTCCACGGACGTCGTGGCGCACGCCCGGCAGGTCGGCAAGGGCGTCACGTTCGACGCGCCGCTGAAGCTGAACGCGAAGGGCGGGCTGCTGGCCTGGTCGGTGGCCGCGATGGTCGTGCACCTGACCCTGACCGGCCTGTTCGGCCCGCGCGACGAGGAGCCGGAGTCGTACTACCAGGCCTCGGCCCAGGTATAGCGCCGTAGCGCCCCGCTAGGTATCGAAGCTAGGTGTCGAACCGCGCGATCGGGGCGACCACCGCGTCCGTCAGCGCCGCCAGGTCCTTCGGCGACAGCTCGACCTCAAGCCCCCGGCGGCCCGCCGAGACGCAGACCGTCTCATGGCCGTCGGCGGAGGCGTCCAGCGCGGTCGGCAGCCGCTTGCGCTGGCCGAGCGGGGAGATGCCGCCGCGCACGTAGCCCGTGGTGCGCTCGGCCGCCGCCGGGTCCGCCATGGTGGCGCGCTTGCCGCCGACCGCAGCGGCGAGCGCCTTGAGGTCGAGCGAGGCCGATACGGGCACGATCGCGACCGTGAGGCGGTCGTCGACGCTCGCGACGAGGGTCTTGAACACCCGCCCCGGATCCACGCCCAGCGCCCGCGCCGCCTCCTCGCCGTACGAGGGGGCGGCCGGGTCGTGCTCGTAGGAGCGCACGGTGAAGGCCGTGCCCGCCGCGGTGAGGGCGGTGGTGGCGGGGGTTCCGGCGGTTCCGGTGGAGTTCTTCTTGGTCTTCTTCGGCATAGACGGGTGAATTCGCGTCAGTTGGGGCTGGTGGGGCGGCGGGTGAGTTCGACGGCGGGCAGGGACGGGAGCTTACCGATGACCGCGCTCTCGGCGCGCAGCAGTTTCAGCTCCTCGGCCAGCCGGGACGCCGTATCGGGCGCCTGGAGCAGCCGCTGCTTGGCCGGGGTGTCGAGCACCGCGGCCGCCGCGACCAGATAGGAGAGCACCGAGGGCTCGCCGGGCAGGTCCTGTTCGGTGGTGAGGGTGCGCTCCCGGGCGCCCGCGAGCCGCTTCTGGTACGTACGGAAGGCCCGTACGACCCCGGAGGCCAGCGCTCCGGCGCCGTCGCCCGGCTCCTCCTCCAGCTCGTTGACCTCGCCCACCAGATAGGGGCCCGTGGCGTCCACGGACAGCAGCTCGAAGCGGGTGGTGCCGGTGGCCAGCACCTCGAAGGTGCCGTCGTCCTGCTCCCGGATGGTGGCCGCGTCCGCGACACAGCCCACTCCGTAGAACGAGGTGGCCGGGTCCGGGCCGAAGCCCGCCGCCGGGCCGGGGTCGGGCGCGGGCGCCGACTCCGGGAGGCCGATCGCGCTGGGCGCGACCTCGTGGCCGTCCCGGATGGCGATCACCCCGAACCGGCGCGGTTCGTCCTCGGGGAGCGCCGAAAGATCGCGCATCAGGGAGCGGTACCGCTGTTCGAAGACGTTCAGGGGCATGACGAGCCCCGGGAACAACACCGTGTTCAGCGGAAAGAGCGGAAGGCGCGCGGAGGTCACGGGGCGTAAGCCTAATGGCCGCGCGCGGGTCTCTTCACGGGCGGCGGCCTGGGCCGGTCACTGGCGGCGCAGCAGCCGGGACGCACCGGCCGCGACGGCGGTGGCCAGTACCCAGCCGAGCAGGATCATCACGATCGACGCCCACTGGACCGCGCCCGCCGGTTTCCAGTAGCCGTCCATGCCCAGGTTGATGACCGGGATCAGCAGGTCGAGCGCGTAGAGCGAGGCGTTCCAGTACGGGGTCTCACCGGGTTTGATGGCGTCCGGTCTGTTGTGCGCGAAGAACACCGAGCCGACCGCCCACAGCACCGCCATCCACACCGCCGCCCGGCCGGGCCGGTAGCCGTAGGCCACGGTCCAGTCCTGCAGATAGCCCCACAGCTTCGCGGCGAGCGGCAGCGTCTCGCGGCGCCGCCGCTGCTTGGCGAGCAGCACCTCGCGGGCGTCGGCGTCCTCGCCGCTGGCCCGCATCGTGTTGGCCAGCATCTCGTACGGCTCGGGTGCGTACTCGGGGGTCGCGGCGGCCACCCACTCCAGCCGCCGGGACAGCGGGAAGTGACCGCGCGGGATCAGGTTCTCGTAGGAGAAGCCCGCCATGGTCAGCCCGCCGGGGCCCGGCCAGCTGACCGACTTGTCGACCAGGTTGACCACCCGGGCGCCGGACAGGATCACCCGGCCGCGCTGCGGCCGCTCGCCCAGGAAGCGCAGCTCGGGCGTCTGCACCCGGCGCAGCGACAGCTCCTGGTCGTTCTCCATGACGAAGCGGGCCTGGTCGAAGTCGATGGCGTCGCCGATGCGCCCGTCGTCCAGCCGGATGCCGCCCTCGCATTCGAAGCGCTGGATGCGGGTGCCGCGGCTCGGCGTGCTGGTGGTGCCGTACGGCGGCGTCCCACCGCTGGAGTAGGTGCTCAGCCCGCCCGCGGTGAGGTACAGGCTGCGCTCGACGGTCAGCTGCGGCGCGTTCAGCGCCCGCCGCCCGTACGGATTGCGCAGGCGGCTGCCGCGCAGGCTGAGCGACACGCCGATCTGGGCGCCGCGCAGACTGATCTCGCCGTACGACTCGATCATGTCGGCCTGGAAGTCCTGCGCCACGGTCAGCCCGTCGGCCGTGATCGACATGCCCCGGCGGTCGCGGCGCACGATCAGCTGGTTCAGGAGTAAATCGGTGCCGATGTGGGCGTCGGTGAGCCGGATGCCGTGGTCGACCACGCAGCGCGGCAGATGCAGATCGCCCTCGGTGCTCAGCCGGGCCGCCTCCAGCCGGGGGAGGGAGCAGCCGACCAGGCGGAGGGTGGTGAAGTTCGACTCGGGGAGCAGGATCTCCCGCTCGAAGCGGCAGTTCTTCAGCTCCACGTACGGGTCGATGGTGCCGCCGGCCAGGTCGAGGGTGCCGGTGATGTGCACCCCGTTGAGCTTGAGCGCCGCGACCCGCCCCGGCTGGGCGGCCGGGCCGTCGAGCAGCAGCAGGGCGACGACGCGGGCGCGCACGCTGCGCTCCGGGCCCCACGCGTACGGTCCTGAGGGGTCGTTCCGCTGGGGGTGGGAGGTGCGCAGATCGTGGGTGCTGCCGTTGCGGAACGCCTGCCACATGCCCCACTCGGCGGTGGTCAGGTCCAGCCCCGGGGGAGGATCGCCGTCGTGTGGCTCGGTCACAGCCGTGTGCCTCCTGTCCTCCGTATCCCCGTACGGATCCACATTCCCGCTGAGTAACCGCTTGAACGCCAACGGTCAGGATCAACTTAAGGGGTCCGTATCACTCACTGATACGGGGGGCGGGGCGCCGGAACGCGTCTGAGACAATTGATCGCGTGATCTCCCGTATCGATCTGCGCGGCGCCGCCTTCCCGGAAGGCGGGATCGACCGCGACTTGCTGCCCCGTGCCGAGCTCGACGTCGAGGCCGCCCTGGAGAAGGTGCGGCCCATCTGCGACGACGTGCGCCATCGCGGCACCGCTGCACTGATCGAGTACGCGCATCGCTTCGACGGCGTGACGATAGAGCGGGTGCGGGTGCCCGCCGAGGCGCTGACCCGCGCCCTGGCGGAGCTGGACCCGGCCGTCCGCGCGGCCCTGGAGGAGTCCATCCGGCGGGCCCGGCTGGTCCACCGCGAGCAGCGGCGCGCCGACCACACCACGCAGGTCGTGCCGGGCGGCACGGTCACCGAGCGCTGGGTGCCGGTCGAGCGGGTCGGGCTGTACGCACCGGGCGGGCGGTCCGTCTATCCGTCGTCCGTCGTGATGAACGTGGTGCCCGCGCAGGAGGCCGGGGTCGCCTCGATGGCCGTCGCCTCCCCGCCGCAGGCCGAGTTCGACGGACTGCCGCACCCCACGATCCTGGCGGCCTGCGCGCTGCTCGGCGTGGACGAGGTGTACGCGGCGGGCGGCGCCCAGGCGGTCGCCATGTTCGCGTACGGCACCGAGGAGTGCCGTCCGGCCGCCCTGGTCACCGGGCCCGGCAACATCTGGGTCGCCGCCGCCAAGCGGCTGCTCAAGGGCCGGATCGGCATCGACGCCGAGGCCGGGCCGACCGAGATCGCGATCCTCGCCGACGCCACCGCCGACCCGGTGCACGTCGCCGCGGACCTGATCAGCCAGGCCGAGCACGACCCGCTGGCCGCCTCGGTGCTGGTCACCGACTCCGAGGAGCTGGCCACCGCGGTCGAGAAGGAGCTGGAGGTCCAGGTCGCCGCCACCAAGCACGTCGAGGACCGGATCGGCCCGGCGCTGGCCGGGCGGCAGTCCGGCATCGTGCTGGTCGACGGCCTCGACCAGGGCCTCGCGGTGGTCGACGCGTACGCGGCCGAGCACCTGGAGATCCAGACCGAGGACGCGGCGGCGGTCGCGGCCCGGGTGCGCAACGCCGGGGCGATCTTCGTCGGCGCGTACGCACCGGTCTCGCTCGGCGACTACGCGGCGGGCTCCAACCACGTCCTGCCCACCGGCGGCTGCGCCTGCCACTCCTCCGGCCTGTCGGTGCAGTCGTTCCTGCGCGGCATCCACGTCGTGGACTACACCCGCGAGGCGCTGGCCGAGGTCGCGGGCCATGTGGTGACACTCGCCGACGCGGAGGACCTGCCCGCGCACGGCGCGGCGGTGAAGGCACGGTTCGACTGGAAGGTACCTGGGAGCAAGTGACCGGGATTGACGATCTCCCCATCCGGGACGAGCTGCGCGGCAAGACCCCGTACGGCGCCCCGCAGCTGGACGTGCCCGTACGGCTGAACACCAACGAGAACCCTTACCCGCTGCCCGAAGCGCTGGTCGAGCGGATCACCGAGCGGGTCGCCGAGGCGGCCCGCCAGCTCAACCGCTACCCGGACCGGGACGCGGTCGAGCTGCGCACCGAGCTGGCCCGCTACCTCACCCGTACGGCGGGGCTCGCGGTGGCGCCCGGTCAGGTGTGGGCGGCCAACGGCTCCAACGAGGTGCTGCAGCAGCTGCTGCAGACCTTCGGCGGGCCCGGGCGCACCGCGATCGGCTTCGAGCCCTCGTACTCGATGCACGCGCTGATCTCGCGCGGCACCGGCACCGGCTGGATCTCCGGCCCGCGGAACGACGACTTCACCATCGATGTCGACGCCGCGCGCGAGGTGATCGCCGAGCGCAAGCCCGACGTCGTCTTCATCACCTCGCCGAACAACCCGACCGGCACCGCCGTCGAGGCCGACACGGTGCTCGCCCTGTACGAGGCGGCGCAGGCCGCGAAGCCGTCGCTGGTGGTGGTGGACGAGGCGTACGCCGAGTTCAGCCACCGCCCGTCGCTGCTGCCGCTCATCGAGGGCCGGCCGCACATGGTGCTCTCCCGGACGATGTCCAAGGCGTTCGGCGCCGCCGGGCTGCGGCTCGGCTACCTCGCCGCCGACCCCGCCGTGGTCGACGCCGTCCAGCTGGTGCGGCTGCCGTACCACCTGTCCGCCGTCACCCAGGCCACCGCGCTGGCCGCCCTGGAGCACACCGATACGCTCCTCGGGTACGTCGACGCGCTCAAGACCGAGCGCGACCGGCTGGTGCGGGAGCTGCGCGCCATGGGATGCGACGTGACCGACTCGGACGCCAATTTCGTCCAGTTCGGACGCTTCGAGGACGCCCACGCGGCCTGGCAGACCCTGCTGGACCACGGCGTCCTGGTCCGGGACAACGGCGTACCGGGCCGACTGCGGGTCACCGCGGGCACCCCCACCGAGAACGACGCGTTCCTCGACGCGGTTCGCGAGCTGATGAAGGAGAGAAGCGCATGACCCGCGTGGGACGCGTGGAGCGCACGACCAAGGAGACCTCGGTCGTCGTCGAGATCGACCTCGACGGCACCGGCCAGGTCGATGTGTCGACGGGTGTCGGCTTCTACGACCACATGCTCGACCAGCTCGGCCGCCACGGCCTCTTCGACCTCACGGTCAAGACCGAGGGCGACCTGCACATCGACACCCACCACACCATCGAGGACACCGCCCTCGCGCTGGGTGCCGCGTTCAAGCAGGCGCTCGGCGACAAGATGGGCATCTACCGCTTCGGCAACTGCACCGTGCCGCTGGACGAGTCCCTCGCACAGGTGACCGTCGACCTCTCCGGCCGCCCGTACCTCGTGCACACCGAGCCGGAGAACATCGCGCCGATGATCGGCTCCTACGACACCACGATGACGCGGCACATCCTGGAGTCCTTCGTGGCCCAGGCGCAGATCGCCCTGCACGTCCACGTCCCGTACGGGCGCAACGCCCACCACATCGTGGAGTGCCAGTTCAAGGCGCTCGCCCGGGCGCTGCGGTACGCGAGCGAGCGTGACCCGCGCGCCGCCGGAATCCTCCCCTCCACGAAGGGCGCCCTCTGAATGAACGGCCTGTCGACCGCTTTCATCCTGCTCGGGCTGTTCCTTCTCGGCGGAGTCATCTCCTTCGCCAAACAGGGGCTGCCCAAGGGCGTGATCGTGCTGCTGGGAGTGGGTGCCGGGATGGCGCTGCTCGCCGGGGTCCTGCGGCTGGAGGTCTGGAATTGAGCCGCTCCGCTGACAAGAAGGTCATCGTCTTCGACTACGGCTTCGGTAACGTCCGCTCCGCCGAACGGGCCCTCGCCCACGCCGGAGCGGACGTCGAGATCAGCCGCGACTACGACAAGGCCATGGCCGCCGACGGCCTCCTCGTCCCCGGCGTCGGCGCCTTCGACGCCTGCATCAAGGGGCTGCGCGAGGCGCGCGGCGACTGGATCGTGGGGCGTCGGCTGGCCGGGTCCCGCCCCGTCATGGGCATCTGCGTCGGCATGCAGATCCTCTTCGGCCGGGGCATCGAGCACGGCGTCGAGGCCGAGGGCCTGGACGAATGGCCCGGCACCGTCGAACCGCTGCGCGCCCCCGTCGTCCCCCACATGGGCTGGAACACGGTCACCGCGCCCGGCGACTCGCAGCTCTTCGCGGGCCTGGACAAGGAGGAGCGCTACTACTTCGTGCACTCCTACGCCGTCCGCACCTGGGAGCTGGAGGTCGGCAACCCGCACATGCCCGGCCCGAAGGTCAGCTGGACGACCCACGGCGAGCCGTTCGTGGCCGCCGTGGAGAACGGCCCGCTGTGGGCCACCCAGTTCCACCCCGAGAAGTCCGGCGACGCCGGGGCCCGCCTGCTGCGCAACTGGCTCGACACGCTCTGACTCGACGCGCTCCGGCTCAACACGCTCCGACCGGCCCGCCCCGCCCGCACCCGCCCGTCCCGTACGCACCGTAAGGTTCCCGCATGCCAACGCACCGCCTCGAACTCCTCCCCGCCGTCGACGTCCGCGACGGCCAGGCCGTCCGCCTGGTCCATGGCGAGTCCGGCTCCGAGACGTCGTACGGCGACCCGATGGAGGCCGCCCTCGCCTGGCAGCGGGCCGGGGCCGAGTGGCTGCACCTGGTGGACCTCGACGCCGCCTTCGGCACCGGCGACAACCGCGAGCAGATCGCCCAGGTCGCCCGCGCCATGGACCTCAAGGTCGAGCTGTCCGGCGGCATCCGCGACGACGCCTCGCTCACCGCCGCCCTCGCCACCGGCTGCACCCGCGTCAACCTCGGCACCGCCGCCCTGGAGACCCCCGAGTGGGTCGCCAAGGTCATCGCCGAGCACGGCGACAAGATCGCCGTCGGCCTCGACGTCCGCGGCACCACCCTGCGCGGCCGTGGCTGGACCCGCGACGGCGGCGACCTGTACGAAACCCTCGCCCGCCTCGACTCCGAGGGCTGCGCCCGCTACGTCGTCACCGACATCGCCAAGGACGGCACCCTCCAGGGCCCCAACCTGGAGCTGCTGCGTAACGTCTGCGCCGCCACCGACAAGCCCGTCGTCGCCTCCGGCGGCGTTTCCTCGCTCGATGACCTGCGCGCCCTTGCGACCCTGGTACCGGAAGGTGTCGAGGGCGCCATCGTGGGCAAGGCGCTCTACGCCAAGGCGTTCACTTTGGAAGAGGCGTTGGAGGCGGTATCCGCATGACCCCACCCGAAAGCCCCGCCGGGAAGACCCCGCGGCGCGCGCAGACCGGCAGCCCCTGGGAAGAAAGCATCGGCTTCGCCCGTGCCGTCGAGGCCGGGGACCTGGTGGTCGTCTCCGGGACCATGCCGCTCGCGGAGCACGGCGTACTGGAGGGCGAGGGCGACCCGTACGAGCAGACGCACGCCGCCTTCCGGCACGCCCTCGACGCGCTGAAGGAGTTCGGCCTCGGCGCCGAATCGGTCGTCCGCACCCGCATGTACCTCACCCACGCGCGCGACGTGGACGCGGTGGGCCGCGCCCACAAGGAGATCTTCGACGCCGTACGCCCTGCCGCGACCCTCGTCGTGGTGTCCGGCTTCGTCGACTCGCGCGTGCTGGTGGAAGTCGAACTGGAAGCATTCCGAGGAGCCCGAGCATCATGACCCTGGCGGTCCGAGTCATCCCCTGCCTGGACGTGGACAACGGCCGGGTCGTCAAGGGCGTCAACTTCCAGAACCTGCGGGACGCCGGTGACCCCGTCGAGATGGCCCGGATCTACGGCCAGGAGGGCGCCGACGAGCTGACCTTCCTCGACATCACCGCCTCCTCCGGCGACCGCGAGACCACCTACGACGTGGTGCGCCGCACCGCCGAGCAGGTCTTCATCCCGCTGACCGTCGGCGGCGGCGTCCGCACCACCGAGGACGTCGACAAGCTGCTGCGCGCCGGGGCGGACAAGGTCGGCGTCAACACCGCCGCCATCGCCCGCCCGGACCTCATCCGCGAGATCGCCGAGCGCTTCGGCAGCCAGGTCCTCGTCCTGTCGGTGGACGCCCGCCGCTGTGTCGAGGGGACGGTGACGGAGTCCGGCTACGAGGTCACCACCCACGGCGGCCGCCGCGGCACCGGCCTCGACGCCGTCGCATGGGCCCACCGCGCGGCCGAGCTGGGCGCCGGGGAGATCCTGCTGAACTCGATGGACGCGGACGGCACCAAGGACGGCTACGACACCGCGATGATCGAAGCCGTCCGCGAGCACGTCACCATCCCCGTCATCGCCAGCGGCGGCGCGGGCAAGCTCGACCACTTCGCCCCGGCGGTGGCGGCGGGCGCGGACGCGGTGCTGGCCGCCTCCGTCTTCCACTTCGGCGACCTGCGCATCGGCGAGGTCAAGGGCGCGCTGCGGGACGCGGGGCACCCGGTCCGCTGAGGCCGTACGTAACGCGGCGGGGGACCACCGGATGGTGATCCCCCGCCGCGTCGGCCTTTCAAGACGTCACGGCCGCTCGCGGTAGTGGTCGACGATCCCGTGCTTCAGAAGGGCGTACTCCGAGAGGACGTCCCCCTTCTTGCCCGCCGCGAAGTCCTTCGTCCGGTATTCGCGCTCACCGAGGTAGGCGAGGCTGTCCCGGTCGAAGATCCACTCGTTCGCGACCCACGTCCGCTTGTCGACGCGGGCGATGCCGAACCCGTGGCGGCCCGCCGCGTCCACCGCGTCCTCCTGCCGCGTGACCCCGGGGATCTTCGCGACGGCCTTGTACAGCGCGGCGGCGTTCTCCGGCGGCATCACGTCGCCCAGCAACCGACCGATCTGCTCGAAGACGGCCTGCGCCTTCTCCTGGCCGTCGTCCACCTCGGTCATCCGGTACAGCTCCTTGAGCAGGACGTCCGGGTCGGTCGGCAGGGCCGCCAGCCACTGGTACGTGGGGCGGTCGATGCCCGCCGGAGACCCGCCCAGTTCGTATATCGAGGAGTAGCCCTCGCCGTCGTGGTACTCGCCGGTCTTGTCGATTCGCTTCACCTGCTGCGACTTCCAGGTCTCGCGCTCGTCCTGCGGATCCAGCTTGGAGGCGCCGTTCTCCTCCATCTCGGCCCCGGCCCCGACGCTCTTGATGTAGACGAACTGATCCTGGCGCACCGGCTGGACGTCCGACTTCGCCGCGGTCCCCGCGAGCCGGTCGAGCAGGACGGTGGCGGTCTCGCGGGGCTGGGCGGTGGCGTCGCCGGACGCACCGCCGCCCCCGGTGAACGTGACGGCCAGCGCCCCGGCCAGCGCCAGCCCCGCGGCGGGCATCAGCACGGCCGGGCGCAGCAGCCGCGGCCGGGCCTTCGGGGCGGCGGTCTTCTGATCGTCATCGATGAGCTGCATCAAACGGTCCTTGTGGTGGAGGTACGGAGCGGAGGGGACGTCCCGCTCGGCCGGGACCGGAGGCAGCAACCGGGCAAGTTCCTCGTACGCGGCGTCCTCGCGGTCGGGCCTCATCGGGGGTCCTCCTGAAACTCCTGAAACGGCAGGGCCGCGATCGCGGCCTCGTGCTGTACCTCTCCGCGATGCCGCGGCGGTTCCTTCTTTTCCTCCGCGAGCCGCTGTTCGGCGAGCTTGCGCAGCCGGGTGCGGGCCCGGGACAGCCGGGAGCGCACCGTCCCCACCGGAATCCCCATCGCCTCGGCCGCCTGCGCGTAGTCCAGCCCGGACCACACGCACAGCGCCAGCACCTCCTGCTCGCCGCGCCGCAGACGGCCGTACACCGCTTGTACGGCGGCCAGTTGGCGCGCGTCGTCGATCCGGCCCGCCGCCTCGTCCGCGAAGTCCGCCACCGGGGCGGGCGCGGGACGCCGGGCCAGAAACGCCAGCCTCCGGCCGATGCCCCGATTGGCGTTCCGCGCCTTGTTCGTCGCCACGCCCAGCAACCACGGCTTCAACGTGCCGTCGCCCGGCTCCAGTTGCTTCCGCCCGCGCCAGGCGTCGAGGAACGTATCCCCCATCACCTCCTCCGCCACCGACCAGTTGCCGGTCAGCCGGAAGGCATGGTTGTAGACGCTCCGCGCATGCTCCGCGTACAACTCCGCGAACGCCTCGCGGTCCCCCGCCCGTATCCGCTCGCGCAGGCCCTCAGTCATGTCGTTTACACCTCACACCCCTGCCTCTCCGCAGGGTGCCAGGCGTTCCCGTGATCTGAGCCACACGACGGCGTGAAGGCGGTGCGGAAGGCGGCCAGGGCGGTGTCGGGGGAGTCGCGGGCCCAGGATTCCAGGGCTACTACGCCGGTGTAGCCGAGGTTTTGGAGGGCGGTGGCTATGGCGGGGTAGTGGATTTCGCCGGTGCCTGGTTCGCAGCGGCCGGGGACGTCGGCTACCTGGATCTCGGCTGTGTAGGGGAGGGCCTGGCCGAGGAGGTCGATGAGGTTTCCCTCGCCGATCTGGGCGTGGTAGAGGTCCAGGTTCATCCGCAGGTGGGGGCTGTCGGTGGCGCGGACCAGGGCGAGGGTGTCGGCGGCGCGGGCGAAGGGGGTGCCCGGGTGGTCGACGGCCAGGTTGAGGTTTTCGAGGGTGAAGACGCGGTCGGCCGCCGCGCCGAGTTCGGCCACGCGGCGGAGGGTGTCGGCGGCGGTCAGCCACATGGTGGGGGTGACGGTGTCGACGGGGTGGACGGGGAGGCCTTGGGGGTTCAGGCCGGTGCCATGGAGGTTGAGGCGGGGGCAGTTCAGGCGGTCGGCGACCTCAAGGGACGTGTGGGCCGAGGTGAGGAGGGCGTCTGTGCCGTCGGGGGTCGTGAGGTCGCCGGTCAGGTAGCCGGTCATGGAGGAGAACGCGGCGCCGGTGGCGGCGAGGGCGTCGATGTCCTTGGTGGACCAGTCCCAGATCTCGACCTGGAAGCCCTGGTCGGCGATCCGGCGGACCCGTTCGGTGAACGGCAGGTCGAGGTAGAGCATTTCGGCGCTGGCGGCGAGGGTGAAGGGGGTCATGCGGTCACCTCGGCGAGGTCGACCGGGGCCGCGGTCTCGACGCTGCGGATGGCGGCCAGGGCGATGGAGAGCGCGCGGCGGGCGTCGTGGCCGGTGACGGGCGGGGGCGTGCCGTGGCGGACCGCGTCGGCGAAGGCGGTCAGTTCGGCGGTGTAGGCCGAGCGCAGCAGGTCCGTATCGCGGCGGGCGGTGTCGGCGTGCAGGCCGTCGGGGCCGTAGTAGGTCATGTCGCTGCTGCGGCCGCTTCCGGCGGTGGCCATGCCGCCCGAGCCGAAGACCTCGGCGCGTACGTCGTAGCCGTAGAGGGCGGAGAAGGACGCCTCGGCGGTGGCGATGGCGCCGTTGTCGAAGCGGATCGTCACCACGGCGGTGTCGAGGTGTCCGTCGTCCCTGGCGTCGGGGCGGATCAGGGCGTCGGCGGTGGCGTGGACGCGGACGGGGGCGGCGCCGGGGTTGAGCCAGCACAGGGTGTCGAAGTCGTGGATGAGGGTTTCGAGGAAGATCGTCCACTGCGGGATACGGGCCGGGTCGGCGGTGAACGGGCCCGGGTCGCGGGTGAGGGAGCGCAGCAGCTGCGGGGTGCCGGTACGGCCGTCGTCGACCGCGTCGCGGGCGGCGGCGAAGCCGGGGGCGAACCGGCGGTTGAACCCCACCTGCAGGACGACGCCCGCGTCCCGCGCGGCGGCGATGGCGCGGTCGGCGTCGGCCAGGGTCACGGCCATCGGCTTCTCGACGAAGACGTGCTTCCCGGCGGCGGCCGCCGCCACGACCAGGTCGGTGTGCGCCCGGGCGGGGGCGGTGATCAGCACCCCGTCGATGTCGTCCCGGCCGAGGACGGCGGCGGGCTCTGTGGTGGCGAACGGGGCGCCCAGGGAGGCCGCGAGGCGTTCCGCGGCGCCGGGCACCGGATCGGCGACGGCGGCCAGGGCGGCGCCGGGTACGTGGCGGGCCACGATCTCGGCGTGGTTGGCGCCGATGCGGCCCGCGCCGATCGTGGCCAGCCGCACGGTGTCGGTGACGGCGGTCGTCATGTGGGTTTCTCCCCTGGGGCGCGTAGGATGAAGGAACTAGCACGTTCTAGTTGTGCAGGGACCGTAGAGCGCGAACGGGGAGCCGGTCAAGAGATCGATATGCTCGACAGGCGAGCCGACCAGGACGGCGTTTCGGCAGGGCAGGGGTGAAACGGGAGTGACCGAGGAGGCGGGCGGCGCGCGGCCGACCATGGCCGATGTGGCGCGGGCCGCCGGTATCTCCACCGCGCTGGTCTCCATCGTGATGCGCGGCGTCCCGGGAGCCAGCGACGCCACCCGCAAGCGCGTGCTGAAGATCGCCGACGAGATGGGGTACGTCCCCGACCAGCGCGCCCGCAAGCTGCGCCAGAGCAGTTCACGGCTGCTCGGCGTCACCTTCGAACTCCAGCAGCCCTTCCACGGCGACCTCGTGGAGCAGATCTACGCCGCCGCGTCCCGGCGCGGCTACGACGTGACGCTCAGCGCCGTGGCGCCCAGCCGCGACGAGACCACCGCCGTGGCCGCCCTGCTGCGGGAGCGCTGCGAGGCGGCCATCCTGCTGGGCAGCCGCCTCGGCGCGGACGAGCTGACCCGGCTGGCCCGCCGACTGCCGACGCTGCTGGTCGCCCGCCACTCCGACGTACCGGGCGTGGGCGCCGTACGCGGCGACGACCACGCGGGAGTCGCGCTCGCCGTCGACCACCTCGCCGCCCTCGGCCACCGCCGCATCGCGCACATCGACGGGGCGGGCGCCCCCGGAAGCTCCGACCGGCGGCTCGGCTTCCTGGAGGCCATGGGGCGGCACGGGCTCCAGGACTCGGCCGAGGTGCTGACCGGCGGGCTCACCGAGACCGCGGGGGCGGAGGGCATGCGCTATCTGCTGGCCCGCGAGACCCCGCCCACGGCCGTCGTCGCGTTCAACGACCGCTGCGCCACGGGCGTGCTGGACGTGCTCGGCCGGGAGGGCCGCGCGGTCCCCGGGGAGATCTCGGTGGTCGGGTACGACGACTCGCGGCTGGCCAAGTTCCCGCACGTACGGATGACCACGGTCTCGCAGGACGCGGCCCGGCTCGCGGAGGCCGCGGTGAACGGGGCGCTGGACCAGGTCGCGGGCCGGGAGGCGGCCGAGCACGTCTTCGCGCCGTACCTGGTGGAGCGCGCCACGACGGGTCCGGCCCCGCAGCGCCGCTAGAACGTGCTAGACACCCGGCTGGAGCGGCGGGTCCTCGATGTCCTGGCGGATCAGCCACTGCACGAACGTGCGCCCCTCCGGCGTCATATGGGCCTCGCCCTCCCGCTGCAGCAGATAGTGCGACTGACGCAGCGGCACCAGCCGGTCGTGGAGCATCACCAGCCGCCCCTCGCGCACGGCGGCGCGCGCGAAGCGCTCGGGGACCAGGGCGCAGTGCAGACCGGCGGCGGCGAACTGGGTCGCGGCCACCGTGGTGTCGAGCGTGATGGTCGCCTCCGCGCCCCGCGAGGGCGGCGGCGTGTGCGGGAACAGCCGCTGCCACAGGTCGTCGTAGCCGATGACGTGCACCCGCGGCCGCTGCTCCAGGTCGGCGGGCCCGGTCAGCGGACCGTACGTCTCCAGATGGGCGGGGGAGCCGACCACCACGGCCTGGTCCTCGTGCAGCAGATCGGCGGTGAACCCGGCCCAGCGGCCGTTGCCGTGACGGATCTCCAGGTCCACCTCGTGCGGTGGGACCTCGTTGGCCCAGATCGCCGTCACCACCCGCAGGTCGATGTGCGGGTAGTCGTCGTGGAAGGCCGGGAGGCGGGGCACCAGCCACGTCATCGCGTACGACACCTGCACCCGCACGGTCAGCCGCCCGCGCCCGGCCGCCTGGCCGAACAGCCCGGTGGTGCCCGCCGACAGATCGTCGAACGCGCCCCGGACCGTGGGCAGATACGCCTGGCCCATCGGCGTCAGCCGGATGCTGCGTGCCTGGCGCTCGAACAGGGCGATCCCCAGACGCGTCTCCAGCACCCGGATGCGCTGGCTCACCGCCGAAGCCGACAGGCCCAGCTCATCGGCGGCCGCCGCGATGCTGCCGAGCCGCGCGGTCGCCTCGTAGGCCAGCAGTCCGGGCAGCGGAGGGAGGGGCGTACGCACGTGTCGCGACGCTACGCGGGGCCTGACCGGCCGGGCAATGGCGAGCAGCACATTTCGGGGGTCTCAGGCCCCTGCCGACAGGTTTGACGTGCACTTCTCACCGCTCGGAGACTGTCCGCATGGCCTACCTCCTCCTTCTGGCCGCCATCACCGCCGAATTGATCGGCACCAGTCTCCTCAAAACCACCGCGGGCTTCTCCCGCCTCGGGCCCTCCCTCGCCTGCCTCGCCGCCTACGCGGTGGCGTGCTTCCTGCTGGCGCGGGCGATCCACGACGGGATGCAGGTCGGGGTGGGGTACGCCCTGTGGTCGGGCCTCGGCACAGCCCTCATCGTGGTGATCGGTCTGCTCTTCCTGGGCGAACCGCTCACCGCGGCGAAGGCGCTCGGCGTGGCCCTGGTGATCGGCGGCGTCGTCACGCTCAACCTCGGCAGCACGCAGTGACGCGGCGCCGACACCTCTAGGACATCAGATGCCGAGCTTGGCGTCCCGCACCTCGGCCACCGCTTCCTTGTCGCCGTCCAGTTCGACCCGGGCCGCCTTCTGTCGCCCGTACAGGAACAGCGCCAGCTCACCGGGCTCGCCGGTCCCCGTGACCACCGGGACGCCGCGGTGGGCGACCGCCGTACGGCCGTCCGGGCGGCGCAGCACAAGACCGACCGGGGACTTGCGGCCGAACACCCGCGCGGTCCGCTCGATACGGGACCACAGCGCGTCGGCGAAGACCGGGTCGATCTCGCGCGGCGTCCAGTCCGGGCGGGCGCGGCGGACGTCCTCGGCGTGGACGTAGAACTCGACCGTGTTGGCCGCCTCGTCCACCTGCTTCATCGCGAAGGGCGACATCCGCGGCGGGCCGGTGCGGAAGAGCTGCACCAGCTCCTCGTACGGCTTCGCGGTGAACTCGGCCTGCACCCGGGTCAGCCGCTGGGCCAGCGGCTTGATCACCAGGCCGCCGGCCGCGTCGGCGCGGCGCTCGCGCACCACGAGGTGGGCCGCCAGATCGCGGGTGGTCCAGCCCTCGCACAGCGTCGGGGCGTCGGGGCCCGCGTTCTCCAAGAGATCGGCGAGGAGCAGGCGTTCGCGCTTCGCGTGAGTGGACATACCGCCCACCCTACGGCCGACGCCCGCCGCCCGCCATGAGAAGCGACCCGGATATCCCTCAGGGGTACTACTGGGGTATGGGCTCGCTCAGCTTCGCGCCGTCCTTGCCCGTGCTCACCGTCAGCGCGCACGAGACCCGGTCCTTGCCGTGCTCCGTATACGTGCCCAGGGCCGGGTAGAGCGCGTAGTAGTAGTACACCCGGCCGTCGTTGGGGACGCTCTCCAGCCGCTTCTCGGCGTCCACCGCGCACAGCGAGAGCGCCTTGCGCTGGATCGCCCGCTCGGAGGAGAACTTCCCGGCCAGCCTCGTGTTGGTGATCACCTCGCCGTCGTGCGCGCGGGTGCACGAGCGCTTCTCGATCTTCGTCACGCTGCTGTCCATCGCCGGGTGGTCGAAGCAGGTGCCCGGCTTGAGCACGGCGTACGGCATCTTGCGGCCGGGCTCCGAGGCGTCGGGGGACGGGGCGGCCGACTGGTCGTCCCCGCCGCCCAGCGGTGCGCCCTGGCCCGGGTCCTCCTGGCCCTGCGGGGCGGACGCCTCGTCCGAGGGCGAGGAGAGGGGGCGGTTCGAGGCGGACGGGGCGTCGGCCGCCTTGTCGCCGCCGTCGTCGTCCTGCGAGCCGAGGAAGGCCACCCCGGCGACCACCGCGAGGCCCACGGCCACGCCGGTCACCAGCCCCGCGGCCCTGGAACGGCGGGGCGGCGGACCGGCCGGGGGCGGCGGGGGCGGGGGCGGTCCGAAGCCGCCGTGGAGGGCGGGCGGACCGGGCTGTCCCTGCCCCGCCGGGACCGGGACCGGGGCCGCGTCGGGAGGCGGCGGCCCGAAGCCCTGCTGCGGTGCTTCCTGCGGTTCCTGCTGTGCCTGTTGTGACTGCTGCGGCTCCTGCTGCGGCTGCGGCGGTGGACCAAACCCCCCGCCGTTTCCAGGCCGGTTGTGGTCATGCGACGGCGGCGGAAACGTCATGCCCGAAGCATGCCCCATCGCCCCCACGGTCCGACCATCGGGCCCAGCCATTTCAGCGGGGAAAAGGATCACTCACCGGGACGTGCAGAATGGTCGCATGACCGGCTCCGATCGTCCCTCCGCCCTCGCCCCGGCCATCGCCGCCCGCCTCAAGCGCGGCGCCGACGGCCTCGTCCCCGCCATCGCCCAGCAGTACGACACCGGCGAGGTGCTGATGCTCGGCTGGATGGACGACGAGGCGCTGCACCGCACCCTCACCACCGGCCGCTGCACCTACTGGAGCCGCAGCCGCCGGGAGTACTGGGTCAAGGGCGACACCTCGGGCCACATCCAGCTGGTCAAGTCCGTCGCGCTCGACTGCGACGGCGACACCGTGCTCGTCCGCGTCGACCAGACCGGTGCCGCCTGCCACACCGGCGACCGCACCTGCTTCGACGCCGACGTCCTCCCCCTGGGCGAGTAGCCCCACCCTCGGACCCAAGATCGCCCACTAGGCTCCTCACCCATGACCCAGGACGCTGCCACGATGGACCTCGAGACCTTCCGCAAGCTGGCGGCCGACCGCCGCGTCATCCCCGTCACCCGCAAGCTGCTCGCGGACGGCGACACCCCGGTGGGCCTCTACCGCAAACTCGCCGCCGAGCGCCCCGGCACGTTCCTGCTGGAATCCGCCGAGAACGGCCGCTCCTGGTCCCGCTACTCCTTCGTCGGCGTCCGCAGCGCCGCCACCCTCACCGAGCGCGACGGCCGCACCCACTGGCTGGGCACCCCGCCCGTCGGCGTCCCCACCGAGGGCGATCCGCTCGCCGCCCTGCGCGCCACCGTCGAGACCCTGCACACCCCGCGTGACCTGGGTGGTCTCGTCCACCTGCCGCCCTTCACCGGCGGCATGGTCGGCTACCTCGGCTACGACATCGTCCGCCGTCTGGAGAAGGTCGGCGAGCACACGCGGGACGATCTGCGGCTGCCCGAGCTGACCATGCTGCTCACCTCGGACCTCGCCGTCCTCGACCACTGGGACGGCACCGTGCTGCTGATCGCCAACGCGATCAACCACAACGACCTCGACACCGGCGTCGACGAGGCGTACGCGGACGCCGTGGCCCGGCTCGACGCGATGGCCGCCGATCTCGTACGTCCCGTCCCCACCAACCCCACCGCGCTGCCCGCCTCCGAGGTGCCCGAGTACACCGCGCTGTGGGGCGGCGAGGACTTCAAAACGGCCGTGGACGACATCAAGGAGCGCATCCGCGCGGGCGAGGCCTTCCAGGTCGTCCCCTCGCAGCGCTTCGAGACGCCCTGCACGGCCAGCGCGCTCGACGTCTACCGGGTCCTGCGGGCCACCAACCCGAGCCCTTACATGTACCTCTTCCGCTTCGACGGCTTCGACGTGGTCGGCTCCAGCCCCGAGGCGCTGGTCAAGGTCGAGGACGGCAGCGCCATGCTGCACCCCATCGCGGGCACCCGGCCCCGCGGCGCCACCCCGCAGGAGGACGCCGCCCTCGCCGAGGAGCTGATGGCCGACCCCAAGGAGCGGGCCGAGCACCTGATGCTCGTCGACCTCGGCCGCAACGACCTGGGGCGGGTCTGCGAGCCCGGCAGCGTCGAGGTGGTCGACTTCATGTCGGTCGAGCGCTACAGCCATGTCATGCACATCGTCTCCACGGTCACCGGCAAGCTCGCGGAGGGGCGCACCGCCTTCGACGTCCTCACCGCCTGCTTCCCGGCGGGCACCCTCTCCGGCGCGCCCAAGCCGCGCGCGCTGCAGATCATCGAGGAGCTGGAGCCGAGCCGCCGCGGGCTGTACGGCGGCTGCGTCGGCTACCTCGACTTCGCGGGCGACTCCGACACCGCCATCGCCATCCGTACCGCGCTGCTGCGCGAGGGCACGGCGTACGTCCAGGCCGGGGCCGGTGTCGTCGCCGACTCCGACCCGGCCGCCGAGGACGCGGAGTGCCGCAACAAGGCGGCGGCGGTGCTGAGGGCCGTGCACGCGGCGAACCGCCTGGGCTAGCCCGGTCCCGCTGGCGGGGGTCCGGGGCGGAGCCCCCGGTCAGGGCAGGTTCGGCGTGGGGGATAGTGGTAGGCGTGAGTGCAGCAGCCGTACCCCCGCCCCGGGCCGAGAACGAGCCCTCCGCCCCCGCCGTCACCGCTCCGCGCGGCCGCCGAGCGGCCCGCGGCAGCCTCGCCGTCGCGCTGCTGTGCGGTGCGCTCGGCGCGGCGCTCGTCCTGCTCGCCGCCAGCCGCAAGTGGGCCGAGGGCACGGCCAGCGTCGCCCAGGGCTCCCTGCCGCAGAGCGCCAACGGCGACGACATCACCGGACTGCCCGGTGCCCTCGCCGTCGTCGGCCTCGCCGCGCTCGTGGCCGTCTTCGCCGTACGCCGCGTCGGCCGCGTCGTCGTCTCCCTGCTGCTCGCCCTCAGCGGTACGGGCATCGCCGTCAGCGCCGCGCTCGGGGCCTCCGACAAGGCGGCGCTCAAGGAGAAGGCGTCCAAGGTGACCGGCGTGGCGGGCAGCTCCATCCACGACGTGTCGTACACGCCCTGGCCCTGGGTCGCCCTCGCGGGTGGTGTGCTGCTGCTGTGCGCGGGCCTGCTCGCGCTGGCGTACGGGCGCCACTGGCCCGCCATGTCCGGGCGCTACGAGCGGGCCGGGGCCGAGGGCCGGGGCGCCGGGCGCCGCACCCCCGCGGCGTCCGACCCGGACCGCCCCGACGAGCTGTGGAAGGCCCTGGACCGCGGCGAGGACCCGACGGTCACCTCGTAGGCACCCCCGCGAAAGGGCGCTTCCGGCATCGGGGACAATGGCGTGGGAGCTTCGCCCCACGCGCCCGGCCAGGCGCTGTGTAGAGCTACGAGGAGAATTCATGTCCAACGCCCACGGGCACACCCCGGCCGCCTGGACCGGTGTCACCATCGCCTTCATCGGCTTCTGCGTCGCCGGTGCGTTCACCGTGCTGGCGAACCCGCTCGGCTTCTGGGCGGGCATCGTGATCGCTCTCCTCGGCGGTGTCGTCACGGCGGCCATGCGCGCGGCCGGGCTCGGCGCCCCGAAGGCGAAGCCGCTGCGGATGGTGGGCGAGAAGCAGGTCCAGACCCAGGAGTGAGTCGGCGAGGCGCGGCGCGGGGCCGGTGCCGGTGACCCATCCGGGTCTTCGGGCACGGTCCTGAGCCGCGCCTTCGTGGTTTCCCGGGGAGACTCGGCGATGTGCTCCTGTCACCTGCGGCGTCTTCCGTGGCACGTCGGCTCCTCGCTCCCCTGGGCGCGCTCATCGGCGTCGCCGCCGCCTTCGGGTACGTCGGTGCCGTCGATCCCCATCAGCCCGGCCACTACCCGGTCTGCCCGCTGTTCCGGCTGACCGGGCTGTACTGCCCCGGCTGCGGCGGGCTGCGCAGCGCCCACGCGGTGGCGCACGGCGAGCTGCTGCGCGCCCTGGGGGACAACGCGCTGGTGGTGGTGTGCGGGGGCGTGTTCTGCGCGGGGTGGGTGGTGTGGTGTGCCCGGGCTCTCGGGCGGCCGTGGCTCGTACGGCGGGGAACCGGATGCCGGACGTGGCAGGCGTGGCACGGCTGGGTGATCGGGGGTGTCGTTCTCGTCTTCACCGTCGTCCGGAATTTCCCCTTCGGGGGACTACTGACTCCCTGATCTTTGTTGTGCGAGACATGGCGTTCGACCACGTGGTGGGACGCGACGTCAACCGGATGCAAGACCTCGGTGCTTTGACAGCTACCATCGCATTCGACCAGAAGCTCCATCCCCGTCCCGGAAGGGGGCCGCTCGCGTGAGTGTGCTCGACGAGATCATCGACGGTGTCCGTGCCGACCTCGCGGAGCGGCAGGCGCGCGTCACCCTCGACGAGCTCAAGGAGCGGGCGGCCAAGGCCCGGCCGGCGAAGGACGGCGTGGCGGCGCTCAAGGGTGACAGCGTCAAGGTGATCTGCGAGGTCAAGCGGTCCAGCCCGTCCAAGGGCGCGCTCGCCGCGATCGCCGACCCGGCCGCGCTCGCCGCCGACTACGAGGCGGGCGGCGCGTCCCTCATCAGCGTCCTCACCGAGCAGCGGCGCTTCGGCGGCTCGCTGGCCGACCTGGAGGCCGTCCGGGCCAAGGTCGACATCCCGGTGCTGCGCAAGGACTTCATCGTCACCTCCTACCAGCTGTGGGAGGCGCGGGCGTACGGCGCCGACGTGGTGCTGCTGATCGTGGCCGCGCTGCCGCAGGAGGCGCTGGTCTCGCTGATCGAGCGGGCCGAGTCGATCGGGCTGACCCCGCTGGTCGAGGTGCACGACGAGGAAGAGGTCGAGCGGGCCGTGGCCGCCGGGGCGCGGCTGATCGGCGTCAACGCGCGGAACCTGAAGACCCTTGAGGTGGACCGGGGGAACTTCGCGCGGGTCGCGCCGGAGATCCCGGACCACATCGTCAAGATCGCGGAGTCGGGTGTGCGCGGGCCGCACGACCTGATCGCCTACGCGAACGACGGCGCGGACGCGGTGCTGGTCGGGGAGTCCCTGGTGACGGGGCGCGACCCGAAGGGCGCGGTCGCCGATCTGGTGGCCGCCGGTGCGCATCCGGCGCTGCGGCACGGGCGGGACTGAGCGGACCATGGACGTGAGCGCGCGCCTGGCGCGGGGGTGCCGCCCCCGGGGATGCCGCGCACCCGCACGGCGGGTGCGCGGGCGTCGCGTGCGCTACCACATCGGATGCGAGCCGGGGCAGGTCAACGGGCGCCGATGGCGTTGACGGCGGGTTGTCGCACGGTGTGTCGCGGGCGCTGACGGCGCGTTGTCGCGTACGCCAGCGGTGCGATGTGCCCACCTGTCACGTCAGCGAACCACCGGCCGGTGGTGCGTTCCGTTCATCACGACTTCGCGGAGTACGTCTGATGTCCTCTGATTTCTTCATTCCGGACCCCGAGGGTCAGGTCCCCAGCATCGAGGGGTATTTCGGTGCGTTCGGCGGCAAGTTCATCCCCGAGGCGCTCGTCGCCGCGGTCGATGAGGTCGCCGCGGAGTACGCCAAGGCCAAGGACGATCCGGCCTTCGCGGCCGAGCTGGAAGACCTGCTGGTCAACTACACCGGGCGGCCCAGCGCCCTGACCGAGGTTCCGCGGTTCGCCGAGCACGCCGGGGGCGCGCGGATCTTCCTGAAGCGGGAGGACCTCAACCACACGGGGTCCCACAAGATCAACAACGTGCTCGGGCAGGCCCTGCTCACCAAGCGGATGGGCAAGACCCGGGTCATCGCGGAGACCGGCGCGGGCCAGCACGGCGTCGCCACGGCGACCGCGTGCGCGCTGTTCGGCCTTGAGTGCACGATCTACATGGGTGAGGTCGACACCGAGCGGCAGGCGCTCAACGTGGCGCGGATGCGGATGCTGGGCGCCGAGGTCATCGCCGTGAAGTCGGGCAGCAGGACGCTGAAGGACGCCATCAACGAGGCGTTCCGCGACTGGGTCGCCAATGTGGACCGTACGCACTACCTGTTCGGCACGGTGGCCGGGCCGCATCCGTTCCCCGCGCTCGTACGGGACTTCCACCGGGTGATCGGCGTGGAGGCGCGGCGGCAGATCCTGGAGCGGACCGGACGGCTGCCGGACGCGGTCGCGGCGTGCGTGGGCGGCGGGTCCAACGCCATCGGGCTGTTCCACGCGTTCCTGGGGGACGAGGCCGTGCGCATCGTGGGCTTCGAGCCCGCGGGGCACGGGGTGGAGTCCGGGGAGCACGCGGCGACGCTGAGCCACGGCGAGCCCGGGATCCTGCACGGCTCGCGTTCGTACGTGCTGCAGGACGACGAAGGCCAGATCACCGAGCCGTACTCGATCTCGGCCGGTCTTGACTACCCCGGCGTCGGGCCGGAGCACGCGTACCTCAAGGACACCGGGCGGGCCGAGTACCGGGCCGTCACGGACGACGAGGCGATGCGGGCGCTGCGGCTGCTGTCGCAGACCGAGGGGATCATCCCGGCGATCGAGAGCGCGCACGCGCTGGCCGGGGCGCTGGACCTCGGGCGGGAGCTGGGCACCGACGGATTGATCGTGGTGAATCTGTCCGGGCGTGGCGACAAGGACATGGACACGGCGGCTCGGTACTTCGGGCTCTACGACGAGGGAGCCAAGTGATGGCCGGAAATCTGGAGCTGCTGGGGTCCGTACTGGCCAAGGCCAAGGACGAGGGGCGCTCGGCGCTCGTCGGGTACCTGCCCGCCGGATTCCCGTCCGTGGACGGCGGCGTGGCCGCGATGACGGCCATGATCGAGGGCGGCTGTGACGTCGTCGAGGTCGGGCTGCCGCACAGCGACCCGGTGCTGGACGGGCCGGTGATCCAGACCGCGGACGACATCGCCCTGCGGGGCGGGGTCCGCATCCGCGATGTGATCCGGACGGTGGGGGAGGTGCACGCGGCGACGGGTGCGCCGATCCTGTGCATGACCTACTGGAACCCCGTCGACCGGTACGGCGTCGAGCGGTTCGCCGCGGAGCTGGCCGCGGCCGGGGGCGCCGGGTGCATCCTGCCGGACCTGCCGGTCGAGGAGTCCGAGGTGTGGCGGAAGGCCGCCGAGCAGCACGGGCTGGCCACGGTCTTCGTGGTCGCGCCGAGCAGCCGGGACGAGCGGCTGGCGAAGATCACGGCGGTCGGCAGCGGTTTCGTCTACGCCGCGTCGCTGATGGGCGTCACCGGAACGAGGGAATCGGTAGGACAGGAGGCGCGCGAGCTGGTCACGCGCACCCGTGCGACCACCGCGCTCCCGGTGTGCGTGGGGCTCGGGGTGTCGAACGCCGCGCAGGCGGCCGAGGTCGCCCAGTTCGCGGACGGGGTCATCGTCGGGTCGGCCTTTGTGAAGCGGCTGCTGGACGCCGAGACCGCGGAGGCCGGTCTGGAGGGCGTGCGCCAGCTCGCGGGTGAGCTGGCGGAGGGCGTGCGCGTCGCTCGTTAGAGGGAATACGGGGCGGAGGGGCTGAGCGGTGCCCCTCCGCCTCGTTAGGCGAGGGCGTGAGCCAGAAAAACCGTGAGGGAAAGCGCAGCGCCCGGGAGCGACTGCGGGAAGAGCGCGAGAAGGACAGGGCGCGCGGCAAGCGGAAGCGGACGCTGGGCATGGTCGGCGCGGTGGTCGCCGTTCTCGCGGTCGCCGGTGGTGTGGGCGTGTTCGCGACCAAGGCGAACCAGGACTCGGGCAAGTCCGGCAGCTCCGTCGAGCCGCCGCGCGGCGCGACGGGGAAGGGCGATCTGGTCATCCCGGCCGGTAAGCGCGGCGCCCCGGCCACGCTGACCGTGTACGAGGACTTCCGCTGCCCCGGCTGCAAGCAGTTCGAGGACGTCTTCCACCGGACCGTGAACCAGCTGGAGGACCGCGGCAGGCTGCGGGTCGAGTACCACCTCGTCGCCATCATCGACGGCAACCTGGGCGGCACCGGCTCGGTGCGCGCGGCGAACGCGGCCGCGTGCGCCCAGGACGCGGGGAAGTTCCGGGGGTACCACGATGTGCTGTTCCGGAATCAGCCGGTGGAGACCAAGGACGCGTACGCGAAGAACGCCAGGCTGATCGGGCTGGCCGACAAGGTCCCCGGGCTGAACACGGCGGCGTTCCGCAAGTGCGTCGAGGACGGCCGTCACGACGGGTGGGTCAGGAAGACGCACGCCGACTTCAACCGCTCCGGTTTCACCTCGACCCCGACCGTGCTGCTCGACGGGAAGTCGATTTACGGTCCGGACACCCCGCTGTCGAACAACAAGCTGAAGCGTCTGGTCGCGGCGGCGGGGAGAGGCTGATACCCGTTATCCACACGTTGTGCCGGGCAGTTGCCGCATCCGCCGCCCGGCACGGTAGCGTCGACCCTGTCATGGAACTCGCTTACATTCCCAGCCCGTCGTCCGGCGTGATCTACCTCGGTCCGATCCCGCTCCGCGGCTACGCGTTCTGCATCATCATCGGCGTCTTCGCTGCCGTCTGGCTCGGTGGGCGGCGCTGGGTCGCCCGCGGCGGCCAGGTCGGCACCGTTGCCGACATCGCCGTGTGGGCGGTGCCCTTCGGCCTGGTGGGAGGGCGGCTCTACCACGTCATCACCGACTACCAGCTGTACTTCACGGACGGCCAGAACTGGGTCGACGCCTTCAAGATCTGGCAGGGCGGCCTGGGGATCTGGGGAGCCGTGGCGCTGGGCGCGCTGGGTGCCTGGATCGGCTGCCGCCGCCGGGGGATCCCGCTCCCGGCATACGCGGACGCCATCGCCCCCGGGATCGCCCTGGCCCAGGCCATCGGCCGCTGGGGCAACTGGTTCAACCAGGAGCTGTACGGCAAGGCGACCACGCTGCCGTGGGGCCTGAAGATCGACGCCGACCCCGACACCGGGCGCGTGGCCGGTACGTACCACCCGACGTTCCTCTACGAGTCGCTGTGGTGCGTCGGCGTGGCGCTGCTGGTGATCTGGGCGGACCGCCGCTTCAAGCTGGGCCATGGCCGGGCGTTTGCCCTCTATGTGGCCTCGTACACCGTCGGCCGCTTCTGGATCGAGTACCTGCGGGTGGACGACGCCCACCACATCCTGGGCCTGCGGCTCAACGACTGGACGTCGATCGTCGTCTTCCTGGCGGCGGTGGCGTACCTGGTGATCTCCGCGAAGAAGGCTCCCGGCCGGGAAGAGGTCGTCGAGCCCCTGGCGGTGGAGGACGGCCCGGCGGCTGAGAACGGCCCGGCGGCCGAGGCCGCCGAGGACGAGGACGGCAGCGAGGGCGCCAGCGAGGGCGAGGACAAGGCGAAGGCTTCGGCCGAGCCGGAGGCGACCAAGAAACCCTGACGTGTGTGGGCCAGAGGCCGCCGGAACCATCGAGTTTCGGCGGCCTCTTCGCATTTCCGCAGGTCAGAAGGGTAAGTTCGGCCTTCCTTGCTGGCGGGACAGGGGATCGCGTGGCTACCTTCGAGTCATTGGGGGCGGGCGGCAGGTCCGCGCCCGCGAAGGGAGCACGTAGCTACATGTCCGTCATCGACACCATCGAGTCACCGCACATCGCGCACCGCGACAACCACACCCACCGCGATGTGAACGGCGGCTGGCTGCGCCCGGCCGTCTTCGGGGCCATGGACGGGCTGGTCTCCAACCTGGCGCTGATGTCCGGCGTCGCGGGCGGGGCCGTGGACCGGCAGACCATCGTGATCACCGGGCTGGCGGGGCTCGCCGCCGGTGCGTTCTCGATGGCGGCCGGTGAGTACACCTCCGTCGCCTCCCAGCGCGAGCTGGTCGAGGCAGAGCTGGAGGTCGAGCGGCGTGAGCTGCGCAAGCATCCGGCGGACGAGATGGCGGAGCTGGCGGCGCTGTACGAGTCGCGCGGCGTGAAGCCGAAGCTGGCCCGCGAGGTGGCCGCGCAGCTGTCGAAGGACCCGGAACAGGCGCTGGAGATACACGCCCGCGAGGAGCTGGGCATCGACCCGGACGATCTGCCGTCGCCGCTGGTCGCCGCCGTGTCGTCGTTCGGCTCGTTCGCGCTGGGCGCGCTGCTGCCGGTGCTGCCGTATCTGCTGGGCGCGGTGGCGCTGTGGCCCGCGGTGCTGCTGGCGCTGCTCGGGCTGTTCGCCTGCGGTGCGGTGGTGGCCCGGGTGACCGCTCAGCCCTGGTGGTTCAGCGGGCTGCGGCAGCTGGCGCTGGGCGGGGCGGCGGCGGGTGTGACCTACGCCCTGGGCGCCCTCTTCGGTACGGCCGTAGGCTGACCTCTCCTACGCCTCTCCGCCGCCCTCCCCTACGAGTAACCGCATAACTACGCTGTTACTCGGCGGTTTCGATCCCTTAACCGGCGGGCATAAAGCCGTAGCGCTCGGGCAGTGTGGCCCGTCTCGCGCCGGGGCGACGGAGGTCGCAAAGTCCCCATCGCCCGACTCACCCCGTGCAGGGGTGTCCGCATGGTGAAACGGAATATCCACTTCCCGAGAACCGACCCATCATGTAACCTGCACGAAATTCTCGCGGAGGGCCAACGTCGTCCCTCGGCACACGCAAAATGCCATGACGACGACGGGAGAGCCGATGCGTTCCGCATCCCACCCCGCCCGCCAGGGGATGTACGACCCGCGCAATGAGCACGACGCCTGTGGCGTCGGTTTCGTGGCGACCCTCACCGGCGAGGCCAGCCATCAGCTCGTTGAGCAGGCTCTCACCGTGCTACGGAACCTGGAGCACCGAGGCGCCACCGGTTCGGAGCCCGACTCGGGCGACGGCGCGGGCATCCTCGTACAGGTCCCGGACGCCTTCCTGCGGGACGTGACCGACTTCGATCTTCCCGAGGCCGGGTCGTATGCGGTGGGTATCGCGTTCCTCCCCGAGGAAGGGGACGACGCGGCCGCGGAGCACATCGAGCGGATCGCCACCGAGGAAGAGCTGACCGTCCTCGGCTGGCGCGAGGTGCCGGTCGCGCCCCAGCTGCTGGGCAACGGCGCGCGCACCACCATGCCCGCCTTCCGCCAGCTCTTCGTCGCGGACGGGAGCAGCAGCGGGCTGGCGCTGGACCGCAAGGCGTTCGCGCTGCGCAAGCGCGCCGAGCGCGAGGCGGACGTGTACTTCCCGTCCCTCTCCTCGCGCACCGTGGTGTACAAGGGCATGCTGACCACCGGTCAGCTGGAGCCGTTCTTCCCGGATCTGTCCGACCGCCGTTTCGCCACGGCCATCGCGCTGGTCCACTCCCGGTTCTCCACGAACACCTTCCCGAGCTGGCCGCTGGCCCACCCGTACCGCTTCGTCGCCCACAACGGTGAGATCAACACCGTCCAGGGTAACCGCAACTGGATGCGGGCACGCGAATCCCAGCTGGTCAGCGACCTCTTCGGGGACAAGGGCCTGGACCGGATCTTCCCGCTCTGCACCCCGGACGCCTCCGACTCCGCGACCTTCGACGAGGTCCTGGAGCTGCTCCACCTCGGCGGCCGCTCGCTGCCGCACTCGGTGCTGATGATGGTCCCCGAGGCGTGGGAGAACCACCCCTCGATGGACGCGTCCCGGCGCGCCTTCTACCAGTACCACTCCACGATGATGGAGCCCTGGGACGGCCCGGCCTGTGTCACCTTCACCGACGGCACCCAGGTCGGCGCCGTGCTGGACCGCAACGGTCTGCGCCCGGGGCGCTACTGGGTCACCGACGACGGGCTGGTCGTGCTGTCCTCCGAGGTCGGCGTCCTGGACATCGACCCGGCCAAGGTGGTCCGCAAGGGCCGTCTCCAGCCGGGCCGGATGTTCCTGGTGGACACCGCCGAGCACCGGATCATCGAGGACGACGAGATCAAGGCCGAGCTGGCCGCCGAGCAGCCGTACGGCGAGTGGCTGGAGGCCGGGCTGATCGACCTGGCCGACCTGCCCGAGCGCGAGCACATCGTGCACACCCACGCCTCGGTCACCCGCCGCCAGCAGACCTTCGGCTACACCGAGGAGGAGCTGCGGGTCCTGCTCGCGCCGATGGCCAAGGCCGGTGCCGAGCCGATCGGCTCGATGGGCACCGACTCGCCGATCGCCGCGCTCTCCGAGCGCCCTCGGCTGCTGTTCGACTACTTCACCCAGCTGTTCGCGCAGGTCACCAACCCGCCGCTGGACGCGATCCGCGAGGAGCTGGTCACCTCGCTGATCTCCTCGCTGGGCCCGCAGGGCAATCTGCTGGAGCCGACCGCGGCCTCCTGTCGCAGCGTCACCCTGCCCTTCCCGGTGATCGACAACGATGAGCTGGCCAAGCTCATCCACATCAACGCCGACGGCGATATGCCGGGTCTCCAGGCCGCCAACCTGTCCGGTCTCTACCGGGTCAGCGGCGGCGGCGACGCGCTCGCCGCGCGGCTGGCCGAGATCTGCGCCGAGGCCGACGCCGCCATCGAGGACGGCGCCCGGCTGATCGTGCTCTCCGACCGGCACTCGGACGCCGAGCACGCGCCGATCCCCTCGCTGCTGCTCACCTCCGCCGTCCACCACCACCTCATCCGCACCAAGCAGCGCACCCAGGTGGGGCTGCTGGTCGAGGCGGGCGACGTGCGCGAGGTGCACCATGTCGCGCTGCTGATCGGCTACGGCGCCGCGGCCGTCAACCCGTACCTGGCGATGGAGTCGGTCGAGGACCTGGTCCGGGCCGGAACGTTCCTGCCCGGGATGGAGGCCGAGACCGCGATCAAGAACCTGATCAAGGCGCTCGGCAAGGGCGTCCTGAAGGTGATGTCCAAGATGGGCATCTCCACCGTGGCCTCCTACCGTGGTGCCCAGGTCTTCGAGGCCGTCGGTCTGGACGAGTCCTTCGTGGAGACCTACTTCCACGGCACCACCACCAAGATCGGTGGCGCGGGCCTGGACATCGTCGCCAAGGAGGTCGCCGCCCGGCACGCCAAGGCGTACCCGGCCAGCGGCATCCCGTCCGCGCACCGCGCGCTGGACATCGGCGGCGAGTACCAGTGGCGCCGCGAGGGCGAGCCGCACCTGTTCGACCCGGAGACGGTCTTCCGGCTCCAGCACTCCACCCGCGCGCGCCGCTACGACATCTTCAAGAAGTACACCGAGCGGGTGAACGAGCAGTCCGAGCGGCTGATGACGCTGCGCGGCCTGTTCAACTTCAAGGACGGCGAGCGGTCCTCGATCCCGATCGAGGAGGTCGAGCCGGTCAGCGAGATCGTCAAGCGGTTCTCGACCGGCGCCATGTCGTACGGCTCCATCTCGCAGGAGGCGCACGAGACGCTGGCCATCGCCATGAACCAGCTGGGCGGCAAGTCCAACACCGGTGAGGGCGGCGAGGACTCCGACCGGCTGCACGACCCGGCGCGGCGCTCCTCCATCAAGCAGGTCGCCTCCGGCCGCTTCGGCGTGACCAGCGAATACCTGGTCAACTCCGATGACATCCAGATCAAGATGGCGCAGGGCGCCAAGCCCGGCGAGGGCGGCCAGCTGCCCGGCCACAAGGTGTACCCGTGGGTGGCCAAGACCCGGCACTCGACGCCCGGCGTCGGCCTGATCTCCCCGCCGCCGCACCATGACATCTACTCCATCGAAGACCTCGCCCAGCTGATCCACGACCTGAAGAACGCCAACCCCAAGGCGCGCATTCACGTCAAGCTGGTCTCCGAGGTCGGCGTCGGCACCGTCGCCGCGGGCGTCTCCAAGGCGCACGCCGACGTGGTGCTGATCTCCGGCCACGACGGCGGCACCGGCGCCTCGCCGCTCACCTCGCTCAAGCACGCGGGCGGCCCCTGGGAGCTGGGCCTCGCCGAGACCCAGCAGACGCTGCTGCTCAACGGGTTGCGCGACCGCATCGTCGTGCAGACCGACGGCCAGCTGAAGACCGGCCGCGACGTGGTGATCGCCGCGCTGCTCGGCGCCGAGGAGTTCGGCTTCGCGACCGCGCCGCTGGTCGTCTCCGGCTGCGTGATGATGCGCGTCTGCCACCTGGACACCTGCCCGGTCGGCATCGCCACCCAGAACCCGGTGCTGCGCGAGCGCTACAGCGGTCAGGCCGAGTTCGTGGTCAACTTCTTCCAGTTCATCGCCGAGGAGGTCCGCGAACTCCTCGCCGAGCTGGGCTTCCGCACGCTGGACGAGGCCATCGGCCACGCCGAGCTGCTGGACACCAGCCAGGCCGTGCAGCACTGGAAGGCGCAGGGCTTGGACCTCGGCCCGCTGCTGTACGTCCCCGAGCTGCCGGACGGCGCCGTCCGCCACCAGGTGGTCGAGCAGGACCACGGCCTGGCGAAGGCCCTGGACAACGAGCTGATCAAGCTCGCGGCGGACGCGCTGAACGCGGAGTCCGCCGAGGCCGCCCAGCCGGTCCGGGCCCAGGTCGCGATCCGTAACATCAACCGGACCGTCGGCACCATGCTCGGCCACGAGGTGACCCGGAAGTTCGGCGGCGCGGGCCTGCCGGACGACACGATCGACATCACCTTCACCGGCTCGGCCGGTCAGTCCTTCGGCGCGTTCTCGCCCCGTGGCGTCACGCTGCGCCTGGAGGGCGACGCCAACGACTACGTCGGCAAGGGCCTGTCCGGCGGCCGCGTCATCGTCCGCCCGGACCGGGGTGCCGACCACCTCGCCGAGTACTCCACCATCGCGGGCAACACCCTCGCGTACGGTGCGACCGGCGGCGAGATGTATCTGCGCGGCAAGGTCGGCGAGCGGTTCTGCGTCCGCAACTCGGGCGCGACCGTGGTCTCCGAGGGCGTGGGCGACCACGGCTGCGAGTACATGACCGGCGGCCAGGCCATCGTCCTCGGCCCGACCGGGCGCAACTTCGCGGCCGGGATGTCCGGTGGCATCGCGTACGTCATCGACCTCGACCGGGACAACGTCAACGGCGCTCTCCTCGACGCCGTCGGTGAGCTGGACGACACCGACAAGCAGGCGCTGCACGACGCCGTGCGCCGCCACCAGGAGGAGACCGGTTCCACCGTCGCGGCCGCGCTGCTCGCCGACTGGGACTGCGCGCTCGCCCGCTTCAGCAAGATCATCCCCGCTACGTACCAGGCCGTGCTCGCCGCCAAGGACGCCGCCGAGCGAGCCGGACTCTCCGAGTCCGCGACCCACGAGAAGATGATGGAGGCGGCGACCAATGGCTGACCCCAAGGGCTTCCTGACCACCGACCGCGAGGTGGCCAAGACCCGTCCGGTGGACGAGCGGGTCAAGGACTGGAACGAGGTCTACGTCCCCGGCTCCCTGCTGCCGATCATCAGCAAGCAGGCCAGCCGGTGCATGGACTGCGGCATCCCGTTCTGCCACAACGGCTGTCCGCTCGGAAACCTCATCCCCGAGTGGAACGACTACGCCTACCGCGAGGACTGGCGCGAGGCCAGCGAGCGGCTGCACGCGACCAACAACTTCCCGGAGTTCACCGGGCGGCTGTGCCCCGCCCCGTGCGAGTCCGCGTGTGTCCTCGGCATCAACCAGCCGGCGGTGACCATCAAGAACGTCGAGGTCACCATCATCGACAAGGCGTGGGACTCCGGTGACGTCACCCCGCAGCCGCCCGAGCGGCTCAGCGGCAAGACCGTCGCCGTCATCGGCTCGGGCCCGGCCGGGCTCGCCGCCGCCCAGCAGCTGACCCGCGCCGGACACACGGTCGCCGTCTACGAGCGGGCCGACCGCATCGGCGGGCTGCTGCGCTACGGCATCCCCGAGTTCAAGATGGAGAAGCGCCACATCAACCGCCGCATCGAGCAGATGCGCGCGGAGGGCACCAAGTTCCGCACCGAGACCGAGATCGGGCGCGACATCGACGCCGCCAAGCTGCGCAAGCGGTACGACGCGGTCGTCATCGCGGCCGGTGCCACCACCTCCCGCGACCTGCCCGCCCCGGGCCGCGAGCTGAACGGCATCCACTACGCGATGGAGTACCTGCCGCTCGCCAACAAGGTGCAGGAGGGCGACCTCACCACGCCCCCCATCACGGCCGAGGGCAAGCACGTCGTGGTGATCGGCGGCGGTGACACCGGCGCCGACTGCGTCGGCACCGCCCACCGGCAGGGCGCCGCCTCCGTCACCCAGCTGGAGATCATGCCCAAGCCGGGCGAGGAGCGCGCGCCGGGCCAGCCCTGGCCCACCTTCCCGATGCTCTACAAGGTCACCTCGGCGCACGAGGAGGGCGGCGAGCGGGTCTACTCCGTCTCCACCACCCACTTCGAGGGCGACGAGGACGGCAACGTCCAGTGGCTGCACCTGATCGAGGTGGAGTTCAAGGACGGCAAGCTGGAGCAGAAGCCGGGCACCGAGCGGAAGATCCCGGCCCAGCTGGTCACCCTGGCCATGGGCTTCACCGGCACCGATCGGGAGAACGGCTTGGTCGAGCAGTTCGGCCTGGAGCTGGACGAGCGCGGCAACGTCGCGCGCGACGCCGACTTCGCCACCAACGTGGACGGCGTCTTCGTCGCCGGTGACGCGGGCCGCGGTCAGTCGCTGATCGTCTGGGCCATCGCCGAGGGCCGCTCCGCGGCGCGCGGTGTGGACCGCTACCTGGCCGGGGCCAGCGCCCTGCCCGCCCCGATCCGCCCCACGGACCGGGCACTCATGGTCTGACGCTTACGGTCCGATACCCCTATAGCTCCGCCCGTACAACGGCGTACGGACCGGCCGCGCGGCGCCTTCCCCCACCCGACCGGGGGAGGGCGCCGCGTGGCGTTCGTGCCGTGTGCGCTCCCGGTTGACTTTCTCCCGGGAGCACCGCACCACCATTGGCCGTCGGGGGAGCGCTGCTCCTGGCCCTCGCCGGATACGTCCTGTACCAGCGCGCGGACATGGTCGCCCTGCCGCACGACCGGCACATCGCGGGGTACGAAGCCCTCGACGCCTATCGCGCACCGCTGCTGGAGACCGGACGGCTGCTGCTCGCGGTCACCGTCCCCCGGCGACGGGGTGCTGTTCCTGCCCGCCCGCCGCCGCGAGCCGATCATGTGCAACGACCCGCCCGGGCAGCCGCTGGACGACATCCCGCAGGAGCGGGTGAAGCGCGAGGTGCTGGCGCGGTACTTCCACCGATGCGCCGTCAGGGACGTCCCCGGGATGCGGATCGTGCTGTACGGGCGCCCCGGGCGCTGCTGACCGGTCAGCCCTCCGGGGAGTCCTCCACCAGCCGGGCGGGGAAGCCGCCGGTGGCGATCGGGCCCCAGCGCTCGGGCGTGACCCGGATCAGGGACTTGCCCTGCTTGCGCATGGCCGAGCGGTACTCGTCCCAGTCCGGGTGCTCACCGGCGATGTTGCGGTAGTACTCGACGAGCGGTTCGACCGAGTCGGGGGTGTCGATCACCTCGGCGGTGCCGTCGATCTGGACCCACGGGCCGTTCCACTCGTCGGACAGCACGATCAGGCTGACGGCCGCCTCACGCTTGGCGTTGCGGACCTTGGCGCGCTCGGGGTAGGTGGACATGACGATACGGCCCGAATCGTCGACGCCGCAGGTCAGCGGGGAGGCCTGCGGGGAGCCGTCGGTCCGGCGGGTCATCAGGATGGCGCGGTGGCGCGGGCGGACGAACTCCAGCAGCTCGTCCAGGGCGACGCGGGTGTTGGTGGCGATGGAGGGGCTCATGCACGCGAGGGTACGACGTGGAGTGCGCTCGAACGCGGCCCCCTCCCGCCGAGGTCCCGTCAGGTGTCGCACTCCAGGACCGTACGGCACAGTCCGCAGCGCGCCCGCAGCCTGCCGCGCACCGGGAGCCGGATGCGCTGACGGCACGTAGGGCAGGGGAAGGACACGCTGAGCGGCGGACCGCTCTCGAAGACGTAGTCGCCCCCGGTGGGAGAGGGGTGGCCGGACTGTGCCGAACGGCGGTCCTTGGCGTACCGGCGGCGGCCGGTCCACCCGGCGGCGGCGAGCGGCGGCTGTCGTTCGTCGCGCTCGGCCAGCTCCCGGCCTTTGGCGTACGCCTCGTACGCCTGCGGGCTGGTGAACCAGGGGGACGGGTCCTCGTCGAAGAGCCGGGCCCGCTTGGCGAGGACGTAGCCGAACTCCTCCGGCGTCAGATAGCCCAGCTTCTGGCTGGTGACCGCGGACTGGCGGTACGCGTCGAGCAGCAGCCAGCCGGTGCCGAGGTAGGCGGCGGTGGTGTCGGTGAGGATCTCGTTGTCGCGGGTGCCGGGGAAGGCGAGATCGAGCCGGTGCAGATAGACGTGGGTGACCTCGTGGGCGAGGGCCGCCCCGATGTCGCGGCGGTGGGTCTTGAAGCGGGAGTTCAGCTCGATGAAGTACTCCGGCCCGGCGGCCAGCTCCACGTTCCCCGCGTGCCGCATCTCGCGGAAGCTCACGATCATCCGGGCGTCCGGCAGCCGCATGTGCTGCACCATCACCCGGGCCACCCGCTGGACGCCGAGGTGGAGGTCGTCCTGGTCGGAGAAGGCCACGTCACCGGGGACGACGCTGAGCCCGAAGGTGTCCACCGTGTCGCGCGAGACCCGCCGGTAGAGCGCGGTGAGCGAGGCCCGGACCATGTCCAGGTGCGGATAGCCGTGTTCGATGTCGCTGCCCGGTGGTGCCGCCACGGGCCCACTGTACGGGCGGGAGCCGGGCGCGGGGGCGGGGCGCGCGGGGGCGCGCGGATGGCTGGAAACCCACCCTTGTCAGCCTGTTCGCGGACTTCACATAATCACAGGGCATGACACAGGTCCTTGTGATTTGGCATGGGCCTGACATTTTTGCACAACCCCCCACGAGAGGACTTCCGTTGCGCAACGCACTGAAGCACCTGAAGAGATCCGCGGCCCTCGGCGCCGCCGCCCTCGCCGCCTTCAGCCTCATGCCGGGCACCGCGACCGCCCAGCCCACCGGTCCCGAGCCCGGCCCCTCCGTCGTCGGCGGCACCCGCGCCGCCCAGGGCGAATTCCCCTTCATGGTCCGGCTCTCCATGGGCTGTGGCGGCGCGCTCTACACCCAGACCCTCGTGCTCACCGCCGCCCACTGTGTGAACGGCAGCGGCGCCAACACCTCCATCACCGCCACCGCGGGCGTCGTCGACCTCCAGAGCTCCAGCGCCACCAAGGTCAAGTCCACCCGGGTACTTCAGGCCCCGGGCTACAACGGCACCGGCAAGGACTGGGCCCTCATCAAGCTCGCCGCGCCCATCAACCAGCCCACCCTGAAGATCGCCGAGACCACGGCGTACAACAAGGGCGACTTCACCGTCGCCGGGTGGGGCGCCGCCGTCGAGGGCGGCGGCCAGCAGCGCTACCTGCTCAAGGCCACGGTGCCGTTCGTCGACGACGCCACCTGCAAGTCGGCGTACAACGAACTCGTCGCCGGTGAGGAGATCTGCGCGGGCAAGATGGCCCAGGGCGGCGTCGACACCTGCCAGGGCGACTCCGGCGGACCGATGTTCCGCAAGGACGACGCCGGGGCGTGGATCCAGGTCGGCATCGTCAGCTGGGGCGAGGGCTGCGCCCGGCCCGGCAAGCCCGGTGTCTACACCGAGGTGAGCACCTTCGCCCAGAACATCAAGACCGCCGCGGCCCAGCTCGGCGGCTGATCCGGCACGGCACGGTTCGGCAGGAACGGGACCCGGCGCGGCAGTGCGCGCCGGGTCCGCGTCACGTCAAGCTGACGTCCGCTACGGCTGGCCGTAGCAGACGCAGAACGGGTGCCCGACCGGGTCGCTGAACACCCGGAACCCCGACCGCTCCCCGCCACTGTCGTGCAGGAACGTCGCCCCGAGCGCGATCACCTCCTGCTGCGCCCGCTCCGCGTCCTCGATCGTCGGCACCTCGAAGTCCAGATGCAGCTGCTGCGGACGCTCCGGGTCCGGCCAGCGCGGCGGCTGGTGGTCCGGCGCCTGCTGGAAGGCGATCCGCTGCCCGTCCGCCGAGGTGAGGAACGCCCATTCCGGGTCGCTGTCGTTCACCTCCCACCCCAGGATCGCGCCGTAGAAGGCGGCCAGCGCGGCCGGGTCCGGACAGTCGATGACGGTGCACTGAAGCGTTGCGATCATTCCGTGAGCTTAGGGGGTGTCTTCCGGATCATGCCGGGCTCCCGACGCCTGGCACGGCATCTCGCGGCCCCGCGCTCGTCGCGCGCAGCGCCGCTGCGCTCTCCTCACGCGGGTTGCGAGCTACCGCACCAGACGCCGCTCGCTGATCCGGCCTGATCCGGAAGACACCCCCTATGACCGACCCCTG
>NZ_JBHWJI010000079.1:0-38455 GCF_042731515.1 Streptomyces sp. NPDC059850
CCGTACCTCGGTCGGCTGCCGGGAGCGGGCCGACCGAGGTACGGCGCGGCGCGCGGGGCGGCGCTCGGACGAGGACGTCACGCGGACGTCCTCGGGATGGTGTGCTGCCATGCGCGGCTTGCCACTGTCTCTCCGTTCGCCCGTGCTTCGACGCTGCTGTCCATGATGAATTCCGATGCGGTGGCGCGCAGTTCCGTCGAGGTGTGAATCTCCGCGTCCCAGCCCTCGCGCCGCAGCCGGATGGTCCACCGCGAGCTTGCCACGGCGGACAGCGGGTCGCCGGAGCGGATGCGGTACGTCTCGCGGGCGCTCTCCTCGTACCGCAGCCCGTCCGGGTACGTACGCGAACCGCCGTAGTTGGGGTCCACGTCCAGCACCCACTCCCCCGTGGCGACGTCATGGGTGACGGTCCGCTCGGGCCGGGGCTCGGCGGGCGCGTCCACGGTGATGGCCAGCGGCGTGGCCTGTTCGGGCTCCTCGAAGGTGATCGGGGCCCGCGCGGCGTCCGCGCCCGGATCCCGTACGGGCAGCAGCAGCGCGCTCTCGGCGGGCCGTACGGTCAGCTGTCCGCGCTCGCCGTGCGGCCAGACCCACGGCCAGTACGCGTCGGAGACCGCGACCCGGACACGGTGCCCGGGCGGGAAGGCGTACCCCGTCCCGTTCAGCTCGAACTCGACGTCCTCCTCACGCCCCGGCTCCCACTCCACGGCCTTCTCGCGGCCGTGTCGGGACATCAGGTTGAGCACTCCGCGAGTGACGAGGGTGGACGAGCCGTCCGGCGCCACGTCGCAGACGCGCGCGATGACATGGGCGCGCCGGGTCGCGCTGTCGAGCCGCAGCCGTACGCGGGGGCGGCCCAGGATCTCCACGCGCTCATCGAGCGGCGCCGAGTCGAAGCAGACCGAACGGCCGTCCTCCTCGCGCTGGTCCGGCGGCAGATCGGTGGCGTTGCCGAAGGGGAAGTAGCGGCCCGCGTCGAGGCCGGTGTGGAGTGGGGAGCGTACGATCACGGGTTCCGTGCCGCCGCCGAGGGGGCGTTCGTCCCAGGTCACGGAGGGGGCGGGCCAGGTGTCGTCGCCGACCCAGCGGCCGGGCATGGTCGCGTACGAGGTGGCGGGCGGCACCGGGTCGTTGATCCAGGCCCGGAGCAGCGGCTCCTCCATGACGCCGGTCGGCTGGTCTTTCAGCCAGTGGTCCCACCAGCGCAGCGTCTCCTGCAGGAACCCGATCGCCGGGCCCGGCGGCAGCCCCCGGTCCGGGTACTGGTGCGACCACGGGCCGATCAGCCCCCGTACGGGCGCGTCCAGGTGCTCCACCAGCCGCAGCACGGTGTCCCGGTACGGGTCGGCCCAGCCGCCGACCGCGAGCACGGCGGCGTCGACCGCCGCGTAGTCCTCGCACACGCTGCCGTGCCGCCAGTACGCGTCCCGCTCCTGGTGGGCGAGCCAGGTGTGGAGATACGGCTCCAGCGCGTCCAGCCGCTCCCGCCACATCGGCAGCCAGCGGTCCTCGCCGACGGAGGTGGGGTGCGGGGGGCGGGCCGTGAACGCAAGCATCGTGCCCGCCCAGGCGAGCATGTCGATGCCGAGGACGGCGCCGCCGATGTAGTGGACGTCGTTGTCGTAACGGTCGTCCGCCGAGCAGACGGTGACGATCGCCTTCAGCGGCTCGGGGCGCAGGGCGGCGATCTGCAGCGCGTTGAACCCGCCCCACGAGATCCCGAACATCCCCACCTTGCCGGTGCACCAGGGCTGCTCGGCCAGCCAGTTGACGACGTCCACGCCGTCCGCCAGCTCCGTCTCATCGTACTCGTCGCGCATCACGCCCTCGGAGTCGCCGCTGCCGCGCAGGTCGACGCGTACGGAGGCGTAGCCGTGCCCCGCGTACCAGGGGTGACGCTGCGCGTCGCGCGGGGCGGTCCAGTCGCTCTTGCGGTACGGGAGGTATTCGAGGAGGGCGGGTACGGGGGTGGTCTGCGCGTCGGTCGGGCGCCAGATCCGGGCGTGCAGCCGGGTTCCGTCGCGGGTCGGAATCCATACGTCCTCGACCCGCACCTCACGGTCGAACGTCTCGCGGTACCTCACGTGTCTCCTTACCTAGCCTGCTGTGTCAACGCCTGCGGCGAGCCGTCCCCCCACCCCGCCCCTTCCCGAACCCGGGGCTCCGCCCCCGAACCCCCGCTCCTCAATCGCCGGAGGGGCTGGGTGGTACGCCCGGAGGGCTGGGATGTCCCGGCAGGGGGTTGGGGGGTACGCGGGCTGAAAGCTGGGGCGCATCCGCCCTCGGCCCCCAACGACGCGGCAGATATCCGCCACGTTGTGGGCAATCGTTCCGCGGGGCGGGACGGGTGGGCACAACCCACCCACCGGCCCGCGCGCGGCGACGAGACCTCGAGGGGCAACGCCGGTGCGGGGTCCGGGGCATCGCCCCCCGCGCGGCGGAGCCGCATATCGATGCTGCGGGAAGGGGCGGGGTGGGGGCTAATCATCCGCGAACCGCCAGCGCCGCACACGATGGCCATCACCCAAGTCGTCCCAGACCGCACCCGACTCGGCGGCATCCGCCCAGGCGTCGGCCACCCCGGCAGGGGCCACCGCATCGGGGTCGGGCTCCAGCGCGGCGGCCATCAGCTGCCGCGTATACGGATGGCCGGGGTCAGCGAACACCGCATCCGTCGGCCCCTCCTCCACCACCACCCCACCCCGCAGCACCACCACCCGATCAGCGATCCCCCGCACCACCGCCAAGTCGTGGCTGATGAAAAGACAGGCCAGCGACCGCTCCCGCCGCAAGTCATCCAGCAGCCGCAACACATCCGCCTGCACCGACACATCCAGCGCCGTAGTGATCTCATCCGCGATCAGCACATCCGGCTCACCTGCCAGCGCCCGCGCGATGCCGATGCGCTGCCGCTGCCCGCCGGAGAGCTGCGCCGGGAGCCGGTCGGCGAAGTCCGGGTCGAGGCGGACGTCGGAGATGAGGGCGCGGGCCCGCGAGGCCGCCTCGTCACGCGAGGAGACAGCGCCGAAGAACCGCAGGGGCCGCCGCACCGCATCACCCACCGAGCGGCGCGGATTCAGCGACGTATCGGCGTTCTGGAAGACGAGCTGGATCTTGCGGCGGAGCGCAAGCGGTCGCCGCCGCGCGGAAGAGCCCAGGTCGCCGGTCTCGTGGGTCATCGCGCCACCCGACGGCGCCCGCAGCCCCGCCAGCGCCCACGCAAGGGTGGACTTGCCGCTCCCCGACTGGCCGACCAGGGCCAGCACCTCGCCCCGCCGCACCTGGAAGGAGACGCCGTGAACAGCCCGCGAGGAGCCGTAATCGATAGTGACGTCCCGGACGTCGACGGACCGAGCCGCGTCATCGGGCACCGCCCGCTTCGCCCGCACCTCCCGCGTGCCGTCATCGCCCACAACCGCCAGCCCGGTATCGCTCAGCCGAGGCACGCTGGCGAGCAAGCGGCGGGTGTACGGGTCGGCGGGGGCGGCGAAGAGCCGCCGAGTGGAGGCGGCCTCGACGACCCGCCCCGAACGCAGGACGCAAACATCGTCGGCCATCCGCGCGACGACACCCAAGTCATGGCTGACAAGGACGGCCGCGAGGCCGAGTTCGTCGCGCAGCGAGCCGACCAGGTCCAGCACGGAGCGCTGGGTGAGGACGTCGAGCCCCGTCGTGGGCTCGTCCAGCACCAGCACCTTGGGCCGGGTGGCGATAGCCATGGCGATGGCGACCCGCTGCTGCTGTCCGCCGGACAGCTCGTGCGGATAGCGGCGGGCCAGCACAGCGGGCCGCTCCAGCCGGACCTGCTCAAGCAGCTCCGTGACGGGCACATCGCCGCCCGCCTCGGCGATCTGCCGCCCGACGCGCATGGAGGGGGTGAGGGCCTGGCCCGCGTTCTGGGCGATCATCGCGACCGTGCCGCCGCGCAGCCGCCGCAGCTCCCGCGCCGGAAGGGCGAAGACGTCCCGCCCGTCGACCCGTACCGTGCCGCCCGTAAGCCGCGAGCCGTGCCGCAGATGGCCCAGCAGCGTGGCGGCGACGGTGGACTTGCCGCTCCCGGACTCGCCGACGAGGGCGAGGGTCTCACCCGGCGCGAGGTCGAACGAGACATCGTGGACGACGGGAACATCCCGCCCGCCCGATCGGTAGGCGACACCAAGACCCGCCACAGAGACGATGGCGCTCATCAGGATCCCTCCCGGATGCGGTCGACGCCCCACGCCTTGGACAGCCCGTCGGCAGCCAGGTTGAGCCCGACGACCAGCGTGGCCAGGGCGATGATCGGCGCGAGGCTGGCCATCGGCACGACGGTGATGGCGGTGCGGTTCTCGGACACCATGAGCCCCCAGTCCGGGGTGGGCGGATCGGCGCCGAAGCCGAGGAAGGACAGCGACGAGATCAGCAGCACGACCCACGACGCCCGCATGGCGAACTCGACGCACACCACATCGGTGATGTTGGGCAGCACCTCGCGCCGCAGGATCGCCCACGTCCCCTCGCCCCGGGCGCGCGCCGCGGTGACGTAGTCCTGGGGGACGACGGCGAGCGCGGCGCCGCGTACGACCCGTACCACCTGGGGCACGCAGATGACGCCGATGGCCAGCACGATGACCCCGGAGCCGGTGCCCAGCGCGGTGACGATGACCAGCAGGACGAGGATCGCGGGGATGGACAGCACCGCGTCCAGGATCCGCATCAGCAGATCGTCCAGCCAGCCACCCCGCAGCGCGGCCGCGCAGCCGAGGACCGTGCCCAGCGCGATGGTGAGGAGGGTCGCGGTGACGGAGACGCCGAGCGCGTACCGCCCGCCGTACAGCACCCGGGTCAGTACATCGCGCCCGTACTGGTCGGTGCCCGCCCAGTGGTCGGCGCCGGGCCCGAGCAGCGCGTGCGCGGCGTCGCCGGTGGTGGGGTGGTACGGGGTGAGCAGCGGCGCGAGCAGCGCGATCACGACATGGACGGCGACGATCGCGAGCCCGATGGCGGCGGGCCGGGAGGAGCGTACGGTGCGCCAGACACGGGCGGCGGGGCCAGCGGTCCTTGAGCGGGCAGACGGTGGGGGAACGGGGGCCGTGGCAGACGGCTTCAGCGTGCTCAACGGATCCTCCCTCCTCGGGTGCGGAGCTTGGGGTTGAGGGCCATGGAGCCGAGGTCGGCGGCGAGGTTGCAGACGACGTAGACGACCGCGCTGATGAGCGCGATGGCCTGGATGACCGGCAGGTCGCGGTTCTGTACGGAGGTGAGCAGCAGCTTGCCGATGCCGGGGTAGTTGAAGACGTTCTCGACGACGGCGACCCCGCCCACCAGCCACGCCACATTGAGCGCGATCACATGGAGGGTGGGCAGCAGCGCGCCGGGCAGCGCGTGCCGGGTGACCACGCGCCAGGTGGACAGCCCCTTGAGGCGGGCTGTGGTGACGTATTCGCTCGCCATGACGTCGATGACGGACGTACGGGCCATCCGCACGATGTACGCGGCCATCACGATGGCGAGCGACGCGGCGGGCAGCCAGACGGCCGGGAGCAGTTCTCCTGTGGAGGCCCCCGGCCCGTACAGCACCACGGCGGGCAGCACGGGGATGGCGACGGAGAAGGCGAGCACCAGCAGGGTGGCCACGACGAACTCGGGGATGGACATCCCCACCAGGCTGACCGTGGAGATCACGTGGTCGGGCCAGCGGTCGCGGTAGAGCCCGGCGAGGATGCCGAGGACGAGCGAGCCGGTGACCGCGAAAAGGACGGTGACGACGGCGATGAGGGCGGAGTTGCCGAGGTACTGGGCGACCTCGCCGCCCACCGGCTTGGTGGTGACCAGCGAGGTGCCGAATTCGCCGTGCAGGGCGCCCTTGATCCAGTCGAAGTAGCGCTCCCAGGCGGGCTGGTCGAGCCCCATCTGCTTGCGCAGCGCGGCGACCGCGTCGGGGGTGGCGTCCTTGCCGAGCACCTGGGTGGCGACGTCGCCGGGCAGCGCCTGGACGGCCAGGAAGACCATCACGGAGGAGAGCAGCAAGGTGCCGAGCGCGGCGGCTGCGCGGCGGGCGATGAAGGTGAACACGCTTCTCACGCCCCCTTCAGGCCGATGCCGAGGTAGTCGAACTCGAAGCCGTGCTCGGTGTAGCCGCGCACGTCCCGCGAGATGCCGGTGAGCCGGTCGGCGAACATCGGGGTGATCGCCCCGCCGCGCTCGACGATCAGGGTCTGCGCCTGCCCGTACAGCTCGCGGCGGCGGCCCCCGTCGGTCTCGCGGCGGGCCCGGTCGAGGAGCGCGTCGAACTCCTTGTCCGACCAGGCGGTCTCGTTGTAGGAGGAGCCGCTGCGGAAGACCTGGTTGAGGAGCTGGTCGACGGGGCGCCCGGTGTACCAGTAGGTGGCCATGAGCGGCTTCTTCATCCAGATCTGGGTGTAGTACGAGTCGGCTGCCGCGGTCTTGACCCGGACCCGGATCCCGGCGCGGGCGGCGGACTCCTGGTAGGCGAGCGCCATCGGCGTGAAGATCGGGTCGTACGAGGACGTGTAGAGGTCCACCGCCAGCCGCTCGTGCCCGGCCCGCTTGAGCAGGTGGCGGGCCCGCTCGGGGTCGTGGTCGGGGTGGGCGGCGATGTGGGCGGGGTCGTTCGGCGGTACGGGGTTGTCCCAGCCGAGCGTGCCCGCGCCCTGGAGGGCGACCTTCCGGATGTGCTCGGGGTCGTACGCGAGCTTCATGGCCTGCCGGACCCGCACATCGGTGAACGGCTTCTCGGTGGTGAGCATCGGCAGCACGTACCACTGGGCGTTCTTCGAGCGGGCGATGGTGGCGCGGCTGGAGGCGGCGACGACGCGGGCGGTGGCGAAGTCGAGGTTGGTCTGGGAGAGCAGGTCGACCTGCCCGGCGAGCAGGGCGTTGGCCCGCGCCTGCATATCGGCGACGGAGAAGAAGTCGATGGCGTCCAGCACCGGGCGCCCGGCCCAGTGGTCCCCGTACGCCACGACCCGGCCGGGTCCGGCGGAGGTGAAGGAGGCCAGCTTGAAGGGGCCGGTGCCGATGCCGGTGCGGCCGATCGACTTCGCGCTGCCGTCCGGGATGACGTAGCAGTTGTAGTGGGTGAGCAGGCTGGGGAACTCGGCGTGCGGGCTCTTCAGCGGGATCACGAGGGTGTGCGCGTCGGGGGTGCGCAGCCGCTTCGGGTCGACGAGCGGGGCGAGCACCGGGCCCTGCGGGGACGCGGTCGCGGTGTCGAGGATGTGCCGCAGGGTGTAGGCGGCGTCGGCGGAGGTGAGGGCTGAGCCGTCGTGGAAGGTGACGCCCCGGCGCAGCCGGAAGGTCCAGGTGCTGGCCTTCGCGTCGGGCTCCCAGGACTCGGCGAGGTCGGGGACGGTCCTGCCGTCCGTGTCGACGCGGACGAGCCGGTTGTAGAGGGCGCCGAGGTATTCGTACGCGGACAGCGCGCTCGCCGGGTCCAGCGTCTCGGCGTCGGAGGCGGGCGGCCGGGCGATGCGCAGGGTGCCCCCGGGGGCGGGGCGTCCGGCCGGGCCGCGGCTGGGCACGGCCTCGGTCGGGGAGGCGGACGCGGCGCCCGAGCAGCCGGTGAGCAGGGCGGACCCGGCGAGGGCACCGCCGCCCGCGGCCGCGGCGGCGAGCACCGACCGCCGCGGTATCCCGGACGCCCCGGGGTCTGATCGGAGGGAGGTCTCGGACATGGACGGGGGCACCTTCGCTTCGAGGGCGATTCGTTCAGACGATTCGTTCAGACGATTCGTTCAGCTGAACGATTGGGTGAGGTGCGTGAACGATAGCCAGCGGTTCCGCCCAGGCCAACCCTTCGTTCGCGGAAATTAACGGGGGTAACACACTTGTTACCGGCCCGCGCGGAGGGGGCGCGAAGCGCCCGGCGCCGCCGTGGAGCGCTCCCGTACACCGTCCGCACGCCGCCCATGCGCTGTCCACGTGGTGAAAAACACCGAGCGTGGCCGGATACTCCGCCGTAAGGTGGCCGACATGCAGGTGATCCAGTCCACGAAGCTCGCCAACGTCTGCTACGAAATCCGTGGCCCGGTCCTTGAGGAGGCGATGCGACTGGAGGCAGCGGGTCACCGCATCCTCAAGCTCAACACCGGAAACCCGGCAACCTTCGGCTTCGACTGCCCGCCGGAGATCCTTGAGGACATGCTGCGCAACCTCGGCGACGCGCACGGCTACGGCGACGCCAAGGGACTGCTCTCCGCCCGGCGCGCGGTGATGCAGCACTACCAGACCCAGGGCATCCACCTCGACGTCGAGGACGTCTTCCTCGGCAACGGCGTCTCCGAGCTGATCCAGATGTCGATGCAGGGGCTGCTGGACGACGGGGACGAGGTCCTGGTGCCCTCCCCCGACTATCCGCTGTGGACCGCCTCGGTCTCGCTCGCGGGCGGCACCGCCGTCCACTACCGCTGCGACGAGCAGGCGGACTGGCTGCCGGACCTCGCCGACATCGAGCGCAAGGTGACCGACCGCACCAAGGCGATCGTCATCATCAACCCGAACAACCCGACGGGCGCCGTCTACAGCGAAGAGGTGCTGCGCGGCATCACCGACATCGCCCGCCGCCACCAGCTGATCGTCTGCTCCGACGAGATCTACGACAAGATCCTCTACGACGGCGCCACCCACACCCCGACCGCCACCCTCGCCCCGGACCTGCTGACGCTGACGTTCAACGGGCTCTCCAAGGCCTACCGCGTCGCGGGCTACCGCAGCGGCTGGCTCGCGGTCTGCGGCCCCAAGGCCCACGCCTCCAGCTATCTGGAGGGGCTGACGATCCTGGCCAACATGCGGCTGTGCGCCAACATGCCCGCACAGCACGCGGTGGCCGCAGCCCTCGGCGGCCGTCAGACGATCAACGACCTGGTGCTCCCGGGCGGGCGGCTGCTGGAGCAGCGCGACACGGCGTACGAGCTGCTGACCCAGATCCCGGGCGTGAGCTGCGTGAAGCCGAAGGGCGCGCTGTACGCGTTCCCGAAGCTGGACCCCAAGGTCTACAAGATCAAGGACGACCGGCAGATGGTGCTCGACCTGCTGCGCGCCGAGAAAATCATGATCGTGCACGGCACGGGCTTCAACTGGCCGGAACCGGACCACTTCCGCATCGTCACCCTCCCGGCCAAGAAGGACCTGGCCGAAGCGGTGACCCGGATCGGGAACTTCCTCGACGGCTACAGCCAGCCCTGAGAAGCCTGAACGAGTTTCTGTAGAGGGCTCAACTTTAGACTGCGTCTAAGTTAGGATGGTCTCCTGAACGTTTGGAGGCCATCCATGTACGAGCCGATCCGCACCAAGTCGGTCCACACCATGGCCGAGCCCGAGCCTGATTTCCCGCACCGCTCCCGCGAGGAGGAGCTGGACATCAGGCTCGCCGGACATCTGACCGCGCTGCTGACCGTGACCGACGAGTTGCGTGTCCTCACCCCGGACCCGGCCCTGGACGAGGCGGCGGAGCGCCTGGCCGACCAGGTCATACGGCTGCGGGGCGGCCGCGCCCCGCTGCGCGCCGCCCCCACCACGGCCGACGCCGACCCGGCCCATGTCGCCGCCCTCCACCAGCGCGCCCATACCGTGGCGGGCTGGGCCCTGGTCATCGCCACCTCGCGCGACGACGCGGCGGCCACCGCGCTGACCGCAGAGCGTCTGGAGGCGCATGCGGCGGCCCTGGGCGTCACCGTCTGAAGCCCTCGCCGTCCCTGAAGCGCTTACCGCCTGAAACCCTCACCGTCTGAAACCCCTTCGGCGAGCCCGGGGCCCATGGCCCACGATGGAGCCATGACCACCATCACCCTCGTCCAGGGCGACATCACCGCGCAGCGCGCCGACGCCATCGTCAACGCGGCGAACTCCTCGCTGCTCGGCGGCGGCGGGGTCGACGGGGCCATTCACCGGCGGGGCGGGCCCGAGATCCTCGACGCCTGCCGCGATCTGCGCGCCTCCCACTACGGCAAGGGGCTGCCCACCGGCCAGGCCGTGGCCACGACGGCGGGGCGGCTCGACGCCCGCTGGGTCATCCACACCGTGGGGCCGGTGTGGTCCGCCACCGAGGACCGCTCCGACCTCCTGGCGTCCTGCTACCGCGAGTCCCTGCGCGTCGCCGATGAACTGGGCGCGCGGACGGTCGCGTTCCCGGCGATCTCCACCGGCGTCTACCGCTGGCCGATGGACGACGCCGCCCGGATCGCGGTGGAAGTCGTCCGCGCGGCGGACACGGGCGTCGAAGAGGTGCGCTTCGTCCTCTTCGACGAGCCCGCGTACGCGGCGTTCACGGCGCAGACCGGCTAGTTCTGCTCCTTAAGCACCTTCGCCGAAGCGGGCCGCTTCCTTCGTCCAGGCCGCCGCCTGATCGCTGAGCGAGAGGCCGAGACCGGCCCGGTCGGGGATGACCATGCGGCCGTCGCGCAGCTCCAGCCGCTCGTTGAACAGCGGCTCCAGCCACTCGAAGTGCTCGACCCACGCGGTGCGCGGGTAGGCCGCCGAGAGATGGACGTGGATCTCCATCGCGAAGTGCGGGGCGAGGCTGCGGCACTTGTAGTCGGCGAGCGTCATGATCTGGAGGAACGGGGTGATGCCGCCGACCCGCGGGGCGTCGGGCTGCACGAAGTCGGCGGAGCCCGCCTCGATCAGCGCCGCGTGCTCATGCGCGCTGGTCAGCATCTCGCCGGTGGCTATGGGCGTGTCCAGGGTGGCGGCGAGGGCCGCGTGGCCCTCGGCGTCGTACGCGTCGAGCGGCTCCTCGATCCACGTCAGGTCGAACTTCTCCAGCACCCGGCCGACGCGGGTCGCGGTGATCCGGTCCCACTGCTGGTTGGCGTCCACCATCAGCGGAACGCCGTCGCCCAGATGCTCCCGTACGGTCTCCACCCGGGCGAGGTCCACCCGCCAGTCCGGCGAGCCGACCTTGAGCTTGATCCCGGCGACGCCCCGGGAGCGTGCCAGGTCGATGTTCTCCAGCACCTGCTCGATGGGCGTGGAGAGGAAGCCGCCGGAGGTGTTGTAGACGCTGACCGCGTCGCGGTGCGCGCCCAGCAGCTTGGCCAGCGGCAGCCGGGCCCGCCGGGCCTTGAGGTCCCACAGCGCGATGTCGAACGCGGCGACCGCCTGCACGGCGGCCCCGCTGCGGCCCATGGACGCGCCCGCCCACACCAGCTTGTTCCACAGGCGGCCGGTGTCGCTGGGGTCCTCGCCGATCAGCTCGGGCGCGATCTCCTGGGCGTGGGCGTACAGCGCGGGCCCACCGGCCCGCTTGGAGTAGCTGAAGCCCAGCCCCTGATGGCCGCCCTCGGTGCTGATCTCCGCGAAGAGGAAGGCCACTTCGGTGAGCGGCTTCTGCCTCCCGGTCAGTACCTTGGCGTCGCTGATGGGGGCCTGCAGCGGCAGATACACCAGGGAGAGCCGGATCGCCGAGACCCGGTCGGTGCTCGCCTCGCCGGGCGCGGAGGCGAAGGGTTTGAAGGCGACGGATTCACTGGGCGCGACACTCATGCGGGGCTCTCCTCGTGCATCGTGCTGGTGTCCAGGGCCTACCATCCGTCGCCGCACCGAAAACCGTCCAGCCCCCATGTGTAGGGACTCCCCTTGATCACGTCCGTGAACAGGCCGTCCACAGGCTGGGGCCCGCACCGTGCGGTGCGGGCCCCAGCCTGTTCATACACGTGGGGTTCAGCCCAGGCGCTGAACCAGCGCCCGGTACTCGTCCCACAGCTCCTTGGGCGTGTGCTCACCGAAGGTGTTGAGGTGCTCGGGGACCAGGGCGGCCTCCTCGCGCCACACCTCCTTGTCGACGGTGAGGAGGAAGTCCAGCTCCTCGTCGCCCAGCCCCAGGCCGTCGGTGTCCAGGGCCTCCTTGGTCGGCAGGATGCCGATGGGCGTCTCGACCCCGTCGGCCTTGCCGTCCAGCCGGTCCACGATCCACTTCAGGACGCGGCTGTTCTCGCCGAAGCCGGGCCAGACGAACTTGCCCGCGTCGTTCTTGCGGAACCAGTTGACGTAGTAGATCTTCGGGAGCTTCGCCTGGTCCTTGTCCTTGCCGACCTCGACCCAGTGGCCCATGTAGTCGCCCATGTTGTAGCCACAGAAGGGCAGCATCGCGAACGGGTCGCGGCGCAGCTCGCCGACCTTGCCCTCGGCGGCCGCGGTCTTCTCGCTCGCCACGTTCGCGCCGAGGAAGACACCGTGCTGCCAGTCGAAGGACTCGGTGACCAGCGGAACCGCGCTGGCGCGGCGGCCGCCGAAGAGGATCGCCGAGATCGGCACGCCCTTGGGGTCCTCCCACTCGGGCGCGATGATCGGGCACTGTCCGGCGGGCACGGTGAAGCGGGCGTTGGGGTGGGCCGCGGGCGTCCCGCTCGCCGGGGTCCAGTCGTTGCCCTTCCAGTCGGTGAGGTGGGCGGGCGGCTCCTCGGTCATGCCCTCCCACCACACGTCGCCGTCGTCGGTGAGCGCGACGTTGGTGAAGACGGAGTTGCCCCACAGGGTCTTCATCGCGTTGGCGTTGGTGTGCTCACCTGTGCCGGGCGCGACGCCGAAGAAGCCCGCCTCGGGGTTGATCGCGTACAGCTGGCCGTCCTCGCCGAACCGCATCCAGGCGATGTCGTCGCCGATCGTCTCGACCGTCCAGCCGGGGATGGTCGGCTCCAGCATCGCGAGGTTCGTCTTGCCGCACGCGCTCGGGAACGCCGCGGCAACGTACTTGGCCTCCCCGCGCGGCGGGGTAAGCTTGAGGATCAGCATGTGCTCGGCGAGCCAGCCCTCGTCACGCGCCATGACGGAGGCGATGCGCAGGGCGTAGCACTTCTTGCCCAGCAGCGCGTTGCCGCCGTAGCCGGAGCCGTACGACCAGATCTCGCGCGACTCCGGGAAGTGCGAGATGTACTTGGTGCTGTTGCACGGCCACGGAACGTCGTCCTGGCCCGGCTCCAGCGGGGCGCCCAGGGTGTGGACGGCCTTCACGAAGAAGCCCTTGTCGCCCAGGACGTCGAGGACGTCCTGTCCCATGCGGGTCATGGTGCGCATCGCGACGGCGACGTACGCGGAGTCGGTGATCTCCACGCCGATCGCGGACAGCGGCGAGCCGAGCGGGCCCATGCAGAACGGGACCACGTACATGGTGCGGCCGCGCATCGAGCCGCGGAATATGCCCTGTTCACCCGCTTCACCCGCTTCACCCGCTTCACCCGCTTCACCCGCTTCACCCGCTTCACCCGCTTCACCCGCTTCACCCGCTTCACCCGCGAAGATCTTCCGCATCTCGGCGGGGTCTTTCCAGTGGTTCGTCGGGCCCGCGTCCGCCTCTTTCTCGGAGCAGATGAAGGTGCGGTCCTCGACGCGCGCCACATCGCTGGGATCGGAGGCCGCGTAGTACGAGTTGGGGCGCTTGATCGGGTCGAGCCGTTTGAACGTGCCCTTCTCGACGAGCTGCGCACACAGGCGGTCGTACTCCGACTCCGAACCGTCACACCAGACCACTTCATCGGGCTGGGTGAGGGCGGCGATCTCGCCGACCCAGGCGATCAGTTCCTGGTGGCTGGTCGGGGCCGTGGTGAGGGTAGATGCCACATTGCTGGGCGCCACGATCGCTCCATCCCGCCGGAACCGCACTGCTCCGGCGTCTTGGTTTGAGGGTTTGGGCGGATATGTGCACGCACATCCGCATGTGGAGACAGCTACCCCTTGGGGGCTGCGACCCGGATGCTCAGCTCATCCGGTGCCGACCGCGCTCATTTGATCATCCGACGACGCGGGCCATCTGTCCAGTGGGCACCTTCGTGACCATCACCACTCGACACTGACCGGTAACGTACGGTGGCGTCGGTAGCATGAGCGCCATGACTGCAGCCGCGCCCGACGCCGCCGTTGACCCATCCCCAGGGCCCGAGGCAGCCCCGCTCCCCCTCAAACCCATGCTGCGCGGCTGGCTGCACGCTGGCATGTTCCCCGCCGCGCTCATCGCGGGAGTGGTGCTCACCGCGCTCGCCGACAGCCCCCGGGGACGCGTCGCGTGCGGCATCTTCACCCTCACCGCGTGCGCGCTCTTCGGCACGAGCGCCCTGTACCACCGGGGCAATTGGGGCCCGCGCGCCACGGCGGTGCTGCGCCGTCTGGATCACGCCAATATCTTCCTGATCATCGCGGGCACGTACACGCCCTTCACGATGCTGCTCCTCCCCCACGGCAAACAGCAGCTGCTGCTGTGGCTGGTGTGGGCCGGAGCGCTCGCGGGCATCGCCTTCCGGGTGTTCTGGGTCGGCGCCCCGCGCTGGCTCTACACCCCGTGCTACATCGCCCTGGGCTGGGCGGCGGTGTTCTTCCTGCCGGACTTCCTGCGCACCGGCGGCATCGCCGTCATGACACTGATCGTCGTCGGCGGCCTGCTCTACAGCGCGGGCGCGGTGATCTACGGGACCAAGCGCCCCAACCCCTCACCGCGCTGGTTCGGCTTCCACGAGGTGTTCCACTCCCTCACGCTCGCCGCCTTCGTCGTGCACTACGTCGGCATCTCCCTGGTCGCCTACCAACATTCCTGACCCCGGCCGCCCTCGGGTGCCCGACAATGATCAGTATGGCCTCCGCACACACCACTCCCCCCGAGCCCCGGCCCGGACTGCGCGAACGCAAGAAGATCCAGACCCGGCAGGCGATCCGGCGGGCCGCCTACCGGCTGTTCGCGGAACAGGGCTACGAGGCGACCCCGGTGGACCGGATCGCGGAGGCCGCCGACGTCTCCCCCAGCACCGTCTTCCGGTACTTCCCCACCAAGGAGGACATCGTCCTCACGGACGAGTACGACGAGGCCATCGCCACCGCGCTCCGTGACCGGCCGCTGGACGAGCCGCCGGTCTCCTCCCTGCGGCGCGTCCTGATCGACATGGCGCGGCAGCTCACCGATGACGAGCGCGCGGAGATGCTGACCCGCCTCACCCTGATCCGCCAGGTCCCGGCACTGCGCGCCCGCATGGGCGAGGGCATGGCCAAGACCGGGGTCCTGATGGGCGAGGCCCTGGCCGAGCGCAGCGGCCGGTCACCGGAGGACCTGGAGGTGCGGGTGCTCGTCGGAGCGGTCCTGGGCGCGCTCCAGGAAGCGGTCTTCCACGGCTTCGACCGCCACGGCGTGAAAGCCGTGGAGGACAGCATCGACCGAGCCCTGGCCATGCTGGCCAAAGGCCTCCCGCTGTAGCCCCGCGACCGCACGACGCCACCCCGGCCCCACCGGGGACACCGGGGACACCGGGGACCCCGGCCCCACCGGGGACACCGGGGACACCGGGGACACCGGGGACACCGGTCGCACACAACGCCCCCGGACCGCCCCGATGTCCGGACCGCCCCGGAGACACCGGCCCCGCGCAACACCATCTCGGACCGACCCGAGGGGCACCCGTCCCACACGGCACGACCCTGCGCCACCTCCGAGCGGGGCCACCCCGCGCAACGCCAAACCGGACCGCGGTCCCACGACCTCGCCCGGAGCACCCCGGAGACACCGGTCGCACGACACCGCTCGGACCACCCCGGGACACCGGCCCCGCACAACACCACCCCAGACCACCCCACCGCACCAGGCACACGGCCCCGCCTCGGCCCACCCCAGGGGCCGTGGTCTCACGGTCCTGACCCGGCCCACCCCGGGACACCGGCCCCGAACAACGGCGCCCCCGCCACCCCCGTCGCACGACGCCGCCCCGGGGCACGGGTCCCGCACGGCACCGCCCTGCGCCGCCTCCGGCGAGGGGGCGATTCGGCGCGACGCCAAGCTGGGCTACCCCGCCGCGCCGGTAGTGCCACACGACCCCGCCCCGGACGTACGGCAGGGGAACCGCCGACCGGCGTCGGCCCGGCCGTCCCGGCGCGGCACGTCGCCCCCGCAGCGCGCTCCGTACGGGCCGCTGTCGGTCCTCGGCGGGCAGGGTGCCCGGGAAACCCACCCCGTCCCCGGCGTCAGCCGCCGAGGCGGGCCGTCAGCGCGTCCACGTCCGCCGTCGGGGCGTCACAGGTGAAGTGGCGGCAGACGTACGCCGCCGGGCGGCCCTCCAGCAGCACGCGCCCCTCCAGCAGCGGCACCTCGTCGGAGCCGGGCGCGCCCACCGCGATCACCGCGCCCGGCGCCGTGCCCAGCAGCGCGGCCCGGTGCAGGGCGCGGGTCGCGGGGTCGCCGTCCGGTCCGACGACGGCCACCTCGCGCGGCCCGTCCAGCCGCGCCTCGGCCACCGCGAGACCCCAGCCGATGAACCTCGGCACCCGCGCCCCCAGCGCCCGTACCACGGCCAGCGCGCGCTCGGCCGCCTCCCGATGGCGCCCGCTACCCGAGACGGCGGCGTAGGACAGCAGCGCCCCGGCGGCCGCCGTCCACCCCGAGGGGACGGCGTTGTCGGTCGGATCCTGGGGCCGCCGGATGAGCGTCTCCGCGTCGTCGGCGGTGTCGAACAGGGTGCCGTCCTCGGCGGCGAAGTGGTGCAGCACGGTGTCCAGGAGCAGCCCCGCGAACTCGACCCACACGCCCTCGCCGGACACCGCGGCCAGGGCGAGGAAGCCCTCGGCCACATCCGCGTAGTCCTCCAGCACACCCGCGTGGCCGCCCACGGCGCCGCCCAGCGAGGTGCGGGCGAGCCGCCCGCCGTTGTCCATGTGGAGGCGTACGAGCAGGTCGGCGGCCTCGGTCGCGGCCTCGACCAGGTCCGGGCGGTCGAAGTAGGCGCCGGTCTCGGCGAGGGCGGCGATGGCCAGCCCGTTCCAGGCGGCCACGATCTTGTCGTCGCGGCCGGGCCGCTCCCGCCGCTCCCGCGCGGCCAGCAGCCGTTCCCGTACAGAGGCGAGCCGAGCAGCGTCGGCCGGGCGCGCGCCGTCGGGCAGCTGAAGCACGGAGGCGCCCGCCTCGAACGTGCCCTCCTCGGTCACCCCGAAGTACGCGGCGGCCTGCTCGGCGTCCGCCTCGCCCAGCACCTCCCGCAGCTGCCCGGCCGTCCACACGTAGTACGCGCCCTCGACGTGCCGCCCGGTGCCGTCGTCGCTGTCGGCGTCCAGCGCGGAGGCGAATCCGCCCTGCTCGGTGCGCAGCTCGCGGACCAGGAAGTCGGCGGTCTCCAGCGCGACCCGGCGCGCGAGGTCCGAGCCGGTGGCCCGCCAGAGGTGGGCGTACACGCGGCACAGCAGCGCGTTATCCGAGAGCATCTTCTCGAAATGCGGAACGATCCATTCCGCATCAACGGAGTAGCGCGCGAACCCGCCCCCGAGCTGGTCGTAGATACCGCCGCGGGCCATCGCCTCACAGGTGGCCTGCACCATCTGCAACGCACCCTCGGACCCGGTCCGGGCATGGTGCCGCAGCAGGAACTCCAGCGCCATGGACGGCGGGAACTTCGGCGCCCCGCCGAACCCGCCCCGCACCGCGTCGAATTCACGGGTCAGCCCCATCAGCGCGGCGGCCAGATCCTCCTCACCGGGCGGCTGCGGCGCACCGGACCCCAGCGCGATACCGGTGCGCTCGGCCAGATCCCGCACGATCTTCCCGGCCACATCCCGCACCTCGTCCCGCCGGTCGGCCCACGCGGCCCGGACCCCCTCCAGCACCTGCCGGAAGGAGGGCACCCCGGGCCGGGGCAGAGGCGGGAAGTACGTACCGAAGTAGAAGGGCTCGGCGTCGGGCGTCAGAAACACCGTCATGGGCCACCCACCCTGCCCGGTAGCCGCCTGCACCGCCTCCATGTACACGGCGTCGACGTCGGGCCGCTCCTCGCGGTCGACCTTGACGGAGACGAAGTGGGCATTCAGGTACTCGGCTGTCTCGGCGTCCTCGAAGGACTCGTGCGCCATGACATGACACCAGTGGCACGCCGAGTAGCCGACCGACAGCAGAATCGGTACACCGCGCCGACGCGCCTCCTCGAAGGCACCCGACTCCCAGGGCCACCAATCGACCGGATTCTCGGCGTGCTGGAGCAGATAGGGCGAGGTCGCGCCACCCAACCGATTCATGCGGCCAGCCTCTCACACCACAAAACTCCGGCCGCGAAGCTCGCCGCTCCCCACCGCAACCGCCGCCGCGGCACCGGACACTGGTGGAATGCACACACCGATAGAAGCGCCCGCGGAACCGCCCACCACGTTGGGAGAGCAGCTCCTGCTCCTCTCGCTGGACGACGAATCCGGCACCGCGAAGGAGTCGGCGAAGGTGGCTCTGGCGATCTCCGCTGCCTCGCTGGTGGAACTCGCCCTGGCCGGCCGGATCGACGTGACCGACGACAAGGTCAGCGTCGTCGACGCGGCGCCACTGGGCGAGCCCGCCCTCGACAGCGCGCTCGCCGCCATCGGTGGCAAGGACAGGCCGCGCAAGGCCAAGGACTGGATCGCCCAGTTGAAGACGGACACGGTGGCCCGGGCGAACACGGGCCTGGTCGAGAAGGGGCTGGTCCGGGAGGAGAGGAAGAAGGTGCTCGGCCTCTTCCCCGTGCGCCGCTACCCGGAGGCCGACGGCTCGGTGGAGGCGGCGGTACGGCAGCGCCTCGACGCGGTCGTCCTCCAGGGCGCGGCGCCGGACACCCGCACGGCGAGCCTGGTGGCCCTGCTGCACGGAGCGAAACTGCACCGCCTGGTTTTCCCGGACGCCGACTCGCGCCGGGTCGTGGCGGCCATGGAGTCGATCGCCCAGGGCCAGTGGGCCGCGACGGCGGTGCGCAACGCCGTGAAGGCCGCGGAGGAAGCACTGGCGACGATGATCGCGGTGACGGTGACGACGACGGTCATCGCGGGCAGCTGACGTCAGGCGCGGCCCGTAGACGTGGCCCGCTGAAGAGCTGGAGCACCGTCTCGAACGTCTCGTTCGACCACGGCCGCCGCGCGCTCCCAGCGCGCGAAGCGCCCCCACGCGCTGGGCCCGGGTATGGCCCACCGCGCGGGGCAGGCGGGTTGTCCACAGGGGGAGTTATCCACAGGGCTGCCGGAAATGAGGCAGAAGGGGAAGACTTGGGGAGCAACGCGCGATTCACGCGTGGCGCTCGTGCAGGAGGGGGATCACATGCCGGGCTCACTGGCCGTGCTGCGGGACAGCCACCGGACGGAGGTCGAGCGGCTGCTGACGCGGGCCGTCGAGGAGGAGGTGCGGCGCTCGGGCGGCCGCACGGACGGCGGGGTGCTGCTGACCCGCGCGCGGGGCTCGTTGGACGAGATGGCGGCGACCGCGGCCGAGGAGTACGGCGCGTATGTGCGCGCGCTGGAAGAGGCGGAGGCGGGCAGCAGACCGCTCTCGGCGATGCTGGGGCGCGGGCGGCTGGCCACCCCGGCGCTGGCCGCGGGGGTGGCGGCGGTCGCCGCCTTCGGCGCGGACCTCACCTTCGGCACGTCGGCGGGCACGGCGCTGGGCGCGGGCGTGACCGCGGGCGTGGCGGGGTCGGCCGCGGCCGTCCTCAAGCTCACCGCGGCGCACTGGCCCGCCGCCCACCGCCAGGCGGCGCTGCGCAACCAGCCCGGCGGGCCCGAGCAGCTCCGGCTGCAGTGGCTGACGGCGGTCGAGGTGCGCGGCATCCGGCCGTTCATCGACCAGCACCGGATGACCTCGGCCGCCACCCGCCAGGGCGGCGGCTCCCCCAAGCGCTCCGGCTTCCCGGCCGGCGGGCAGGCGCCGCGGCTGCGGGGCGCGGACCGCAGCCAGGCGGCCCGCAGGCGCACCGTGCTGGAGCAGTCCTTCGGCCATCTCCCCCAGGCGGACGGCCCGTTCGCCGGGCGCCGCGCGCAGACCACCCAGATCGCCCAGTGGGTGCACCAGGCGCGGGCCAGCACCGAGACCAAGCCGACGGTGGTGCTGCTGGAGGGCCCGCCGGGCTCGGGCCGCACGATGCTGGCCGTGCGGGCGGCCCATGAGCTGCGCGACCAGTTCCGGGGCGCGTGCCTGGTGGATCTGCGCGGGGACAGCACCGAGCAGGCCCCGCTGTCGATCCGCGACGCGCTGCTGCATCTGCTGAACCGGCTCGGGGCACCCCGCGACCAGCTGCTCTTCCGGGAGCGGACCGGTCAGGACCAGCACCTCAAGCGGCTCATCGAGCTGTATCACCAGCACATGACCGGGCTGCCCGTCACGATCGTCCTGGACGACGCGAGCGACGCGGAGCAGGTGTCCACGCTGGTCCCGGAGCGGTCCGACAGCCTGATCCTGGTCACCTCGCGCACCCCGCTCACCCTGCCGCCGGATCTGGCCGCATGGGTGCACAGGCTGGAGGTCGGCCCGCTGGACCAGTCGGGCGCCGAGGAGCTGCTGCGGGTCTCCGCCGAGAATCCGGCCGGGCCCGGTCCGTACGACGGGCAGTCCGTGGAGCGGATCGCCGAGCTGTGCGGGCGGCTGCCGCTCGCGCTGCGGATCGCGGGCTCCTCCCTCGGCCCGCGCACCCCCGCCGCCCTCGCCACCGACCTGGAGGCGTACGGACCGGTCGGCCCGGTCGAGCGCACCCTGTGGCTGCGCTACACCGACCAGCAGGACGCCGCCCGGCGGCTGCTGCGGCGCCTCGCGCTCGCCGGGCGGGCGAGCATGGGCGCGGCGGCTGCCGCGGCGCTGCTGGGCGCCGATCAGCAGGAGGCGGCCCGCCATCTGGACGCGCTGAGCCGCGCCGGGCTGATCCAGCACGTGCGCGGCAGCCGCTACCGGCTGCACGACGTGGTGCGCTCGTTCGCCGCCGCCCGGCTGGCGGACGAGGAGGAGCCCGAGCAGCGCACCGCCGCCCAGGAGCGGCTGATCCGCAGCTACGCCGAGCTGGCGGACTCGGTGATCCGGCTGGTCGACGGCAAGACGTCCACCCGCGCCGACGTCTTCACCAAGGGCACGGCGGGCGGCCACGGCTTCACCTCGCTGGACGCGGCGCTGGGCTGGCTCGACGACGAGTCGAGCTTCATCACGGCGGCGCTGCGCCACGCGGAGGGCGTGGACCAGTCCGCGGTGCTGCATCTGCTGGGCGCCCTGTGCGACTACTGCCTGCTGCGCGGCGACCTGTACCGGCTCGGCGAGATCAGCGAGCTGACCCAGGCCGTCGACCAGGGGCTGCTGGTGCGGTCCGTGCAGTGGCGCACCGGTATCGCCGCCCGCCAGCTCGGCGAGCTGGACCAGGCCCGTACGACGCTGTCCTCGGTGGTCGACCTGTATTTCGAGGCCCAGCACGAGGCGGGGGCCGCCCGGGCGCTGTGCAGCCTCGGCATCACCCTGCACCACCAGGGGAATCTGGTGGAGGCCTCGGCGAAGCTGCGCGAGGCGCTGGCCCTGCAGACGTCCGAGCCGCTGCGCGGGGACCGGGGGTGGACGATGCACGCGCTGGCCGCCGTGGAGCGGGACCGCGGGCAGCTGGCCGAGGCGCTGGACCTGCTGCGGCAGTCCCTGGAGCTGCACCGGGAGTCCGAGAGCCTGCACGGCCAGGCGTGGGCGCACTTCCAGCTCGGGCAGGCGTGTCTGCGGATGGGCGACGTGTCGCGCGCGGAGGCCGAGCTGCGGGACGCGCTGGGCGCGTACCACCGCACCCACGACCAGCGCGGTGAGGCCTGGGCGCTGACCCAGCTGGCCCGGACCCGGCTGGTGGCCGGGGAGCCGTCGGCGGCCGTGGACCAGCTGCGCCAGGCCCTCTCCCGGCATCGGGAGAACGAGGACGCGCGCGGTGAGGCCTGGACCCTGTACTACCTGGGCCAGGCGCTGGAGGAGCGCGGCGACCGGGACGCGGCGGTCCGCGAGCTGGAGCGGGCGCGCACGATGTTCAGCCGGATGCGCGATGTGTACGGGCTGGCGTGTGCCCGGCACCACTCGGCGCGGGTCACCCGTGATCTGCGGGCGGCGCAGACCGGCTCGCTGCGCAACAGCGGCTTCGCGCGGCAGCTGCTGCAAGACGCGCGGCAGGACTTCCACCGGGTGGGCGTGGCCCATGGCGAGGCGTGGTCATGCGTCGAGCTGGCGGTGATCGACGCGGGGAACGGCCGGGCGGTGCAGGCACTGGAGCTGGTCGACGAGGCGGCCCGGCTGTTCGCGGGGTACGGGGACCGGCGCGGTGGTTCCTGGGCCCGGTTCCTGCGCTGCACGCTGCTGCCGTTCGCCTCGGCGGGCGGCTCGGTCATCGGCACGGCGGTGGCGCAGGAGGAGCTGGCGGAGCTGCTCCGGGAGCTACGGGAGCCGGGCGAAGCCGGGAGGGGCGGGGATCCCCGGCTGGAGGGGTGCGCGGAGGCGTTCGCGCTGGTGCTGGAGCGGGGTGTGGAGCCGGAAACGGGGTGGCAGGCATGGCAGCTCGGCATGGTGCCGAGCCGCCGCTCCCGCGAGGTCATGGCCGTGCTGTCCGACGGCCCCCGCGCCTGAGCCCGGCCCCGCGCGTCTGGGGCCGCGCCTGAACCCGGTCCTGGGCCCGCGCCTGGCCCCGGTCACGGACCTGGTCATGGGGCCCGGGCCGCTCCGGGCCGGGCCCGGGAGGTGGCGCTACGCCGGGCCGCTCAGGCCGTGCGCTCCCCGTTGGCGTGCTCCCCCGTGGAGCCCTTCCCGCCCTTCGGGGAGGCGGTGGCCCGGGCTGCACCGGGCTGTGTCTCCGCGGGCTGTGGCGCCTCCTCGAAGTCCACCTTGTTCATGTGCTTGTTCATGGACTTCATCAGGAGCCACACCGCGCCGCCGATCAGTGCGAAGACGACGAACCCGAGCAGGCCCGGGGTCACCTTGTTCTCGTCCAGATCCTTGGCGAGCGGGACGAGATGCGTCATGGCGAGGGTGCTGGTCGCGCTCATCATGGGGTCAATTGTTGCGGATGCCCGCGAAGAGGTCGTCCTCGGGGAGGGAGGTATCGACGAGCGACTTCGCCAGCTCGTACTCTTCCGTCGGCCACAGCTCCTTCTGGATGTCCATGGGCACCCGGAACCAGCCGCCGTCGGGGTCGATCTGCGTGCGGTGCGCGATCAGCGCCTTGTCGCGGATCTCGAAGAAGTCCGCGCACGGCACATACGTGGTCAGGGTGCGCTCCCGCCTGGAGAAGTCCTTCCAGCGCTCCAGCCACTCCCCGTACGGCGAGTCCAGGCCGCGCGCGAGCAGCCCCTCGTGCAGCGCGACGGTGCGCGGCCGGTTGAAGCCCTGGTTGTAGTAGAGCTTCTGCGGCTGCCAGGCCGGGCCCGCCTCGGGGTACTTCTCCGGGTCCCCGGCCGCCTCGAAGGCCACCATCGTGATCTTGTGGGTCATGATGTGGTCGGGGTGCGGATAGCCGCCGTTCTCGTCATACGTCGTGATGACCTGCGGCTTGAAGGAGCGGATCAGCTTGACGAGCGCGCCCGCCGCCTCGTCCACGTCCTGGAGCGCGAAGCAGCCGTCGGGCAGCGGGGGCAGCGGGTCGCCCTCGGGCAGCCCGGAGTCCACGAAGCCCAGCCACTCCTGCTTGACCCCGAGGATCTCGCGCGCCTCGTCCATCTCCTTGGCGCGCACCTCGTGGATGTGCTCCTCGATGTACGGATCCCCCTGGAGCTTGGGGTTGAGGATGGAGCCGCGCTCACCGCCCGTGCAGGTCGCGACCAGCACGTCCACCCCCTCGGACACGTACTTGGCCATCGTGGCCGCGCCCTTGCTCGACTCGTCATCCGGGTGCGCGTGCACGGCCATCAAACGCAGCTGCTCAGTCAACTTCGATCCTCAGTGATTCGTCGCGGAAGACGGCTTCTATAGTGACCCACAGCGGGCCCGAATAATTCCGGGTCTCCCAAGCAGGAGGAAGCGATCATGTCGGCGGTGCGCGAGGGCCTTCCCGAGGGGCGCTACGGCCGCTCCGCGGATGAGCGGGCCGACCGCAAGCTGAAGATCATCGGTTCGGTGCTCGGCGCCGGTCTGGTCGCCCTGATCGCCTGGTTCGGGTACGCGTACGTCATTGAGCAGGACGTCAGCGGGCAGCTGACCGGTTTCGAGGTGACCTCGGACGACACCGTCGAGGTCCGGCTGGAGATCACCAAGGACCAGGACGCCACCGCCGAGTGCACGGTGCGCACGCTGGACACCTACCACGAAGAGGTAGGCCGCAAGAGCTTCACCTTCGGGCAGCGCCAGGACGACATGATCAAGGTCGTGACGGTGCGTACCACCGCGCGCGCGACCAGCGCCGAGCTGGTCGGCTGCGGCTCCGCCGCGGACAGCTGAGCCGACCAGGCAGCGCCCTGATACCGGCTTGAGGCACGGCCGGAGGCTCGGTCGGGGACTTGGGTCAGCCACGCCCGAACTGGCCGGATTTGTCCCGTTTCATGCGCATGGAGTCGAGTTCCCTCCTCCCCGTTTCCTGTCGGAATTGTTAGGCTCGTGGTTTCGCCCGGCTTTGAAGGCGCACCCTTCTGAGTAGGGCGTTCATTTGTATTCCCAGCACCGACGAGGAGCACCTGTGACCCAGACCAGCGAGAACGTCACCTGGCTGACCCAGGAGGCGTACGACCAGCTCAAGACCGAGCTGGAGTACCTGTCGGGTCCGGCACGTATCGAGATCGCGAAGAAGATCGAGGCTGCCCGGGAGGAAGGCGACCTCCGGGAGAACGGCGGTTACCACGCCGCCAAGGAGGAACAGGGCAAGCAGGAGCTTCGCGTGCGTCAGCTGACGCAGCTCCTGGAGCACGCGAAGGTCGGAGAGGCACCCGCGGACACCGGCGTGGTCGCCCCCGGCATGGTCGTCACCATCGCCTTCGACGGCGACCCGGACGACACCCTGACCTTCCTTCTCGCCTCTCGTGAATACGCGAGCTCGGACATCGAGACCTACTCGCCGCAGTCCCCGCTGGGTACGGGTGTGAACGGCAAGAAGGTCGGCCAGGACGCCGAATACGAACTCCCCAACGGCCGCACGGCCTCGGTGCGCATCCTGGACGCCAAGCCCTATCAGGGCTGAGCGCCCTCCCAACGCCCGCACATCTCACAGCGAGCCCCCGGCCACCACGGCCGGGGGCTCGCTGTAGTAGCACTCAAGCCGTCGCCGAGCGGTACTTCCGGACCGACAACGTCCGGAACACCACGATGATCACCACCGACCACAGCACCGACGCCAGCACCGGATGCTGCATCGGCCAGGCGTCCGAGACCACGCCCTGCGGATTGCCGAACAGTTCCCGGCAGGCCTGCACCGTGGCGCTGAACGGGTTCCAGTCCGCGATGTGTCCCAGGAACTCGGGCATCTGGCTGGACGGCACGAACGCGTTCGAGATGAAGGTCAGCGGGAACAGCCAGATCAGCCCGCCGGACGTCGCGGCCTCGGGGGTCCGTACCGTCAGCCCGATCAGCGCGCCGATCCACGAGAAGGCGTACCCGAGCAGGAGCAGCAGGCCGAACGCGCCCAGCGCGCTCAGGATTCCGTCGTGCACCCGCCAGCCCACGATGAGCGCGACGATCGCCAGCACGACCAGCGTCAGCGCGGTCTGCACCAGATCCGCGAGCGTACGGCCGGTGAGCACCGCGCCGCGCGCCATCGGCAGCGAGCGGAACCGGTCGATCAGCCCCTTGTGCATGTCGTCGGCGATCCCCGCGCCCGCGCCCGCCGTCGCGAAGGTGACGGTCTGCGCGAAGATCCCGCCCATCAGGAACTCGCGATAGACGTCCGCGGAGGCACTGGCCTGCCCTGGCACCATGATCGCGCCGCCGAATACATAGCTGAACAGCACCACGAACATAATGGGCTGGATAAGGCCAAAAATGACTACTTCAGGAATCCGCATCATTCGGATCAAATTGCGCTGGGCGACCACCAGCGAGTCCCGGACCGCCGCGAGCGGTCCGCCGCGCGGCCGGGGGGCGGCGGCGACGGTGGCACCCGACTCCTCGACAACAGCCATCACTTGCCTCCCTCGCGCGCACCGCTGTTATCGGCGTCGCTGTCCTCGGCACCATGGCCGGTGAGCGAGATGAAGACATCGTCGAGCGTCGGGCGGCGCAGCCCGATGTCGTCGATCTCCACTCCCCGGGTGTCCAGTTCGCGGATGACCTCGGCGAGCAGCTTGGCCCCGCCGACCACCGGCACGGTGACCTTGCGGGTGTGCTCCTGCACCGTGGTCTCGCCCTTGCCCAGCACCCGCAGCACATGTTCGGCGACCGCGATGTGCTCCCGCTCGTGCACCACGACCTCCACCCGCTCCCCGCCGGTACGGGCCTTGAGCTGGTCGGAGGTGCCACGGGCGATGACCTTGCCGCGGTCGATCACGCAGATGTCATGGGCCAGATGGTCGGCCTCCTCCAGATACTGCGTGGTCAGCAGCAGCGTCGTACCGCCCGCCACCAGTTCCTGGATGACCTCCCACAGCGCCTGCCGGTTGCGCGGGTCGAGCCCCGTCGTCGGCTCGTCCATGAACATGACGGGCGGGCTGACGACCAGGGCGGCGGCGAGGTCGAGACGGCGGCGCATGCCGCCGGAGTACGTCTTGGCGGTGCGGTCGGCCGCGTCCGCGAGGCGGAACCGCTCCAGCAGCTCGTCCGCGCGGGCCTTCGCCTCACGCGCTCCCATCTGGTAGAGCTGGCCGACCATCCGGAGGTTCTCGCGGCCCGTCAGATACTCGTCGACGGCGGCGAACTGCCCGGACAGGCCGATGGACCGGCGGACCTCGTTGGGGTACTTCAGCACATCCACCCCCGCGACCACCGCCGTCCCGCTGTCCGGGCGCAGCAGCGTGGTCAGTACGCGCACCGCGGTGGTCTTGCCCGCGCCGTTGGGGCCGAGCAGCCCGAGCACGGTTCCTTCCGGTACGTCGAGGTCGACGCCGTCCAGAGCTGTTACGTCACCGAAGGTCTTCACCAGGCCCTCGGCATGGATCGCGCCTGGCATGTGGCACTCCCAGAGTTGGGTGTTCCCGGGTCGAGTCAGCGCCACAGGGGACGCGTCCCCTCAATAAAGGCATATGTCCGGCCACAACGGCAGCGTCGCGACAGCAACTGAGAAGGAAATCCTAGCGCGATCGCGATACATCGCGATATATGCGAGAGGTGAGGAGACGTGAGGAGGGTCCTCAGATCATGACCGTGTACCCGGCCCCGTGCAGCGCCTTCCGGACCTCATCGCAGTGCTCCGGCCCCTTCGTCTCCAGCTGAAGCTCCACTTCCGCCTCGCTGAGCCCGAGCCGCGGGTTGATCCGCACATGGCTGATGTCGAGCACATTGGCGTCCATCGCCGACAGCTCCGCCAGCAGCGTCGCCAGCGCCCCCGGCCGGTCGGTCAGCCGCAGCCGCAGCGACAGATAGCGGCCCGCCGCGGCCATGCCGTGCCGCAGGATGCGCTGCATCAGCAGCGGATCGACGTTGCCACCCGAGAGCACCGACACCACCGGGCCCTCGAAGGACTCCGGATCCGACAGCACCGCCGCCACCGGACTCGCCCCCGCCGGTTCCACCACCAGCTTCGCCCGCTCCAGGCACAACAGCAGCGCACTGGACAGCTCGTCCTCGCTGACCGTGCGGACCTCGTCGACCAGCGCGTTGATGATCTCGAACGGAACGTCGCCCGGCAGCCCCACCTTGATGCCGTCCGCCATCGTCACCGGCGCCTCGACCGGCACCGGGCGCCCCGCCGCCAGCGAGGCCGGATACGCCGCCGCGCCCGCCGCCTGCACGCCCACGACCCGTACGTCCGGCCGCAGCGCCTTCACCGCCACCGCGACCCCGGCGACCAGCCCGCCCCCGCCGATGCCCACCACGACCGTGCGCACCTCGGGGCACTGCTCCAGGATCTCCAGGCCCACCGTGCCCTGCCCCGCGATGACGTCCGGGTGGTCGAACGGATGGATGAAGACCGCACCCGTCTCCTCCGCGTACCGCCGCGCCGCCCGCATCGTCTCGTCCACGATCTGGCCCTCGAACCGGACCTCCGCGCCGTAGTCCCGGGTCGCCGCGATCTTCGGCAGCGGCGCGCCCTCGGGCATGAAGACGGTCGACCGCACCCCCAGCAGCGAGGCCGCGAGCGCGACGCCCTGCGCATGGTTCCCGGCGCTCGCCGCGACCACCCCCGCGGCCCGCTCCTCGGCCGTCAGACGGGCGATCCGCACATAGGCGCCGCGCAGCTTGAAGGAGCCCGTACGCTGCAGGTTCTCGCACTTCAGCTGCACCGGGGAGCCGACCAGACCGGTCAGATAGCGGCTGCCCTCCAGGGCGGTCAGCCGGGAGACCCCCGACAGCATCTTCTGCGCCTCGCGCACATCGTCCAGCGTGACCGCGAGCGGAGCGGACGGTACGGAACGGGCGGGGCGCGGAGCCCGGCCGGACCCTTCCTCGCCGCCGGGTCGGGGAGCCATACCGCCGGATCGTGGAGCCATGGGCCCAGTCTCGCAGCTCCGCCACAACACGGCCGGGCCGGGGGAACCAGGGGTTGGGGACTTCTGTCACTTCGCAGCACGTGCGCACATCGCGGCGTGCGCGAGTGAGTATCGGCTGCCGCACGGCGAACCTCGGGAGGGAACATAGGTTCTTTCATCGAATATGTGACCTTTACGGATGATGCTCGTTAGGAGCAGTGATGGGAAATCTTCGGGCCACGTAGGGGGTGAGGGATGGGCGGGCTACGGGAGGTGGTGGCGCCGTTCGTGGCGCCCCGCCCGACCGGGGTGGCCATTCGCGGCAGCCTCAAGGACTTGACTGGGCAGGACGAGAAGGTCCTGCGCCTGGTCGGTGGCTTGCTGGGCTCCCTGGCCGCCCGGGACTGGAAGGCACGCTGCGCGGCCGGGCTGGATCACGACAGTGAGCGGTGGGCGCAGCGCAAACAGACGCTGACCAGGGAGTCTTCCTCGCGGTGGGCAGGGAGCATCACCAAAGCCACGCATGATCAGTGGGCGCTGGCCCGGCGCGGCCAGCTCGCGTATATCCAGTCCCTTGATGCTGGTGTGCGCACGATCGCCCAGCGGCTGTCGCTGCCAGTCGGGGCGAAGGGCTCCAAGAGGTCGCAGGGTGGTTATCGCTCCCGGCAGGAATGGTTCGCCAAGACCCGGCGCCTGCATCTGCTCCAGGACCGGCTGGAACGAGAGCGAGCCGACCGTGACGCGGGGCGGGTGCGTGTGGTGCGAGGTGGCAGGAAGCTGCTATGCAATCGGCACAACCTCCAAGCTGCCCGGCTGACCGAGGCGGGGTGGCGGGTGCGGTGGGAGGCTGAGCGCTGGTTCCTCCAGGCCGATGGCGAGTCGGGGAAGCGCTACGGGAACGAGACAATCCGTGTCAGCCCGGACGGTGAGCTGAGCATCAAGCTTCCGGCGCCGCTGGCCGGGCTGGCGAACGCGCCCCACGGCCGGTACGTGCTGGCCTGCCGGGTCGGCTTCCAGCACCGGGCCCAACAGTGGGCCGACCGCATCGCCACCCATCGCGCCGTGGCCTACCGCATCCACCTCGACGTGGCGCGAAACCGCTGGTACCTGACCGCCTCCTGGCGGCTTGCGCCGGTCAGGACGGTGTCTCTGGAGGCGATCCGCACCGGCGGGCTGATCGGCGTGGACACCAACGCCGATCACCTGGCTGCCTGGCGCCTGGATGCCCACGGGAACCCGGTCGGTGAACCGCGCAGGTTCGACTACGACCTGTCCGGCTGTGCATCGCACCGGGACGCGCAAGTGCGGCACGCCCTCATCCGTCTCCTGCACTGGGCCCAACGCCACCGGCTGGCGGTCGCCGTCGAGGACCTGGATTTCGCAGCGGAGAAGACTCGCGAGAAGCACGGCCGCAGGAAGCACTTCCGCCAGCTGATCTCCGGCATGCCCACCGCCAAGCTACGGACACGGCTCGCATCAATGGCCGCCGAGCTCGGCATCACCATCGTGGCCGTCGATCCTGCCTACACCTCCAAGTGGGGCGCCCAGCACTGGCAGAAGCCCCTCACCAGCAGGAACAGGAAGGCCACTCGCCACCATGCGGCAGCGGTGGCGATCGGAAGGCGCGCCCTGGGGCACCCGATCCGGCGACGGACGGCACCGCCCCCGCACGACCAGAGCGAACGTGCGGGGCATCGGACCGTCCAGGCCACACCGGGCACCCCGGGGCGTGAGGAAACCCGCCCCCGCATTCCCGGACCACGGACACGATCCGTCGACGCCGGAGGCGGAGCGAAAGCGGGCGACCAGGGTGCCCACAACCGTTCGGGACACCCGGCTGAGCACGAGCCCTGGCACCAGGACTCACTCCCGCTCAGTCTCTAGGAACGGTTGGCCGGTTGTCGGCAGGTTTCTGCAGCCCCCGTACGGGCCGGGCCCGGGCCGCGTACTCTGTGCCACATCCCACAGACCACCGCATGAAGTGAGCCCTAGGCCATGCCCACCCAATCGGACATGACGACTCAACTCGACACCGGCGTACTCGATTCACTCCAGCACCAGGTCGCGGTCTTCGCCCGCCGCGCGGAGCAGACCCGGCTCGGCGGCGTCGGACAGGCGCGCAACTCGATGGACCGCGCCGCCTACCTGCTGCTCAACCGGCTCGACCAGGAAGGCCCCATGGGGGTCAAGGCACTCGCCGGAGGCATGGGCATCGACTCGTCCACCGTGACCCGGCAGGTCGCCCCGCTCGTGGACTCCGGCCTGGTCAAGCGCACCTCGCACCCCGAGGACGGCCGCGCCGTCGTGCTCCAGCTCTCCCCGCGCGGCAAGGCCCGCCTGGAGGAGGTGCGCTCCTCGCGGCGCGAGCTGATGGCGCAGGTCACGGACGACTGGACGGTGGAGGAGCGCGATATGTTCTGCGATCTGCTCACCCGCTTCAACGTCGCCCTCTCCGCCGCGCACGGCGCGGTGCCGCAGGCGGCGGCCCCGGCGTCCTGAGCCGGACCAGACCTCTCACTGGACTCCTGCTCGACTCTTGACCGGGCGCCCCTGACTGCCGTGTCCTTGAGGAACGGAAGGCGGAGGGCGCGGTGCGAGAGCGGCGGGCAGCACGGGAGAGCCGCCGGGCCCGGGAATTCGAGGCATTTGTCGCGGGCGCGGGTGGCAGGTTGTTGCACGCGGCCACACTGCTCACCGGGGAACGCACAGGGGAACGTACAGGGGACCGCTCGGGGGGAACCGAAGCCGAAACCGACGCCGAATCCGGCACCGCCGTCGGCACCGCCGCCGCGCAGGAGCTGCTGACCGCCGCGCTCGCGCGCACGTACGCCCGCTGGGACCGGCTGCGCGGCGAGGATCCGTACGACCGCACCCGCCAGGAGCTGGCCGCCCTCTTCGCCCACCGGGCCCGCCGCTACCGCCGCCCGCGCGGCGGCGTACTGGACCGGCTCACCCCGCGTGAGCGGCTGGTGCTGGTGCTGCGGCTGTACGAGGGGGTCGCGGAGGAGCAGACGGCGGCCACGCTGGGCCTGCCGGTCGAGCGCGTACGGGCCATCTGCACGCGGGCCGTCACGCTGATGCGCACCCCCGCACCGCTCCCCGGCCCAGCTGCGGGGGTAGCGCGATGAGCTTCCCGGACCGCAAGGAGGACCAGGTGCGGCGGATGCTGGAGGGGCCGCATCCGGTTCTGCCGCCGGATCTGGCCGGACGGGCGGCCGGTCGCGGACAGCGGCTGCTGCGCCGCCGCCGGACGGCGCGGACTGTCGGCTGGGCGGTGCTGCTCGCCGCGGTCGTCGCGTTCACCGTCTGGGCGGCGGTCGTCCACCCGTGGGCGGGACCGCCCGCCGACACCACCCCTCCGCTGGAGGGGTGGTGACTCAGACGGTCAGGCGTCAGGCGTCAGGCGCTCAGGCCAGCGCCTGGCTCAGGTCCGCCAGCAGGTCGTCGATGTGCTCGATGCCCACCGACAGCCGTACGAGATCCCCCGGCACCTCCAGCGCCGAACCGGCCGTCGAGGCGTGGGTCATCCGCCCCGGGTGCTCGATCAGCGACTCGACACCGCCCAGCGACTCGCCGAGCGTGAACAGCCGGGCCCGGTCGCAGACCTCGACCGCCGCCTCCTCGCCACCGGCGACCCGGAACGACACCATGCCGCCGAAGGACCGCATCTGCTTGGCGGCGACCTCGTGGCCCGCGTGCTCGGCCAGCCCCGGGTAGTAGACCTGGGCCACCTTGGGGTGGGCGGTGAGCAGCTCCGCGACGCGCTCGGCGTTCGCGCTGTGCCGGTCCATCCGTACGCCGAGCGTCTTGATGCCGCGCAGCACCAGCCAGGAGTCGAAGGGGGCGGCGACGGCGCCCATCGCGTTCTGGTGGAAGGCGAGTTCGTCGCCGAGGGCCGGGTCGGAGACGATCAGCGCGCCGCCGACGACGTCCGAGTGGCCGCCCATGTACTTGGTGGTCGAGTGCACGACGACGTCCGCGCCGAGCGCCAGCGGCTGCTGCAGATACGGGCTGGCGAACGTGTTGTCCACGACGAGCCGGGCCCCCGCGGTGCGGGCGACGTCGGCGACGGCGGCGATGTCGGTGATGCCCAGCAGCGGATTGCTCGGCGTCTCGACCCAGATCACCTTCGTACGGGGGCGCAGCGCGGCCCGTACCGAGGCCGGGTCGGAGGTGTCGGCGACCGACCACTCCACGCCCCAGCGCTCGACGACCTTGGCGAAGAGGCGGAACGTACCGCCGTACGCGTCGTTCGGGATCACCACGTGGTCGCCCGGCACCAGCAGCGTGCGCAGCAGGCAGTCCTCGGCGGCGAGGCCGGAGGCGAAGGCGAGCCCGCGGCGGCCTCCCTCCAGGGCCGCCAGGTTCTCCTCCAGGGCGGTGCGGGTGGGGTTGGCGGAGCGGCTGTACTCATAGCCGCCGCGCAGGCCGCCCACCCCGTCCTGCTTATAGGTGGAGACCTGGTAGATCGGCGGAACGACGGCGCCGGTGAGCGCGTCCGGCTCCTGGCCCGCGTGGATGGCGAGCGTCTCGAAGCTCTGGGGGTCCTGATCGGTCATGAGCCCGAGCGTAACGCGCGGCGGGCGGGTGCAGGATGCGGCCGGGGGCCCGTCCAGGATTCAACGGCCGTCCGCGATGTCAGTCGGGGCGCATAGGCTGGAGCACAAGCCGTCACGGGACTTCACACGGGGACACGTCATGGAGCTTCTGATCTTCCTCATCGCCATCGTCATGATCGGTGGGCTGATCGTGCTGCCCGCCCTGCGGCGGAGGCGCGGCGGCCGCGAGGCCCTGCGGGGCGCGGTGCGCGCCACGGACCCGGGTGAGTACGGCTTCGTACCGCCCGAGCAGCTGGACGTACGGCTGCCCGGCCCGGACCGCCAGCTCATCGACGCGCTGGAGGAGGTCCAGTCCGGGCAGGACTGGCAGCCTGCCTCCCGGCTGCTCGCGCTCACCGAGGCGACCTCCGAACTGCGCTGGCAGCGCGTCCAGACGCTCGCCGGGGCCGCCGCCTTCGAACTCGCCCAGGCCCCCGGCAAGGGCGGGATGTGGCTGCGCACCTGGCGCGTCGCGGCCCCCGAGGACCCGGGCGCGGCCGCCGTGCAGGCCGAGTTCCTGGTCCGCCAGGCGCTGCGCGACCCGTCCTCGCAGGACTTCCGCATGATCCTGGAGGAGGCCCGGGACGTCTGCCACGAGGCGGCGCGGCTGGCCCCGGACGACCCCGTTCCGTACATCATCGAACTCGGCGTCGCCCGTGGTCTCCCCTACCGGCAGGCCGACTTCGAGGAGCTGTGGACCAAGGTCGCCGACCGGGCCCCGCACCACATGGGCGCCCACCTCGCCGCCCTCCACTACTGGTGCGAGAAGTGGCACGGCTCCCAGGACCGCGCCGACCGCTTCACCCACGCCGCGGCCGCCTCCGCCCCCGACAAGAGCCTCCTGCCCGCGCTGCCGCTGTTCGGCGTCTTCGAGCACCTGCCCGAGGTCAACCTCGTCCGCAGCCTGTACCAGAGCGATGTGGTCACCAAGGCGGTCGAGGGCGCCCTGTACGCGGTCCGCCGGGCCCCCGCCGACCACCCGGTCCTGCCCCACGTCCGGCATCTGCTGGTCTGGTTCCTGGTCCGGTCGGAGCGGTACGCGGACGCCATGGAGCAGCTGCGCCACGTGGACGGCCATGTGGGCGCGGTGCCGTGGTCGTACGGGGCGGACCCGGCGGCCGAGTACGCCGTCTACCGGGCGCTGGCGGTGGCGGGCTGGGAGGGCCACGGCGGCTCCCCGGCGACGCTGCCGAAGTGAGCGGCGCGGCTCCCCATGTGAACGGCGCCGCGGAATTCGGTGGCGCCCCCGCCCGTTGTAAGGGATAGCCGACCTACCCTCCTGCCCCCCCGAGGAGCCCGCCCGATGCTGTTCAGCCGCCGCGAGAACCACCTCCCGACCCCCGAGGAGGCACTGAAGGGCCGCCCCGAACCGGGCTTCACGGTCCCCGACCGCCACACCGTCCTCGGCAACCCCCTCAGCGGCCCGTACCCGCAGGGCCTGGCCGTCGCCGACTTCGGCCTCGGCTGCTTCTGGGGCGCGGAGCGCGTCTTCTGGCAGGCCCCCGGCGTCTGGACCACCCTGGTCGGCTACCAGGGCGGCCACACCGAGAACCCCACCTACGAAGAGGTCTGCAGCGGCCTCACCGCCCACACCGAGGCCGTCCGCGTCGTCTTCGACCCCGCCCTCACCTCGTACGGCGCCCTCCTGAAGCTCTTCTGGGAGTCCCACGACCCCACCCAGCACTTCCGCCAGGGCAACGACGTCGGCACCCAGTACCGCTCGGCCGTCTACGCCCACTCCCCCGAGCAGCAGTCCGAGGCCGAGTCCTCCCGCACCGCCTACCAGGCCGTCCTGACCGGCTCCGGCTACGGCGAGATCGCCACCGAAATCCTCCCCGCGGGCCCCTTCTACCCGGCCGAGCCGTACCACCAGCAGTACCTGGACAAGAACCCAGCAGGCTACTGCGGCATCGGCGGCACGGGCGTCTCCTGCCCGATAGGCGTGGCCCCGGCCGACGGCTGAGGCCGCCGAAATTCGATCGAACCAGCTGACCGCCGTCGCTAGCGTGTGACGGATGGAAATCCGGGCGTTCGAGGAACGCGACTGGCCGCAGGTCTGGCCGATCATCGAGGAGATCGTCCGCAAGGGGGACACCTTCTGCTACGACCCCCACCAGACGGAGGCCGAGGCCCACGACATGTGGGTGGTGCCGCCCCCGGGGCACGTGGTCGTAGCCGTGGAGAACCAGCGCGTGCTGGGCACCTCGAACATGTACCCCAACCGCCCCGGCCCCGGCTCCCACGTCGCCAGCGGCAACTTCATGGTGGCGCCGGAGGCGCGCGGCCGTGGCGTCGGTCAAGCGCTGGGCGAGTACCTGCTCAACTGGGCTTCGGCCAGCGGCTTCGCGGGCGTGCAGTTCAACGCGGTCGCCGCCTCAAACGCGCCCGCCGTCAGACTCTACGAGCGCCTCGGCTTCACCCTCATCGGCACCGTCCCGGGCGCGTTCCGCCACCCGTCACTGGGCCCGGTCGGACTGCACGTCATGTACCACGACCTGGGCGCCTGACCTGCTGCGGTACTACCGCCGCCGTACGTCAGGTCGATGACGTACGGCGGTGCCCGGCTGGGGAGGTGTGGGGCAGTTCCTCCGTGAGGTCATCCGGTAGCGCGAGGTTAGGCTCACGCCATGACTGATTTCCTTCAGGTGGCGACAGCGACAGAGAACCGCGAGGAAGCCGAGAAGCTTGCTGGTTCGGTGGTAACGGCTCGACTCGCGGCCGGGGCGCAGATCGTGGGGCCGGTAGTCTCTGTCTTCTGGCACCAGGGTGAGTTCGGGACTGGCGAAGAGTGGCAGCTCTTGTTCAAGACACGTGCCGACCGTTACGCCGACCTTGAAGCGCACCTCTTGGAGCACCATCCGTGGAAGAACCCCGAGGTGTCGGCCGTACCGATCGTCGCGGGCTCCGATGCCTACCTGCGGTGGGTGGAACGGATGACTGAGTCGAACTCGTGAACTGACTCCTTCATGCCCTGGCTTTCTCCAAGACTTCGGCCACGGCCGGAAGCTCCCGGTGTGACCTGAGCTGTTGGAGGATCGGAGCGAGGCGTTGGCGTGGGCGGACGGAGGCCACCCCGGCCGACAATTCGAGGACGCGCCTGGTGATGGCCGCCGCCTGTTCGACCTCTCCGGCGGTCAGGTAGGAGTCGGCGAGCCAGGACAGGTAGAGGCTCTTGTCGCGAGCGTGGACATCGCCGTACCGGGCGAGCACGCCTTCCAATACCGGGACGGCACGCAGAGGTCGGCCCAGTTCGGTCCAGCAGCGGCCCGTCATGATCTGGAGTTCGTTACCGTCGACCCACGCTGACCAGTCGGGCTGGGCGCTTCTGTCACCCTCGCCGAGGGCGGCTTCCGCGATGCTCAGCGCGCGTTCGGTCTCGTCGGGGTTGCCAGCGACGGCGTAAGCCCACCCCAATCGTTCGTACAGCAGCGCGCGTACGCCGGGCGGGGCGTCGGGGCCCGCAGTGCGGCATGCCTGGACGGCAGTCTCGATCGCGGCAGAACGGTCAGTATTGATCTTCTGGTATGCGAGAAAGGCGAGGGCGTTCCCGGCCAGGGCTGCGTCCTTCGCCTCAACGGCAGCTTGATGGCTGTCCTCGTAGAGGCTTCGGGCATCAGCGTTCTTTCCTGCGTCGAACGCCGCCCAACCTGCTTGCTGGGCCTGCTCAGAGAGGACCGACAGGAGCCCTCGGCCGGTCGCCTCTGTGTAGCTGCCCTCGCGGAGCATCGTCTTGGTCCCTTGGTATTCGCCGAGATAGACGCGATACGTATCGCCTCCTCCAAGGACCTCATCGAGTCTGCGTAGTCGCGCCGTACGCTGTCGCAGTTGGTCCGGCACGTCGCGACCGATCTGACTGCCTGCCTTGAGCTGGGTCAACTCGGGTAGGCCGAGAACCAGACCTGTTCCGGCTGAGGCTCGGAAGAACTCCCTGCGCCGCACTGTTTCGTTCCCCTCTCGGGTCGTTGGTGTCGTGCGTGCTGAGGCGCCCGCTTCCCAGTCACGGGGAGCGAGACCGAGTAGATGTCCGGGGATACGCAGGGCATCGGCAATCGTCGCAATCTTGTCGAACGTTGTGATGCGACCCTGGCCGCGTGCCAGCGTGCCAACCCGCTCGGGCTTGAGGTCGCACTCGGCTGCGATCTTCGAATAGCTGATCTTGGCTAAGTCCCGGGCAAGAGAGAAGACCGCGCCGAAGTCATGAGCCACGAGCGCGGCACGCATCTCCGGGTGGTTCAGAACCTGACGCGGTAGTGCTGTCGGGGGTTGGTAAGCGGTCATCGTGTGCCCCGTTACGCCTGATGGTGACAATCTGTCACACGGTCCTGACCGTCAGCCTACCCATGATGGGGATAGCCAGGGGCGGGAAGGCAGCGTCGTTGCTCCGCAGCACAGTTGGCACATGCAAGACCCCCGCGACCGCGCGAACGGCCCGGGGGCGTGGTCAACGCGCAGAGGAGCGTCAACGTGCCAAACCATATCCACCACACCGTGTGGCGGCTGCTGCGGTTGTTGCTACCCGGTCGGGGACGCCGACATGTGGTCCGGGCAAGTCCTCCGGTGAAGTGCGCGAATGCCCCGGCGCAGCGGCCGGAACGGGCGACGAAGGACGCTCCCCGGGTGGAGCTGCTGTGCGCTCCGCACGGGATGGTGGTGATCCGGTGAGTGCACAGCCGCGTCTGCTGCCGTGGAATGGACCGGCTGGGAAGCCGTGTTTCCTGGTCCCCAGTGAGGACGGCAAGGGGTATCTGTCCCGGCTCGCCGACGAGATGGAAGCGGTGCAGCTCCGCATGGGCACCGAACTCCTCGGCCACGCCGACGTACTGCTCGGCAACCCGAAGGCGGAGGCCGGAGAGCTGCGCTTCCTCGCGAACCGCCTGGTCGAGGCGCTACGGGACGCGCTGCGGGTGGCGGACAGCCGTGGCAGGCGGCTTCCCGGAGCCGACGAGGGCGAGGACGAGGACGCCCGGCCGACTCAAACGAGGGGAGCATGGGGATGAGCCCGGACCGTCGCGCTCAGTCCGAGTGGCGCATCGAGCCCGCCCCGATGGGGCTGCGCGTACGGCGCGAGGGGGACCAGCTCGCGCTGACGCTTCAGGTCGTCCGGCTGCGTGAGGTCGTGGCCCTCGCACCGCTGATTCTGACGCTTGACGAGTCGGAACTGCTCCACGCGGGCCTGTGCTTCGCGCTCGGCCCGGAGCCTGCGCGAGCGGACGCGCCTGAGTGCCGAAAGCCGGTTCACTATCCCGGCGGTCGACAACGGTACTGATGTCGGCTCGGGTATCGCCCGACGTTCGAGGAGCCGCCGTGAGCAGGGGTTACCGCACCTCATGGACAATCCCCGAGGAGCATCGAGCCGACCCGGCCTACGTCGAGGCGGGCGCCGCGATCGCTCTGGGGCAGGCTGTCTACGACCGTCGGACGGCCCTGGGAATCGACCAAGCGTCGTTCGCCGAACGGACGGGGCTGTCCGTGGAGGACATCGACCGCCTTGAGGGCGGCGGCACCGTGCCTACGCTCCCCCTCCTCCGCATGTTGGCCAGGGCGGGTCTCGGCCCCATCGACGGAGCCAAGGCGGATGGCTGAAGCCCGCCTGCCGGATGTCGCGGCGACGCCGCAGCGCTGCTCACCGGATC
>NZ_JBHWJI010000080.1:0-34886 GCF_042731515.1 Streptomyces sp. NPDC059850
AGGCGGCCGCGCGCCCGGACATGAAGAAGCGGCCGGTGGCACGTGCCACCGGCCCCCGTCTCAGAGGTCACCGCATTTACGGGCGCTTTCCGAAGCCCATCTGGTTGCCGGTCAGGTCGGCCACGATCCCGTCCGGCTTCACGCCTATGTTCTGGATCTTGATGCCCTTGGCCTTTTCCGGCAGCTGGAAGGAGAGCGACAGCTTTTCCGACAGCTCCGGCAGCTTGTACCTGGTCAGCGCGGAGGCCACCGTCGGATCGATGCCGAGCTTCTTGACCAGCTCGGGGTGCTCGTTCGTCACGTCGACGAGGTTGACCTTCGTCAGGGACGGTACGAACTTCGGCGACCCGGTGATCTTGTCCAGCTGACGGTCGTCCTGGCGCGCCCGCCCGGCCGGTTCGGGAGCGATCCCCAGTCGCTCCGCCACCGACGGCACCGCCAGCAGCGCCCTCGCCTTCGCGGTGTCCTCGCTGATCTGCTTGGCCGCCTTGGGGTGCAGCCGCAGCCCGGCGTTCTTGCCCGGCCGGTAGGTGGCGATCCCGGGGATCTCCAGCCGCATGCCGGTCACCTCGGTGGAGATCCCCCGGTCTCCCTGGCGCTGTATGTGGGCCATCGCGTGCAGCGACACATCCTGCCCGGCGACCGGCAGCTTGCCGTCCGCGCGCACCGAGTTGGGCCCGAACGCCCGGAACCGCACCTGGGAGGCCCCCAGCTCCCGGTCCAGGTCCTCGAAGGCCAGCAGGACGTCGCCCTTCATGCGCTCCACCACGGCGCCCTTGATGGACGTGGGCAGATCGGCGTTCAGCCGGATGTCCTGGGCCTGGACGTTCACTTCGGCGAGTGAGACGCGGTCGGCCGCCACATCGGGCACCGCCACGTCGACCTGCTGCAGCTTCTTGTCCGTCACCTGAGTGAGGAACGGGAAGCCGTGAATGGTCACGTTGGGCGCCGTGGCCAGCTTGAGCTTCTTCTGGAGCGCGGCCTCCGCCTTGCGCTCCACGTACATGACGGCGACCCGGTCGGCCAGCACCGCGATCACCGCGAGCACCAGCACGCCGATGACCAGCTTCGCGGTGAGCGGCACCGCCTTGAAGCGCCCGCGCCCGCGGCCTCGGCGGCGGGCGCGCCGGGAGCGGCCGTGGTCGGGCGGCGACCACGGCTCTCCGTCGGCTCCGCTCGCGCCGTCCTTGCCGGTGGCTCCGGCGCCGCCGAGGTCGGAGGTGTCGTCGTCATCCGGCTTCAGCCCGAGGCCGAGCGGGTCCTCGGGGTCGTACGGATCGGCCAGCTCGGCGAGTTCCTCGTACGGGTTGCTGTACGAGTTGCCCTGCTGCGCGTCGTCCGGCGTGTCGCCGTGCTGCGCGTCGCCGTGCGCCGCGCCGGGCGGGCCGCCCGCTCGGTCGCCGGGGTGGGGATTGTGGGGACGAGGTGAAGATATGCGTGTGGGGGATCGCATCGACCCATACCACCACGCCGCATAGCTCCACCCGCAAGTCCTAGCGGCGATACGTGGCGAACGGCACGCTCACGCGGCTCCGCCGCCGTACCGTCCGCCCGCCGTCCGCGCGGCGTGGTTCACCGTCCGCCGCGTGAAACCGCCCTCGCTTCTGTGACGGTGACGGACCGTCCGTTCATCTCCTGTCCATCCAGCTGGGCCATGGCCTTCTCGGCGTCCATGTCCGCCATTTCCACGAACCCGAACCCGCGTGAGCGCCCGGTGTCCCGGTCGGTGATGACGGTCGCGTCCATCACCGACCCGAACTGCCCGAACAGCTTCTCCAGGTCTTCCCGCGTGGTCTGGTAACTGAGGTTCCCTACGTGCAGCCGCTTCGACATGACCCGCTCTCCCTGCCTGCTCCGGGACGCCGTCAAGGTGGCGCCAATCGGGTCAATCGTCGCAGTGAGGGAGAAAACGGGCCATCGTGATACGGCCGAACCGGTGACCCGGCGGCTCCCGCCGCCGGGTCCCGGCAGGGTCCCGGCTGGGGCTCAGTGCAGCTTCTGGAGCTGGTCGGAGTCGAAGGGAATGAGCGCGTCGGTGTCCCCGCCGAGGACCTTGCGGGCCCACTCCGGGTCGCCGATCAGGGCGCGGCCGACCGCGATGAGGTCGAACTCCTCCCGCTCCAGCCGGTCCAGCAGCGGCTCGATGCCCGCCACCCCGGTCCGGCTCCCCTGGAACGCCGAGGGGTCGAACTGCTTGTCCAGACCGACGGAGCCGACGCTGATGGTGGCCTTGCCGGTGAGCTTCTTGGTCCAGCCCGCGAGGTTCAGGTCCGAGCCCTCGAACTCCGGCACCCAGTACCGGCGGGTGGAGGAGTGGAAGGCGTCCACCCCGGCCTCCGCGAGCGGGGCGAGGACCGCCTCCAGCTCCTGCGGGGTCCCGGCGAGCTTCGCGTCGTAGTTGTTGGCCTTCCACTGCGAGGTGCGGAAGACGATCGGGAAGTCCGGGGATACGGCCTTGCGGCAGGCGGCCACGATCTCGGCGGCGAAGCGGGTACGAGCGACCGGGTCGCCGCCGTAGCCGTCGGTGCGGCGGTTGGTGCGCTCCCACAGGAACTGGTCGATCAGATAGCCGTGGGCACCGTGCAGCTCGACACCGTCGAAGCCGGTGCGCTCCGCGTCCGCCGCGGCCTCGGCGAAGGCGGCGACCGTCGCGTCCAGGTCGTCCTGGGTCATCGCCCGCCCCTTGGGGGTGCCGTCCAGCGCGAGGCCCGACGGGCCGTGCGTGGGGGCGCCGGGCACCGGGCCCGTACCCTCGTCGCGCACCGCTCCGACGTGCCAGATCTGCGGCATGATGCGGCCGCCCGCGGCGTGCACCTCCGCCACTACGTTCTTCCAGCCCGCCAGGGCGTCCTCGCCGTGGAAGCGCGGCACCCGGTCGCTCTCTCCGGCCGAGTCGTGGCCGACGTACGTACCCTCGGTGATGACCAGCCCGACCCCACCGGCCGCCCGGCGCGCGTAGTACCGCGCCACATCCTCACCGGGGACACCGCCCGGCGAGAACTGACGCGTCATCGGCGCCATGGCGATCCGGTTCGGTACGGTGAGCCCGCCCAGGGTGAACGGGCGGGACAGGATCTGGGCCGCGCGGTCGGCGGCAGCGCTGCTGGCAGGCACGTGAAGGCTCCTCGTAGCAGGACGACGTTACGCGGAGCTAAGCTAAAACCTGACGTTGACGTCAGAGGCAAATATCGCAGGGAGGCATGCGTGCGCATCGGTGAACTGGCCGCCAGGGCAGGGGTGAGCGTACGGGCGCTGCGCTACTACGAGGAGCAGCACCTGCTGCACCCCGAGCGCAGCGTCAGCGGGCAGCGGCACTACCCCGAGAGCGCGGCCGACCGCGTGCATCTGATCCAGCAGCTGTTCGCGGCGGGGCTCTCCAGCCGCACCATCGTGCAGCTGATGCCGTGCGTCGACACCGGTGAGGCGACCCCGGCGATGCTGGAACTCCTGCTGGCCGAGCGCGACCGCATCGAGCGCCAGCTCGGCGAGCTGGCCGACGCCCGCGACCGGCTCGAAACCGTCATCGCCTCCACGAAGGTCCGCTCCTGCTCGCACGGGCAGCCCCACCTCACAGGGGCAGCGGCCGGTCCACGACGACATCCTTCATGACGAGGGTGGAGCTGAGGCGCTGCACGCCGGGGAGCGTGGCGAGCCGGTCGTCGTACAGCTCCTGAAAGGCGGGCAGGTCGCGGGTGACGACGCGCAGAAGGTAATCCGGGTCGCCGAACAGCCGTTGCGCCTGCAGCACGTTGGGGATGGCGGCGACGGCCTCTTCGAACGCGGCGACGGTGTCGCGGGACGCGTCGTGCATCGTGATGAAGACCAGGGCGTCGAAGGTGAGCCCGAGGGCGTGGGCGTCGAGGTGCGCGCGGTAGCCGCTGATCGCGCCGGAGCGCTCCAGCGCGCGCAGCCGCCGGTGGCAGGGCGAGAGGCTGAGGCGTACGCGCTCGGCGAGTTCGGTCACGGTGAGCCGCCCGTCCTTCTGCAGCTCGGCAAGGATTTTCCGGTCTACGTCGTCCATGAGGAAGATCCTCCCTCACCTTTACGGTGGTGTCGTCAACACCTGCCCAGGAGGAACCCGTTGGACAGCTACTTCGAGCGCACCGCCGACCACCGCTTCAAGCCCACCCAGCACGTGGGCGGCGCGTGGGCCTCCGACGAACAGCACTTCAGCCCGCTCGGCGGCCTCATCGTCCACGCCATCGACCGCCACGTGGCCGGGCGTCCGGACGCCGGTCTCGTGCTGAGCCGCGTCAGCTTCGACATCCTCGGCCGCCTCGCCCTTGAGGAGTGCGAGATCCGGGTGGAGACGATCCGGCCCGGCCGCACCATCGAACTCCTCGAAGCCACCGTGCGCATAGCGGACCGTCCGGTGGTCCGGGCGCGCGCCTGGCTGCTGACCGCCCTGGACACCGGCGCCGTCGCGGGCGGCGGCGCCGAGCGCCTCACCCCGCCGGACGCGCTCGCGCCCTGGGACATGTCCACCGTCTGGCCCGGCGGGTTCGTCGCCTCCCTGGACGTCCGGCCGCTCGCCGAGCCGCAGCCGGGCCGCGCGACGGTCTGGGCCTCCACCGATGTGGCCCTCGTCGCGGGGGAGACGGCGAGCCCGCTGGCGTCCTTCGTCGCCCTGGTCGACACCGCCAACGGCATCGCCGTGCGCCAGTCGCCCACCGCCTGGATGTTCCCCAATGTCGACCTGACGCTCCACTTCCACCGGCAGCCCGAAGGCCGCTGGACCGGCCTGGACACCACCGTCGCCTTCGGCCCCACCGGCCAGGGCATCACCAGCACTGTCCTGCACGACCTGAGCGGCCCGGTCGGCCACGCCCAGCAGATCCTCACGGTCCGCCCCCAGCCGGGCGAAGCGCCTTGACCAACACCCGCTCCCCGGCCACGCGGTCATGGCGCGACTCCATCGGCCGGTTCGGCGGGGATGCCCACGCGGCGGCGGGGGAGGGGGAGCGGCTGGATCGCCACGCCGGGCAGCTCGTCGTCGCGGACGGCGTGGACGCCCCGGAGCGTGACGGTCTCCAGGTGGCGGAGCGGGCGCAGCGGGGCGAGGTCGACGGCGCGGGCGTCGGGCTTCTGGGCCTCGACGTGGAGATGACGGAGCCCGGGGAAGCACGCGGCCACCCAGCCCAGGGTCAGGTCGCGCCGGTACGAGGTGATGGTGAGCCGGGAGAGCTGGGGCAGCGGACGAGCGGCGGGGATGATTTCCCGGTCGATGAGCCTGAGGTGGTCCAGGGAGGTGAGGCGCGCCAGGTTGGCGTAGTACCCGTAGTTGTGGCGCGAGGCGAGATCCAGCGTGGTCAGCGCCAGGTCCGCCAGCGGAAGCAGGTCCTTGACGCCCACGCATTTGGTCAGGGTGAGCACGCGCAGCCGCGTCAGGTGCCGGAGGCAACCGAGGTCGGACAGCATGACGTTGTCGTCGATCCGGAGGTGGGTCAGGGGGCCCGGGTCGAGGGTGGTGCGCAGCTCGTGCTCGGTGAAGCTGCCGCGCAGGAGCAGCAGCGGGCGGGGCCCGGTGTCCTGGAGCATGCGCAGGTGTTCCAGGGACTCGGCGACGAAGTACAGGCCGCCGGGAGTGAGGTGGGAGATCACCTCGGTGAAGTAGCGCTCGGTGTCGAAGCGCTGCCAGCCCGAGGCGAGCCGGGCGCGGACGGCGAGCGAGGGGTGGACGCGGAACTGGCGCAGGTACGGGATCGCGGCATCGGTCCCGACGACTGACGCCGTGATCACGCAGGCTTCCGCCTCCGCGTCGGAGAGCCCCTCAGGGCCGGGGAGGAGCTGGAGCACGAGCGGGCCGACGTTGGCGAGGTCGCGGGCGGCGCTGGCGCTCCGGGGCGGGATGAGTTCGTCGGCGCGCCGCTTCACCTGGTCCCGTACGTGGGGGTCGAGGTCGGCGGCGTGTTCGAGGCAGGCCGTCGCGAGCAGGTGGAGCCGGGCCCGTACGGCCGGGTGCGCGCTGCCCCGGTCCATGAGCTTGGTGAGCAGTTCGACGCGCTCGCGCGGGCGCGCATGGGCGACCGACATGCGGAAGACGTCTTCCCACTGGGTGTCGTCGGCATGGCTGACCAGCAGCCCCACGTCCCACGCCTCCACGGCCGCCTTCGCGCCCAGGTAGTCCTGGAAGGTGCGGTGGACGAACTCCACGGTGCCCACCGAGGGCTCCCGGAGCAGCCCGCTGCGCAGCAGCAGGTGGTTCAGGATGCGCCGGGCGTCTCCGAGGGCCTGCGCGGCCGGTACGGACGGCAGGGCCTCGGCGACGATGGCCTCGGCCCGGTCGCGGTCGAGTTCGGCCTCGCCGTTGCGGATCAGGTAGTACGCCAGCCGCTGGAGAAGCTGGATCTGCGGTTCCTCGTCGAGCTGGATGTCGCCGGGGGCGTAGACATGGCGTTCGGTGTCGCGCCGGGTCAGCAGCATGGAGAGCGCCGCGTCGTAGAGGGCCTTGCGGCCGGGCGGCAGATAGCCCCGCCGGGCCCGGTGGAGGGCGCAGATGAGGCCGCACATCAGGGGGTTGGTGGCGAGGCGGCTGAGGTCCTGCTTGGTGCGGACGGCCGTATGCAGGGCCGACTGGTACGCGCCGAGGGCGAGGTGCTCGTCCTCCGTACGGCACGTCTGGCGCGCCGCGTCGTGCCAGCGGTCGATGAAGGCGGTCATGTCGTCGCGGCTCATGGGGGACAGCGCGAACTCGCTGAAGTCCTGGGCGGCGAGCCAGTCGTCGGCGACGGCGGAGGGGCGGGAGGTGACGAGCCACAGGTTGCCGGGGTAGGCGATCAGCAGATCGGCCAGCCAGGCGCGGGTGCGCTCCCGGTCGCGTTCGGGGATCTCGTCGATGCCGTCGATCAGCATCAGCCCGCGCCCGGCGGTGAGGACGCGGTCGGCCCAGCCGGACGGCTGGGCCGCGTCCAGGGGGCTGTGGACGGCGGCGAGGAAACGGGCCGGGGAGGGCAGGGCGTCCTGGCGGGCGATGGTGCGCAGCGGGAGGACGAAGGGGACGCGGCCGATCAGCTGCTCCAGCCCGCGCGGCGGTTCCTGCCGGGCGGCGGAGACGGCGAGCCACTGGACCAGGGTGGTCTTGCCGGAGCCCGCGACGCCGCGCAGCAGGACCCGCTCATGGCCGGAGAGCGCCCGGTCGGCGGGGAGGGCGGTGGGCGGGGCGCCGTCGAGGCCGAGCGGGCGTTCGTCGTCCTGGGAGACGGCCTCCAGGCTGAGGTACGCGGCGTCCAGCGGCCAGGCGGCCTCGGCGTGGCTGAGGTCGATGCCGACGATGGTCAGCGTGCCGTGCTTCTTGACCATGTAGTCGGCGTACCGGCGCTCGAACGCGGCGTCCTGCGCGGACTGGGACGGCAGCCGCTCGATCAGGATGTCGATCTTGGTGATCAGCTCGGCGAGCTGCCCGCTCTGTTCGACCAGGGTGCGGGCGACGAACGTCGAGCGCTGGGTGAAGAAGTGCAGGATGTGCAGGCAGGCGGTATCGAGGAGGCTTCGGTAGAGCCGGGACGCGTTCAGCGAGAGGTGGGCGTCGGGAAGCTCGGCCTTGTAGTGGAGATCCTTGGCCAGCACCCGGTGGCCGAACCGCACGGCCTGGACGTCGTCCATGGCCAGATCGCCCAGTGCGGACAGCGACCTGGCCAGCGCGTCGGTCAGCGGCTCGGCCTCATCGGCGGGGATCGGCCGCTCGCCGGGCCCTGTCCCGGCCATGGCCCGTTCGACGAGCTTGGCGGCGAGCTTGCGCAGGTCCTTGTCGGTCAGCGTGCGTTTCTCGCCCCGGAAGGAGACGAGGGAGGAGATACGGACCGGCCGGTCCACCAGCCCGGCGCCCGGCCCCTCCGCTACGAACAGCTTCTTGACGAGCGGTGCGACGGCGCTGGACGCGAGGCGCGCGCCGATGACTGCGGGATCCACGTCCCATTCCCCCCGGGTAGTGGTGGCTCCAGGCTGGTCAGCATAGCGGGGGGGGCGGGACTTTGGTCCCGAAACGGACAATCGGAAGTCCCTGCGAGAGAGGCGGAGATCCCGCCGCACGGTGATATGCGGCACAGCGCCTACGGGGCCTACTACGGGAATTAGGAATAGCGGCGCGGCGGCGAATATACCCAGGTCAGCGGGGGCGGAATTCCCCGCAGGAAAGAGCGCCATCAGCGCGCGAACTACGGAAGTGCTTAGTAGATACGCATCTTGGCCATATCGCGCGAACGGGATACCAAGGGGCGTCGTCTTCACGCATTCCCGGAGGTAGTCCCCTATGGCCCCGCGCGCCACCACCCGTCGTTTTCCGCATTCGTATTCGTCCCTCGCGCGGACCCGCGCCACCGTGATCGCCGTGGGTGTGGGCGCCTCGCTCGCGCTCGGCGCCGGGGTGACGTTCGCCGCGGAGGCGACCGCCCCCAGCGGCCCGGCCCGGGCTGCTCAGGCCGCCGAGGCCAAGAAGGCCGACAAGTGGGAGACCCCGGTCGCGAAGTACACCCTGGGCGCCGCCTTCGGCCTGGCGGGCAACCTGTGGTCGCACAACCACAGCGGCCAGGACTTCGTGGTGCCCACCGGCACCCCGGTGCGCGCCGTGCACACCGGCGTCGTGGTGAAGGCGGGCCCGAACGGTGCCGGTGACGGTCCGGCGTACGGCAACGCCATCGTGATCAAGCACGACAACGACACGTACACGCAGTACGCGCACCTCTCCCGGATCGACGTGCGCATAGGCCAGAGCGTGACCACCGGCCAGAACATCGGGCTGTCCGGCAGCACCGGCAACTCCACCGGCCCGCACCTGCACTTCGAGGTCCGTACGACGCCGGACTACGGCTCGGCCGTGGGGCCGCTGACCTTCCTGCGGGAGCACGGCGTCAAGGTCTGACCGGCGCCGGGCCTTCCCGGCGTCACTGGTCGCCCAGGCGCTCCGCTGGCGCGTGCGCCTGGGTCAGAAGATCGAGGGCGACTTCGAGGACGGCTTGCCGCTTCTCCTCGGGGTCGCCCTCGATCGTCTGCAGCGCGAAGGCCCCCGCGTGCATGCTGAAGAGCGCGGTCGTGCAGCGGACCTGCTCGGTCAGGCCCGCGTCGGGGTCGCGGATGAGGGCGGACATCGCGATCATCCGGTCCTTGAAGACCTGGCCGATGCTCAGCTCGCGCACCGTCGCCTGGTTCTCCTGCATGAAGCGCAGCAGCGGCTCGACGTCGGCCAGGGCGGCGCTGTAGCGGCGCAGCAGCTCCCGCTTGGTCTCCAGGGTGCGCGGCTGCCGCTCGCCCCAGGCGATCAGCTCGTCCAGCGGCTTGCTCAGGTCCTGGAAGAGGCTGAGGACGATGTCTTCCTTGGTCTTGAAGTGGTAGTAGAGCGCCGCCTTGGTGACATCGAGCTGTTCGGCGATCTCGCGCAGCGAAGTCTTCTCGTACCCCTGCTTGGCGAAGAGGTCCAAGGCCACGTCCTGGATGCGCTGACGGGTGTCGCCCCGGCGCGGTGCAGTGCCCAAGATGCTCTCCTGTGGGGATGGGGCCAGCCCTCTGAGCAGGCCGAACAGAACTTACTTGACGCCCGGCTAGTAGACGTCTTACCGTTCCCACTGTACTCAACTAGCCGGGCGGCAAGTAAGTGGCGCGTCACCGGAGATCGTCGTAACCAGGGGGAGTGGAGATCATGTCCCAGAAGAAACCAGAAGGTGAAGTGCCACCCGCTTCCCTGCCCGCACAGGGCGCCGCCCGGCCCGCTCCGGGTACGGAGGGCAAGCAGGGCAAGGAGCCGAAGACCCACAGCACCAGTGTGGTGATCCTCGCCCTCATGATCGCGATGCTGCTCGCGATGCTCGACAACATGATCGTCGGCACCGCGATGCCGACCATCGTCGGCGAGCTGGGCGGCCTTGAGCACCTCTCGTGGGTGGTGACCGCGTACACCCTGGCGACCGCCGCCTCGACCCCCATCTGGGGCAAGCTCGGCGACATGTACGGCCGCAAGGGCATCTTCCTCACCTCCATCGCCCTCTTCCTCGCCGGTTCGGCCCTCTCCGGCATGGCCCAGACGATGGGTCAGCTGATCGGCTTCCGGGCCGTCCAGGGCCTGGGCGCGGGCGGTCTGATGGTCGGCGTGATGGCGATCATCGGTGACCTGGTGCCGCCCCGGGAGCGTGGCCGCTACCAGGGCATGATGGCCGGTGTGATGGCCGTGGCCATGATCGGTGGCCCGCTGGTCGGCGGCACGATCACCGACCACCTCGGCTGGCGCTGGATCTTCTACATCAACATCCCGCTCGGCGCGATCGCCCTGTTCGCGATCAGCGCGGTGCTCCACCTGCCCAAGAAGCGCTTCGAGGGACGGATCGACTACACCGGCGCGGCCCTGCTGACCGTGGGCATCACCGCGCTCGTGCTGCTCACCACCTGGGGCGGCAACGAGTACGCCTGGGGCTCGGTCGAGATCATCGGGCTGGGCGTGGTCGGCGTCCTCGCGCTCGCCGCGTTCCTCTTCGTCGAGAAGCGGGTCGCCGAACCCGTACTGCCGCTGCACATCTTCCGGATCGGCAACTTCTCGCTGGTCACGGTCATCGGCTTCCTCACCGGCTTCGTGATGTTCGGCTCGATGACCTTCCTGCCGCTCTTCCAGCAGACCGTCCAGGGCGCCTCGGCCACCAACTCCGGGCTGCTGCTGCTCCCGATGCTGCTGAGCATGATGGCGGTCTCGCTGGTCGCGGGCCGGGTCACCACCCAGACCGGCAAGTACAAGATCTTCCCGATCCTGGGCGGCTTCCTGATCACCGCGGGCATGTTCCTGCTGGCGCAGATGGACACCGAGACCACCCGCACCACCTCCGGCATCTACATGGCGGTGCTCGGCGCGGGCATGGGCTTCCTCATGCAGACGACGATGCTGATCGCGCAGAACAGCGTCGAGATGAAGGACATGGGCGTCGGCTCCTCCTCCGCCACCCTCTTCCGCACCCTGGGCGGCTCCTTCGGCGTCGCGATCCTGGGCGTCCTGTTCACCAACCAGGTGAACGACACCATGGCCGAGCGGGGCGGCGCGAAGGCGGCGGCCGCCACCTCCGGCAGCGCCCAGCTCGCCCCGGACAGCATCGGGAAGCTGCCCCCGCCCATCAAGGACGCCTACCTCCACGCCGTGGCCAGCGGCGCGCAGCAGGTGTTCCTGTGGGGCGCGGTGATCAGCATCGTCGGCTTCATCGCGGCCTGGTTCATCAAGGAGGTCCCGCTGCGCGCATCCGCCGCCAAGTCCGAGGACGGCGACAAGGCCCCGACCGACGCGGTGCCGGTCGCCGAGACCGTCTGACCCGTAGGACCGCCGAGCCGCCCCGCCCTTCTGCCGAAGGGCGGGGCGGCTCGCGTCAGTCCGGGACCTCGATGACCGGGAAGCTGCCGGTGTTGGTGGGCGCCGACTCCGGCAGCCAGAGCACCGCCACCGCGCCGTCCTTCCCCTCCGCCGCCGGATCCGCGTTACGGAACGTCAGCCGCGCCCCCAGCACCCGGGCCTGGCCCGCGGCGATGGTCAGGCCCAGCCCATGGCCCTGGCCCGCCCGGTCCTTGCTGCCGGTACGGAACCGGCTCGGCCCGTCCTTCAGCAGCGCGTCCGGGAACCCGGGCCCGTGGTCGCGGACCCGCAGCACCCGCCCCTCCACGGTGACCTCGAACGGCGGCTTGCCGTGCCGGGCGGCGTTGGCCAGCAGATTGCCGAGGATGCGCTCCAGACGCCGCGGGTCGGTGGAGACGTAGGCGTCCCGGGACACCACCGTGACCACCGCGTCCGGGGACACCACCCGCACCCGGCGGGTGATGAACTCGGCGAGGTCGATCTCCTGGAGTTCGGCCCGCTCGGCGAAGCCGTCCAGCCGGGCCACCTCCAGCACGTCCTCGACCAGCGTGCGCATCGCCTGCGCCCGGTCCCGTACCAGCTCGGTGGGGCGGCCCGGGGGCAGCAGCTCGGCGGCGGTCAGCAGCCCGGTGACCGGGGTGCGCAGCTCGTGGGCGATGTCGGCGGTGACCCGCCGCTCCGCCTCCAGCCGCTCCTGCAGCGCCTCGGCCATGCCGTCGACCGCGCGCGCCAGGTCGTCGGTCTCGTCGCGCACCCGGCCGCCGATGGCGTCCCGTACCCGCACCTCGGAGTCGCCCTCGGCGAGTTTGCGGGCCGCGGTGGCGGCCTTGCGCAGCCGCCGCGAGAGCTGATCGCCTATCAGCACGCCGAGCGCGATCCCGCCCAGCACCACGGAGACCGAGCCGAGGATCAGCACCCGGTCCAGGTCGTCCAGGACGGCGAAGCGGTCCTGGAAGCGGGTGTGGACGGAGAGCACCTTGCCGTCGCGCAGCGGCACCGACGCCCACACCTCGGGGCTGCCGGTGCCGGAGTCCTCCAGATAGGTGGCGCGCTGCCCGCGCGCCGCGAACTTCCGCAGGTCCTCCGGCAGCCGCTGGTCGTCCAGCTTGGCGCCGAAGCCCAGCACCCTGGACTGCTCGTACCACTTCTGGGCGACCTTGACCCGCTCGTCCATCACCGTGCGGCTGTTGTCCAGCATCGAGACCCGGGCCGCGTTGTGGACGACGAGGCTCAGCGCGACGGCGACCAGCGCGCTCACCGCGGCGATGGCCAGGCTGACCTTCCAGCGCAGTCCGGAGCGGAGCGCGAGTCTCACCATGGTCCGCTTCAGCCCCTGAGCTTGTAGCCGAAGCCGCGGACCGTCTCGATGCGGTCCTGGCCTATCTTGCCGCGCAGCCGCTGGACATGGACGTCGACGACCCGGGTGTCCCCGCCCCAGCCGTACTCCCACACCCGCTCCAGCAGCCGGTCGCGGGAGAGCACGGTGCCGGGCGCGGCCGAGAACTCCAGCAGCAGCCGCATCTCGGTCGGCGTCAGCGCGACCTGCTCACCGCCCTTGCGGACCTCCATGCCCTCCGGGTCCACCTCCAGGTCGCCGAAGCGCAGCACCCCGCCCTCGGGCTCGTCCGGGTCCGGCTGTTCGCCGCCGCGGCCGCCGGGGCCGCTGGCGTGGCCGAAACGCCGCAGTACGGCGCGGATGCGGGCGACCAGCACGGCGCCGTCGAAGGGCTTGGTGACGTAGTCGTCGGCCCCGGCCTCCAGGCCCAGCACCACGTCGATCGAGTCGGCGCGGGCCGACAGCATGATCACGGGCACGGTGGACTCGTCACGGATCCGGCGGCACAGGCTGACCCCGTCCAGGCCCGGAACCATCACATCCAGCAGGGCGATATCGGGCCGGGAGGCCCGGAACCGCTCAAGACCGGTCAGCCCGTCGGGCGCGGCCGTCACCAGGAAGCCGTCGCGCTCCAGGGCGAGCTGGGTGGCCTCGCGGATGACGTCGTCGTCCTCGACGAAGAGCACATGGGTTTCGGCCACAGCCTCGGTTCAGCCTTCCGTTCCGTCGTCCTCGCCGCTGTCCTTCACGGCGGCGCTGGGAGCGGGGTCCTCCGTGGGGCCGTTCTTGCTGTAGTCGGTGTGCTTGTGCCGGATCACGGTGAACGCCTCCCTGCTCGCCGCCCAACGGTAGGTGATCACATCTTCGCGTGAAGGGCAGCAGACGGTGTCACCCGAGGCGTACGAGAGCTTGGTGACGCTCAGATCGCCCTTGACGACGTCGGCGTAGACCGGCGGCTGCTCGTCGCTGAAGACGTTCTCGTACCGAGGCCCCACCTTGCGGTACACATACGAGCCGATGCCGAAGCCGTCGTCGCAGCTCGTGACGTTGATGACGAGGTCGGACGCGGCGGGTCCGGTCAGCTTCCCCCGGGCCACCTCCACCGGGTAGCCCTTGACCGGCTTCCCCTTCCCGGCCGCCGCCGTGCACGGCTGGAGGTGCGACTTCAGGTCCTGGCCGACCTCCGGGTCCTCTTTGATCAGCCGCACCGCTTCGGCCTTCCGCACGGCCGGGGGCTTGGTCGTCCCGCCGCTCGCGTACGAGCCGTGGTCCTGCGCGGCGGGCGAGGTCCACTGGGTGCGGGCCGGGCCCTCGGTCCGCACGCCCTGACTGCTGAAGCTGCATCCGGCCAGCATCCAGCCGCCGGCGGCCGCGAGGCCCACGACCGCGCCGCCGGTGATGATGGCGGACCTGCTGGGCATGCCACTACTGCCGGGACGGGCCTTGATCAGGCCGCGCACCGTTCCTGCCCCCGCTCCTGGCGGTCGCGCACGCGGGCATCCAGCTCGCGGCTCTCCAGCTCCTGCCGCAGCCGGGCGAGCGCCCGGTGCAGCGTGCTCTTGACCGTGCCGGTCGACATACCGAGCGCCTCCGCCGTCTCCTCCGTCGTCATCTGCTCCCAGTGTCGCAGCACCACGACACTGCGCTGCTTGGGAGCCAGCACCCCGAGGATGTCCATCAGCAGGGCCCGGTCGGCGTGCTGCTCGGTGCCGTCCTCGACGCTGGACTCCGGCAGCTGCTCGGTGGGCACCTCGTCCAGCTTGCGGGCGCGCCACCACTCGGTCCGGGTGTTGATCATGACGCGGCGGAGGTACGCGTCGGCGAGGGACTTGTCGGCTATCCCGTCCCAGCGGCCGTAGGTGCGCACGAGCGCGGTCTGCAGGAGGTCCTGTGCCTCGATCGGGTCCGGAACCAGTCGGCGGGCGCTGCGCAGCAGCGCGTCCTGCCGGTTGCGCACGTACTCCTCGAAGTCCAGAACCTTGCCGCTGCTGCCGGTCATCACGCAGCCCTCCATCCCGCTGTCTTCCCCACGTTGGATGCCGGTCGTTCGCCCGGCACGGGAAGGACGCTACGGAGGGGCTGTTGCGGCGCCATGTGCGTCAGCACCTCGGGATACGCACAGCTGTCCATAGGTTGTGTAACAGCGGAACCCGGTTCGACGGAGTGTCAGAACCGGGTCCTGGCAGTGTCACAGCTCTGTCACAGACGCCCTGGTGAGGCCGTGAAACCGGGCTGTGGCAAGGGGCGTCGGATCAGGTCGGTTCAGGTCATCGGCAGCCGGTAGCGGCCGCCCGCGAGCGGTTCGACGAGACCGTCGGAGACCAGCCCGTCGAGCGCCCGGGCCCGCTGCACCGGCTCGTTCCACACCTGGTCCAGCGCCGCCTGCGGCACCGGCGCGACCGCCTCCCGCAACACCGCCAGCAGCTTGCCGCGCACCTGACGGTCCGTCCCGGCGTACGTCTGGCCGCGCCTCGGCGGGCCGTCGTGCTCCGGCGAACCGGCTCCGCGCCAGGCGCAGGACGCGGCGATGGGGCAGCGGGCGCAGTCGGGGGTGCGGGCCGTGCAGACCAGCGCGCCCAGCTCCATGGTGGCCGCCGCCCAGCGCGACGCCGTCCGCTCGTCGTCCGGCAGCAGGGCGCGGGCGAGCTTGCGCTCGGCGGCGGTGGTGGCGTTCGGCGGGTACTGGGCGCCGCCGACCGCCCGCGCGAACACCCGGCGCACATTGGTGTCCAGCACCGGGTGGCGCTGTCCGTACGCGAACGAGGCCACGGCCGCCGCCGTGTACTCGCCGACCCCCGGCAGCGCGAGCAGCTGCGCGTGCTCCGCCGGTACGTCACCGCCGTGCCGCTCCCTTATCGCCGCCGCCGCGCCGTGCAGCCGCAGCGCGCGGCGCGGATAGCCGAGGCGGCCCCAGGCGCGGACCGCCTCACCGGGCGGTTCGGCGGCCAGGTCGGCGGGGCGCGGCCAGCGGGCGAGCCACTGCTCGTACACCGGCAGCACGCGGCTCACCGGCGTCTGCTGGAGCATGAACTCGCTCACCATCACACCCCACGCCCCCGCCTCCGGGCGGCGCCAGGGGAGGTCGCGGGCATGGGCGTCGAACCAGTCGATGACGGGCCGGTGTAGCTCGGCACCGTCGGGGGTCGGGGTTGCGGCGGCCGGGGCGGCGGAAATGGCAGTCATCACATCCGATCCTGACATGACGGAACGCCCGATGGGGGTCGGAGGCGCGGGCGTTCGGGTCGAGCCGGGGCAGATCTGTGCGAAACGGTGTAATTCAGGTGAGGATGCGCGGCGGGCGGCCGGGTGCGGACCGGGCTGTTGTCGCCCAGGTGGCCGATCCGGTCGGATGATGAGAAAAGTAGGGAGTCCGGCGGCGGTTATTGGCGGGTGCGGAGGCTGATCTCCCATAGAGTTTCCGCGTGGGATCTCTGCGCAATCCGATCGGGCCGCTTCCCTCCTCCATCTACTGGCGGCGGAGGGCTGTTGCGCTGGCCCTGCTCGCAGTCATCGCGCTGCTCGTCATCTGGGCCTTCGGCTGGGGTGGTTCGGGCGGCGGCGGAAGCGACGAGGGGAAGGGTCCGGGCGGCGGCGGCCCCGCACGCACGATCACCCCCGGGCCGACCACCTCCGGGCCGGTGAACAGCCAACGGCCGGGCGGCCGCGACGAGTCGGACACCGGGGGCACGGGCCCCGGTTCGGGTTCCGGCTCCGGTTCGGACTCCGGCTCCGGCTCCGGTGACACCGGCGGTACGGGCGTGGACGGCGACGGCGGTACGGGCGATACGGGCGGCAGCGGGGCCACCGGCGGCACCGGCGACGGACTCGGCGACGGGGACGGCCGGGGGCTGCCCGTCGGGTCGAGCCTGCCGGAGTGCGAGCGCGGCGATGTCGAGCTGACGGTGCGCAGCGTCAAGGACGCGAAGGTGAAGAACACCTACGAGGCGGATGAGAAGCCGACGTTCGAAATCACCGTGAAGAACTCCTCGAACAGCTCCTGCGCGGTGGACTTCGGCCGGGCGGCCGCCTCCCTGACCATCACGGACGCCGACAACGAGCATGTCTGGGCCTCGGACGACTGCCCCGAGGGCACCGCCACCGCTCTGATCGAGGTGCCCGCCTCCGGTGAGACCAAGCGCACCGTGGAATGGGACCGCGAGCGCACCGCCGCCCACTGCGCGACGCCGAAGGGCGGCAAGGCGGCGGGCCCCGGCACCTACCTGGTCGAGGCGAAGCTGGACGGCCTGGGCGCGGCCAAGGTGTCGTTCGTCCTCGCCAAGGATTAGCGGCTGACGGCAAGAGCAGAGGGGCCGGATCCGACGATGCGGATCCGGCCCCTTCTGTTATGTCGCTCGCCGTGCCGTTACACGTACCGCTCCAGGATCGACGACTCCGCCAGCCGCGACAGGCCCTCGCGGACCGAGCGGGCCCGGGCCTCGCCCACGCCGTCGACCATCTGCAGATCGTCCACGCTCGCGGCCAGCAGCTTCTGCAGCCCGCCGAAGTGCTCCACCAGCCGCTCGATGATCGCCCCCGGCAGCCTCGGCACCTTGGCCAGCAGCCGGAAGCCGCGCGGCGAGACCGCCGAGTCCAGGGTCTCGGGCGAGCCCGTGTACCCCAGGGCGCGGGCCACGATGGGGAGTTCGAGCAGCTCGGTGTGGGTGAGCCGGTCCAGCTCGGCGAGCGCGTCGGCCACGGTGCGGGTGCGCTTGGCGGTCGGCTCGGGCACGTAGTCCCGTACGACCAGCTCCCGCTCCGGCTCCACGCCCGCGATCAGCTCGTCCAGCTGGAGCGAGAGCAGACGGCCGTCCGTGCCCAGCTCCACCACGTACTCGGCGATCTCGGTGGCGATGCGCCGGACCATCTCCAGCCGCTGCGCCACCGCGCTGACGTCCCGGACGGTGACCAGGTCCTCGATCTCCAGCGCGGAGAGCGTGCCCGCGACCTCGTCCAGCCGGAGCTTGTACCGCTCCAGGGTGGCCAGCGCCTGGTTGGCGCGGGACAGGATGGCGGCGGAATCCTCCAGGACCCGCCGCAGCCCGTCCACGTACAGCGCGATCAGCCGCATGGACTGGCTGACGGACACGACCGGGAACCCGGTCTGGATGGAGACGCGCTGCGCTGTGCGGTGCCGGGTGCCGGTCTCCTCGGTGGCGATCGCCGCGTCCGGGACGAGCTGCACCCCCGCCCGCACGATCTTGCTGATGTCCTTGTCGAGAACCAGCGCCCCGTCCAGCTTGCACAGTTCGCGCAGCCGGGTGGCGGTGAATTCGACGTCGATGATGAAGCCGCCGGTACACAGCGACTCGACGGTCTTGTCGGTGCCGAGCACGATGAGCCCGCCCGTGTTTCCACGGAGGATGCGCTCAAGGCCGTCGCGCAGCGCCGTGCCCGGCGCGACGGCGCTCAGAGTGGCACGCATCAGACTGTCGGCTTTGCCGGGATTCGATGCCCGGTCGCCTGCTGCCACTGCACTCCTCCGTCACAAGGTCTGAATCGGTGCCGCGAGTCGCCCTTCCGCGCCGCTGACGAGGCCACGTACGGGCGAGACCAGGGCAAAGTCTACCGGCGGTCCCCGGCCTCCCGTGGGGTCTCCCGGCGTACGCCCGTGGGCGGCAGGTGGAGCGCGGCTTCCCCGGCGGTCCGGATCGCCCCGCTCACCACCGCGAACGCCCCCTCGCTCACCCCCGCTCGGGGGCGTCCGCCCGCGCGCGGTCCGTGCGCTCGCGCCGGGGCAGGACGCGCAGTGCGTCCCCTATGTCCGCCACCTCCAGCACCCGCATACCGTCCGGGACGCGGCCCGGATCGGTGGGCACCAGGGCGTGGGTGAAGCCCAGCCGGGCGGCCTCGGACAGCCGCCGCTGCACCCCCGTGACCCGCCGGACCTCGCCCGCGAGCCCCACCTCGCCGATCGCCACCAGGTTCTTGGGCAGCGGGGTGTCGCTCGCGGCGCTCGCCAGCGCGAGCGCCACCGCGAGGTCCGCCGCGGGCTCCGACAGCTTCACCCCGCCCACCGTGGCGCTGTAGATGTCGCGCTTGCCGAGCGCGCTGATCCGGCCGCGCTGCTCCAGGACGGCCAGCATCATCGAAACCCGGGAGGTCTCAAGACCTGAGGTGGTGCGGCGGGGGGAGGGGATCTGCGAGTCGACGGTGAGCGCCTGCACCTCGGCCACCAGCGGGCGGCGGCCCTCCAGGGTGACGGTCAGACAGGTGCCGGGCACCGGCTCGGCGCGCCGGGTGAGGAACAGCCCGGACGGGTCGGCGAGGCCGGTGATGCCCTCGTCGTGCAGCTCGAAGCAGCCCACCTCGTCCGTCGCCCCGTACCGGTTCTTGACGCCGCGGACCAGCCGCAGCCGGGCGTGCCGGTCGCCCTCGAAGTGCAGCACCACGTCGACCAGGTGCTCCAGCAGCCGGGGGCCCGCGATCGCCCCGTCCTTCGTCACATGGCCGACCAGCAGCGTGGACATGCCGCGCTCCTTGGACGCCCGGATCAGCGCCCCGGCCACCTCGCGCACCTGGGCCATGCCGCCCGGTGCGCCGTCCAGCTCGGGTGAGGCGACGGTCTGCACGGAGTCCAGGACCAGCAGCGACGGCTTGACCGAGTCGAGATGGCCGAGCACGGCGGACAGATCGGTCTCGGCCGCGAGGTAGAGATGCTCGCTCAGCGCCCCGATGCGGTCGGCGCGCAGCCGGACCTGACCGGCCGACTCCTCCGCGGTCACATACAGCGTGCGGTGGTCGTCGCTGGCCGCCTTGGCCGCGACGTCCAGCAGCAGCGTCGACTTGCCGACGCCCGGCTCCCCGGCGAGCAGCACCACGGCGCCGGGGACCAGGCCGCCGCCGAGCACCCGGTCCAGCTCGTCCACACCGGTGGAACGGGCGGTGGCCTGGCGGCCGTCGATCTGGCCGATGGGCAGGGCCGCCGAGGTGACCCGGCCGGGCGCGGTGGTCCGCACGGCGGGCGCGCCGAACTCCTCGACCGTGCCCCAGGCCTGGCACTCCGGGCAGCGGCCGAGCCACTTGGCGGTGGTCCAGCCGCACTCGGTGCAGCGATAGGAGGGCCGGTCCTTGGCGGATGAACGGGAGGAGCTACGGGCAGCCATGACGCCAACGCTAGCGCCGGCCACCGACAGCGGGGTGTGCGGGCTGCTTGTGGGCTCATAGCAGTTCCGGCGCGCGGAAGAGGGACACCTGTCCCCTTATGAGGGAGATGGTCACCCGTAAGGGTTAAAACTGCCGAAGTAAGGCGAGCAAGTCTGCTTCATCCGCCTACGGTCGCCGGGTGATGAGCAGCAGGTCCGAGCACTCGACACACGCCACCGGCGCACACCGGGCGCAGCGCCGCGCGCCCCGCGTCGCCACCACGCGCCCCCAGCGGCCTCCCGCGCGCTACGAGCCGTATCTGGACGGTCTGTTCACCTACTGCCTGTCGGTCCTGTGCGAGCACGACGCCGCGGCGGTCACGCTCGGCGATGTGCTGGCCGTCGCCGAGCGGCGGCTCGGACGGGGGCGCGGGCGCGGCCGCGCGGAGGCCGAGGAGGAGCCGAGCCGCCCGTGGCTCTACGCGGTCGCCCGCTGGGCCTGTCTGCGCAAGCTCGCCGAGCTGCGGGAGCGGCGGGAGCCGCGCGGGTCATGGGAGCCGACGGGCGGGCGGGGCGGTCCGGACACCGCGCTGCCCGAGCCCGTCGCCGACCGGCGCCGCCGCGAACTCGCCGCGCTCGCCTGGCCCGAGGCCGCCGGGACCACCGCCGCCCAGCGCGAGGCCCTTGAACTCCACGTCCGCCACCAGCTCGGCCCCGCCGAGGTCGCCGCCGCGCTCGGCAAGGACGCCGACGAGACCCGCGCCCTGCTCTCCAGCGCCGCCTGCGAGGTCGAGCGGACCCGCGCCGCGCTCGCCGTCGTGGAGCTGGGCCACTGCCCGGTCGTCGCCCGGCTCGCGGGCGACACCCAGGTGCTGCTCTCCGCCGCGCTCCGCCGTGAGCTGGTGCGTCATGTCGACGACTGCCGCGAATGCCGCCGGATGGCCGAGCGGGCCACGGCCGACGGCCCCTGGCCCGGTACGGCCGCCGCCCCCGCCGCGCTGCCGCTGGTGGAGGCGGACCGCTCCGCCGTGCACGCCGCGATGCTGTGCTCCCTGAGCGCACGCCCCGCGCGCGCCGCGGCCGGTCCGCGCTTCGACCGGCGCGGCTTCCCGCTGGACCCCCAGGACCGGGCCGCCCGCCGCCGCCGACTGCGCAGCCGCGCCCTGACCACGACCGTGGTCGCCACGGTCGTGGCCGCCCCGGTGCTCGCCCTGTGGGCCGCCTACCGGGGCGCGCCGCTCGCCGGTGACGAGCACGACACGGACTCGGTGGCCGCCGCCGCGGCGGACGGTGAGCAGGATCGGTCCGCCGGGCCTACGTACGAGCAGGCGGGCAGTGCGCAGGACCGTTCCGGCGCGGCCAAGCTGCGCGGTCGGGCCGGTACGTCGGCCCCCGACGTGACGGTCGAGGTCATCGGCGTGGACGGCAAACCCGAGCGGCACGCCAAGGCCACCGGGCGCTCCCGGAGCGACACCCGCCCCGGCGACGGCTCCGCCCCCTCCCGCCCCGCGCCCGGCCCCGGGCGGCTCACCGTGGAGGCCCAGCCGAGCGGCGATGTGACGGTCATCACCCTGTCCGCCTCGGGCGGCGCCCCGGTGCGCTGGTCGGCCTCGGCGCCGGGCGCGTCCTGGCTCCAGCTGAGCCGCACCGCGGGCGAGCTGCGCCCCGGCCAGTCGGCGACGATCACGGTCGCGGTCGACCACGACCGCGAGCCCCCCGGCCGATGGCGGGCCCGAGTGACGGTGGCGCCGTCGGGCGCGATGGTGGTGATCGAGGGCCGAGGCACGCCCCCCGCCCCGACCCCCACCCCATCAGCCCCGTCCCCGGACCCCACCCCACCACCGTCCACCCCACCCTCGTCGGACTCGCCGACGCCCAAGGGATAGGGGGCGCGTCTTCCCCCACCCCGCCCCTTCCCGAAACCGGGGGCTGCACCCCCGGACCCCTGCACGTGCCGGGCTTCGCCGGAGCGGCGGCTCGCTGTCGCGGCGGGCTCTAGGGGGGCGCAAAGTCGCGCCCGGGCCCGCCCCCGGGGCGGGGGTCCAGGGGGCGTAGCCCCCGGTTACGGGAAGGGGCGGGTAGGGGAAAGTTCCGCCCTCAGTCCACCACGGTCGCGGGGTCCAGGGGGCGCAGCCCCCTGGGGTCAGCTCGTCGGGTCCGCCGGGTGGGGGGCTACCAGGGGGAGGGAGGTCGCCAGGCGGGCCTCGCACAGCTCCACCAGCCGGTCGTACCCCGCCTTGCCCATCAGCTCCGTCAGCTCCGGCCGATACGACACGTACACCGGATCCCCGGCGCCATGCGCCGAAACGGCCGAGGTGCACCACCAGTGCAGGTCGTGCCCGCCCGGCCCCCACCCCCGCCGGTCGTACTCACCGATCGTGATCTGCAGCACCCGCGTGTCGTCCGGCCGGTCGATCCACTCGTACGACCGCCGCACCGGCAGCTGCCAGCAGACGTCCGGCTTGGTCTCCAGCGGTTCACGCCCCTCCCGGAGCGCCAGGATGTGCAGCGCACAGCCCGCGCCACCCGCGAAACCGGGCCGGTTCTGGAAGATGCACGAGCCGTCGTAGCGGCGCGTCTGACGGTCGCCGTCCTCGTCCTCCTGCACCCACCCCCCGGTGTGTCCCTCGTCGTGGAACTGCCAGACCTCCGGGGTCAGCCGGGACATATGGCGGGCGACCCGCTCCTCGTCCTCCTCGTCCGAGAAGTGCGCGCCCAGCGTGCAGCAGCCGTCGCTCGCGCGCCCGGCCTGGATGCCCTGGCAGCCCTGGCCGAAAATGCAGCTCCAGCGCGAGGTGAGCCAGGTCAGGTCGCAGCGGAAGACCTGCTCCTCGTCGGCGGGGTCGGGGAATTCGGCCCAGGCGCGGGCGAAGTCCAGGCCGACCTCGTCCGCGGGCGGCTCCGCCGGGGACGGGACCTGCTCCGGCTCCGGGGCGTTCTTCCGGCCTTTGTCCTGCTTCGCCTTTTTCGTCGTTGCCACGGTGCAAGGGTATGCCCCCGGCGTGAACGCCCCGGGGACGGGATCCCGTGCATGGCCACACCGGCCGCACAGTAGCGTTCTGGCCATGAGACTCGGTGTCCTCGACGTGGGTTCGAATACGGTCCATCTGCTGGTGGTGGACGCACACCAGGGCGCCCGCCCGCTGCCCGCCCACTCCCACAAGGCGGAACTGCGGCTGGCCGAACTCCTCGACGGCGACGGAGCCATCGGTTCCGAAGGCGTCGACCGCCTGATCGCGGTGGTCAAGGAGGCGCTGGAGGCGGCCGAGGACAAGGGTGTCGAGGAGGTGCTGCCGTTCGCGACCTCCGCCGTCCGGGAGGCGGCCAACGCGGACGGCGTCCTCGCCCGGGTCGCCGAGGAGACCGGCGTACGGCTGCGCGTGCTCAGCGGCGAGGACGAGGCCCGGCTCACCTTCCTGGCCGCCCGCCGCTGGTGCGGCTGGTCGTCGGGGAGGCTGCTGCTCCTGGACATCGGCGGCGGCTCGCTGGAGATCGCGTACGGCCTCGACGAGGAGCCCGACGCGGCCGTCTCGCTGCCGCTGGGCGCGGGTCGGCTCACCGCAGGCTGGCTGCCCGGCGATCCGCCCGACGCGTCGGACATCCGCTCCCTGCGGCGGCACGTACGCACCGAGATCGCCCGCGTCGTCGGCGACTTCAGCCGCCACAGCACACCGGACCAGGTGGTCGCCACCTCCAAGACCTTCAAGCAGCTGGCCCGGATCGCGGGCGCGGCGCGCTCCGCCGAGGGCCCGTACGTGGAGCGCAGGCTCACCCGCGAGGCGCTGGAGGAGTGGGTGCCCCGGCTGGCTGCCATGCCCGCCGCGGCCCGCGCCGAGCTGCCCGGGGTCTCCGAGGGGCGCGCCCCGCAGCTGCTGGCCGGGGCGCTGGTCGCCGAGGCCGCCATGGATCTGTTCAAGGTCGACGTGCTGGAGATCTGCCCGTGGGCGCTGCGCGAGGGCGTCATTCTGCGCCGCCTGGACCACCTGCCCACCTGACCTGATCGGGCCTGCCCGAATGACGTGATCGGCAGTCGCGGTTTAGTCGCACAGAGCAGCGGCCGTACGCTGTCCCTCGTGACAGAGCCAGTGGTGCGCATCCCGGATGCGAAGGTCGCCCTGTCCACCGCCTCGGTCTATCCGGAGTCGACGGCGACGGCCTTCGAGATCGCCGCGCGGCTGGGCTACGACGGTGTCGAGGTCATGGTGTGGACCGATCCGGTCAGCCAGGACATCGAGTCGCTGCGCCGCCTCTCGGATTATCACGGGGTGCCGATCCTTGCCGTGCACGCGCCATGTCTGCTGATCACTCAGCGGGTGTGGTCCACCGACCCATGGGTCAAGCTGCAGCGGGCCAAGGTGGCGGCCGAGCGGCTGGGCGCGTCGACCGTCGTCGTCCACCCGCCGTTCAGATGGCAGCGCGGTTACGCCCGCGAGTTCGTGAGCGGAATCTGGCGGATGGCGGACGAGACCGACGTGCGATTCGCGGTGGAGAACATGTTCCCGTGGCGGTACCGCGACCGCGAGATGCTCGCGTACGCGCCGGACTGGGACGTCACCAAGGACGACTACCGGCACTTCACGATCGACCTCTCGCACACCGCGACCTCCCGTACGGACGCCCTGGACATGGTGGACCGGATGGGCGACCGGCTCGCCCATCTCCACCTCGCCGACGGCCAGGGCTCCAACAAGGACGAGCACCTGGTTCCGGGGCGTGGCTCCCAGCCCTGCGCGGAGCTGCTGGAACGTCTCGCCAGAACCGGCTTCGACGGCCATGTGGTGGTCGAGGTGAACACCCGGCGGGCCATGTCCCAGGCCGAGCGCGAGGCCGATCTCGCGGAGGCGCTGGCCTTCACCCGGCTCCATCTGGCCTCCCCGACCCCGGCCTCCCGGGCGGGCCGGGCGGTGCGCCGGAAGTGACACCAGCCACACCCCCGCCGTCCGCCGGGCCCCCGCCGCCCCCCGCCGGTCCCCGCCGAGGCCGTGGCCGCCCCGCCCGCGGCAGCACGGCCGACGGCCCCGGGGCCCGTGACCGCATCCTGACCGCGGCGCGCAACGAGTTCGCCGAGCGCGGCTACGACAAGGCCTCGATCCGTGGCATCGCCAAGGCCGCCGAGGTGGACCCGGCGCTGGTCCACCACTACTTCGGCACCAAGGACCAGGTCTTCGGCGCCGCGATCGAGCTGATCCTGGCGCCCGCCATGGGCGCCCCGGAGGCGGTGCACAGCGGCGGCCGGGAGGGCGCGGGCGAGCGGATGGCCCGCTACTTCTTCGCCACCTGGGAGAACCCGGTCACCCGGCTGCCCCTGCTGGCGGTGATGCGCTCCGCGCTCACGAACGAGGCGGCCGCCGCCGTCCTGCGCGGCATGATCGAGCGGCGGCTGCTGCTGCGGATGGCCCGCGACCTGGACGTACCGGACCCGAAGTTCCGCGCCCAGCTCGCGGCCGCCCAGATCCTCGGGATCGCGATGCTGCGGTACGTGATCAAGATGGAGCCGGTGGCCTCGGCGACCGTCGAGGAGATCATCGCCATGGTGGGTCCGACGCTCCAGCGGTACCTCACCGAGAAGTGATCCGTGATTCCACACTGTGAGCCGCCCGTCTCTGGATCTGGACACCGCATCGGGATTCGCACCCCGCAGGCGTAGAGTCAGAAGACTCCGATCCGATACATCAGGTCCGATTCGCCGGACGCACTTACGAGGGAGCCGAGTACCGTGCCCGAGCTGAGGTCTCGCACCGTCACCCACGGCCGCAACATGGCGGGCGCGCGCGCCCTTATGCAGGCTTCCGGCGTAGCGCGCGAGGACTTCGGCAAGCCGATCGTCGCCGTGGCCAACAGCTTCACCGAGTTCGTCCCCGGCCACACCCACCTCCAGCCGGTCGGCCGGATCGTCAGCGAGGCGATCCACGCGGCGGGCGGCATCCCGCGCGAGTTCAACACCATCGCCGTCGACGACGGCATCGCGATGGGCCACGGCGGGATGCTCTACAGCCTCCCCTCCCGCGACCTGATCGCCGACTCCGTCGAGTACATGGTCGAGGCGCACTGCGCGGACGCGCTGATCTGCATCTCCAACTGCGACAAGATCACGCCCGGCATGCTGATGGCCGCGATGCGGCTCAACATCCCGACCGTCTTCGTCTCCGGCGGCCCCATGGAGTCCGGCCGCGCGACCCTCGTCGACGGCACGGTCCGCAAGCTCGACCTGATCACCGCGATCTCCGAGGCCGTCAACGACAAGGTCTCGGACGAGGACATCGCCCTCATCGAGGACAACGCCTGTCCGACCTGCGGCTCCTGCTCCGGCATGTTCACCGCCAACTCGATGAACTGCCTCACCGAGGCGATGGGCCTCGCCCTGCCGGGCAACGGCTCGGTGCTGGCCACCCACACCGCCCGCAAGGAGCTGTACGAGACGGCCGGGCGCACGGTCGTGGAGATCACCAAGCGCCACTACGAGCAGGACGACGAGACCGTCCTGCCGCGCGCCATCGGCTCGCGTGCCGCCTTCGAGAACGCCATGGCCCTCGACATCGCCATGGGCGGCTCCACCAACACGATCCTCCACCTGCTGGCCGCCGCCCAGGAGGCCGGTCTCGACTTCGACATGCAGGCCATCGACGAGATCTCCCGCCGACTGCCCTGCCTGTCCAAGGTCGCGCCCAACATCGCCCCCGGCGGCGTCTACTACATGGAGGACGTCCACCGGGCCGGTGGCATCCCCGCCATCCTCGGCGAGCTGTACCGCGCGGGCCTGCTCAACGAGAGCGTGCAGTCGGTGCACTCCGACTCGCTCGCCGACTGGCTCAAGCAGTGGGACATCCGCGGCGGTTCGCCGTCCGCCGAGGCCGTCGAGCTGTTCCACGCCGCCCCCGGCTGCGTCCGCTCCGCGACCGCCTTCTCGCAGTCCGAGCGCTGGGACACCCTGGACACCGACGCCGAAGGCGGCTGCATCCGCGACGTCGCGCACGCCTACTCCACCGAGGGCGGCCTGGCCGTCCTCTACGGCAACATCGCCGAGGACGGCTGCGTGGTGAAGACCGCGGGCGTCGACGAGTCGATCTGGACCTTCGAAGGCCCGGCCGTCGTCTGCGAGTCGCAGGAGGAAGCCGTCGAGCGGATCCTGAACAAGCAGGTCAAGGAGGGCGACGTCGTCGTCATCCGCTACGAGGGCCCCAAGGGCGGCCCCGGCATGCAGGAAATGCTCTACCCCACCTCCTTCCTCAAGGGCCGGGGCCTGGGCAAGGCCTGCGCGCTGATCACCGACGGCCGCTTCTCCGGCGGCACCTCGGGCCTGTCCATCGGCCACGCCTCCCCCGAGGCGGCCTCGGGCGGCACTATCGCCCTGGTCGAGGACGGCGACCGGATCCGCATCGACATCCCGGCCCGCACGATGGAACTCCTCGTCCCCGAGGAGAAGCTGGCCGCCCGCCGCGAGGCCCTCGGCGGCGTCTACGCCCCGAAGAACCGCGAGCGCAAGGTCTCCACCGCCCTGCGCGCCTACGCGGCCATGGCCACCAGCGCCGACAAGGGCGCCGTGCGGGACATCACCCAGCTGGGCTGATTCACCACCGCTCCGGATCCCGGGCGTCCACGGCGAACACCGTGCCGTCCGGGGCCGTGGCGAAGACCTTGCCCGCCGCCGCGACCGGCGCGGGCATCAGGGCCAGAAAGCCCTGATCGCCGGAGCGGTCCGCGCGGGGGCGGGTCTGGCCGAGCAGGCGGCCGCGCCGCGTATCCACGGCCAGCACCCGGCCGTCCGCCGACGAGAAGTACAGCCGCTCGCCCGAGGCCACCAGCGGTGAGGCGTTGGCCACCGAGGTCTCCGTCCGCCACCGCTGAGCCCCGCGCGCCGTGTCGACGGCCACCAGCCCGCCATCCTCGGCCAGCAGAAACACCCGGTCGCCCCGGACGGCGGCGCTGCTCAGGGACACCGGCACGGTCAGCTCGGACCGCCGCTCCGCCCGCCGCGCCGGATCGTACGAGACGACAGCGGCGGTACGGCTCCGGCTGTCGGCCTCGGTCAGGTGCAGAACCCCGTTCGGGCCCGCCCCGACGGGGGTGAGGGTGCCGGAGAGCGAGCGCTGCCAGCGCGTCGTACCGCGCACCGTGTCGATCGCCGTGACCAGGGTGCGCCGCCCGTCCGGGGCGGTGGTCAGGGCGTACGCGGTGCGGCCGTCCCCGTACGAGAAGAAGCTCGGCTCCGCGTGCCCGGGCAGCGCATGGCTCCAACGCTCCCGGTCCGTCGTCCCGTTGACCGCCGTGACGGTGCCGTCCGCCGCGACCAGCAGCACCGTGCCGCCCGCGGAGTAGACCCGGCCGCCGTACGCGGACACCTCGCGGCTCCACCGCACCCGGTGGGTACGCGGCTCCAGCGCCTCCAGCCGCGTCCCGTCCGGCGACATCACCCGCACCAGACCGTCCGCCGGGACGGGCGCGCCGGTGGTCCCGCCGGGGCGGCTCGTCGTGGCGGGACGCGACCACACCACCCGGCCGTTGGCGGCGTCGATACGGGCGGCCTGGACGCCGCGCGCCGCGCAGTACAGTGCGCCGTCCCCGTACGAACAGGACGCGGGCCGCGCGCCCTTGGCCGCCGCCCCGGTCGCGCCGCCGCCGAGTAGCTCCCGCTCCCAGGGCCGCCAGGTGGCGGTGGCGGTCGCGGCGCTGTTCTGCGGGTGCCGCTCCGTGGCGGACTCCCGCTCGTTCAGCTGACGCAGCCCCACGACCGTGCCCGCACCCAGCAGGACGAGCGCGGCGAGCGCCGCCGGAACCCACCGCCGCACCCGCGGCGCGGACTCCTCCGAGGCTTCCTCCGGCTCGGGCCCTTCCGGCTCCGGCCCGGACGCCACCTCAGACTCAGACAGAACAGCCTCATCCGCGACAACCGGCTCAGCCACAACAACCGGCTCCGCCACCCGCTGCGCCGGGAGAACCACGGGCACGGGCCCCCGCGCCTCCGGCGGCCGGGGCCCGCGGACCGCCCGCAACACGGTCATCAGCGCATCCGGCGTGGGCCGTTCCGCCGGGTTCTTGGCCAGGCAGCGCTCGATCAGCGGCAGCAGTTCGTCCGGCACCCCCGCCAAGTCCGCCTCGTCGTGCACCACTTGATACGCCACGATGTACGGGCTCTCGGACTCGAACGGCCCCCGCCCCGTCGCCGCGTGCACCAGCAGCGACCCCAGCGCGAACACATCCGCCGCCGGACCCACCGCCCGTGGCCGCTGGAACTGCTCGGGCGCCATGAACGGCGGCGTGCCGATCAACTTGCCCGTCTCGGTGCGCAGTTCGCTGTCGGACGGCCGGGAGATCCCGAAGTCGATGACCTTCGGACCGTCCGCCGCGAGCAGTACGTTGCTGGGCTTCAGATCGCGGTGGACGACGCCCACCCGGTGGATGTCGCGCAGCGCCTCCGCGAGCCCGGCCGCCAGCGCGACCACCTCGTCCGGCGCCAACGAGCCGTTCCGCTTGACGTGTTCGGCCAGCGTCGGGCCGGGGATGTACGTGGTGGCCATCCACGGCCGCACGCCCTCCGGGTCGGCGTCCACGACGGGCGCGGTGAACGCCCCGCTGACCCGCCGCGCGGCCGCCACCTCCTGCCGGAACCGCGCCCTGAACTCGGGGTCTTCGGAGAACTCGGCATGGATGACCTTCACCGCGAGCCGTCGTCCTGACGCCGAGCGGGCGAGGTGGACCACGCCCATGCCACCCGCGCCGAGGCGTGCCTCAAGCCGGTACTGCCCGGCGTACTCCGGATCTTCCGCTTCTGGCCCCGTACCGGCTCCGCGCACCGGCGGCATGCCCCACCCCCGTGAATTCGGCCGCGTCAGCGACTCGGCGAGCCTAGTCGATGACACGTACGAGACTCGTTAACCTACGCATGTCGTGTCACTTAATCCGACATGTGCACTACGTCGGAACGAAGTTCAACGGGGGAGGCCACATGGCCATCGAAGACACCGCCATGGAAAGCACCGTCGCGCAAGCGGTCACCTATCCGACCGCGCCGGGCTACCAGGTGAACGTCCGCAGCGGTCCCGGCACCGGCTACACGCTGGTCAAGAAGCTGCCGGTCAATACCCGCGTGTCGATCCGCTGTCAGACGCACGGTCAGCGGGTGTCCGGTCCGTACGGCTCGACGGACATCTGGGACTGCATCGCCCCGGGGCAGTACGTCTCCGACGCGTACGTGAAGACGGGCAGCGACGGCTTCGTCGCCGTCGCCTGCGGCTGAACCGCGCGCCCCGGCGACCCGGCGAAAAGCCCCGGGCCCCCGGCGCGGGATGCGCCGAGGGCCCGGGGCTGGGCTGTTCGGGTCAGTCGTTACGCCAGTACTTTGGCGTCGGCTTCGGCTTCGCTGGTCTCCGCGTGGTGGACCACCGCGTTGTGCCGCTCGGTCCAGGTTGCCAGCGCCATCTCACAGGCGTGGTCCACATGGCGCAGTCCCCTCAGGTCCAGCTCCACGGTCCGCTCACGGGGCAGCCCCTCCAGCTCGTCCAGGAGCTTGGGCAGCCGCAGGAAGGTCGCGTTGCCGAGCACCCGCACCTTGATGGGCTGGTCGTCGGCGGCGTCGCGGCCCTTGACGTCGATGTGGACGTGCGAGGTCTCCCAGGCGGTCTTGATGACCGACAGCAGCAGACCGATGATGACGCCCTCGAACATGTCGGTGGTGACGATGGCCCCGGCGGTCACGATCAGGATGATCGCCTCGCCCCGGCGCTCACGCCACAGCGGCAGCAGGTCCTTGGTCGGGATCAGCTTCCAGCCCGCGTGCACCAGCACACCGGCGAGCGTCGCGATCGGGATGATGCCCAGCGCGGAGGGGAAGAGGACCGCGAAGACCAGCAGCCACACACCGTGCAGGATGCGCGAGAGCTTCGTCTTGGCACCGGCGAACACATTGGCCGAGCTGCGCACGATCACCGCGGTCATCGGCAGCGCGCCGAGCACACCGCACACCGCGTTACCGGCGCCCTGCGCCATCAGTTCCTTGTCGTACTCGGTGCGCGGACCGTCGTGCAGCCGGTCCACGGCCGCCGCGCTGAACAGGCTCTCCGCCGACGCGATCAGCGTGAACGCGAGGACGGTTCCGATCATGCCTACTTCGGCCAGTTGGGTGAACTCACCGATGCCGGGGGGCTGGATGGCCTCCAGCAGACCCTTGACCTCGACCCGGGCGACCGGCAGATCGAGGCTGACCGTCGCGATGGTCGCGAGCGCGACCGCGGCCAGCGGTGCGGGCAGGATCTTGACGCCCTGCTTGAACCGCGGCCAGAAGACCAGGACCAGGATGGTTCCGACGCCGATGGCCACGGCCGTGAGCGAGTCGCTCGACCCGGCCACATCGCTGATCAGCCCGGGAATGCCGAAGATCTTGTCGAGCCCGCTGCTCGGGGCCTTCATGTCACCGAGCGCGTAGAGCTGCCCGGCGATCAGTACGAGGCCGATACCGGCCAGCATGCCCTGCACCACGGCGAGCGAGATCGCCCGGAACCAACGGCCAAAACCCAGGGCGCCCATGGCCAGCTGGAGCAGTCCGGAGATCAGGACGAGTACGCCCAGCGCCGCGACGCCGTATTCCTGTACCGCCTCGTACACCAGCACGGTCAGACCGGCGGCGGGTCCCGACACCTGCAGGCTGCTGCCCGGCAGGAAGCCGGTGACCAGACCGCCGACGATGCCGGTGATCAGGCCCAGCTCGGCCGGGACGCCGGAAGCGACGGCCACGCCCACGCACAGGGGCACGGCCACCAGGAAGACGACGAGGGACGCCGTGAAGTCGGCGCGGAACGTCCCGGCGCCGGGGGACGAGCCCGCGGCGCCGCCGGCGCCGCGCATTCGGGACAGAAGAGAATTTCGCATGAGGGTTGCCTCCAGTGCGCCCCGTCACCGGCTCAGGGCAGGCGGGGGCACGGCATAGCACTTCGTCAGTGGGATCGATGGAATCGGTCGCTGGCGGTGAAGCTCGCTCGCTCACACAGAGAGGTGAGCAAGCGTGAAACGTGACGCGCTAAGGCGTACAGAACGAGCCGTCACGGGCCGTCGGCATATGACGGCTCGGCGGCGCAGCCCTCAGCAGCGGAAAATCTGGAGAATGACGGGCAACTCGCCCGATCTCGAGACCGGCACGGCCTGCCGACCCGTCAGGGATTCGCTGATCGCGGTGCGCGGCAACCGCACCCCCGCGTCGCATCCGCACACACATCCGTATTTGCCGCTCGGTGTGGGCGCGGTCAGCGGTGCGCGTCCATTGCGGAGCCCCTTGCAGTCCTCCACCCCGCTGTCATGGTGGGTGGAGATGGCCTTGATGATCGGCTTGGGGTCGGCGGACGCCGTCGAGGTGATCGTTTCGGGGTGGGTGACCTGCGCTGACGCGGTGTCCGCGGCGATGAAGAGAGCGAGCAGTACGGATACCACGACCAGGAGCCCTCGAGCGGTATGCCGGACCGTCCTCACCATCGCCTCCCTCCTGTACGTATCGACACTCAACTCCATTGTGTCCAGAAGCCCGTGACCATTTGCAAGTCGATATGTAACCAACTTGTGAATGAAGGGGCGTCGAACAGGACGGGTTCCTTCCGGTCGCCCCGGCGGACGCCAGCGCGCACGGGCGATCGGGTCGCGCTGGACCGTCTGGAGGAGCCGTGAAAAATATTATTCATCGAACAATGAATAATGCGCTTGGGTGACGGCCATCATGGGGACGGTTCCTCCGGTTCGTGTCGCGGCGTGGTGCTGTCGGCGGGCCCTGTCGCGCCCTTCCGACCCCCGCTAGGTTGCCGGACCGAACCTGAACGCAGCCTGAAGTCCTGAAGCGCTCTTCAGCAGGTCACCCATGAGGTTCCGGTCCGCAAGCGATCGCCGTAGGGGGCCGCGTCGCCCGGCGCCCGGTGCGAGGATGAGAGACGTCCATCCATCGCAGCAACGCACGAGGTGAGCCGCACTATGACGGAGACGGTTGCCGTACTCGGCACGGGAAAGATCGGCGAGGCCCTGCTCAGCGGAATGATCCGCGGTGGCTGGAAACCGACCGATCTGCTGGTCACCGCCCGCCGCCCGGAGCGCGCCCAGGAACTGCGGTCACGCTACGGCGTCGAGGCTGTCACCAACGCCGAGGCGGCCAAGGCCGCCGACACCCTCATCCTCACCGTAAAACCGCAGGACATGAGCACGCTGCTGGACGAGCTGGCCCCGCACGTGCCCGCCGACCGGCTGGTGATCTCCGGCGCGGCGGGCATCCCGACCTCCTTCTTCGAGGCGCGCCTGGCCGTCGGCACGCCTGTCGTGCGCGTCATGACCAACACCCCCGCCCTCGTCGACGAGGCCATGTCCGTCATCTCGGCGGGCAGCCACGCCCAGGAGGAGCACCTCGCCCACGCCGAGGCGATCTTCGGCGGCGTCGGCAAGACGCTCCGCGCCCCGGAGAGCCAGCAGGACGCCGCGACCGCCCTCTCCGGCTCCGGTCCCGCGTACTTCTACTTTCTCGTCGAGGCCATGACGGACGCCGGAATCCTGCTCGGGCTGCCCCGCGACAAGGCCCACGACCTGATCGTCCAGGCGGCGATCGGCGCCGCGACGATGCTGCGCGACAGCGGCCAGCACCCGGTCTCGCTGCGCGAGGCCGTGACCTCCCCCGCGGGCACCACCATCAACGCCATCCGCGAGCTGGAGAGCCACGGCGTACGCGCCGCCCTGATCGCCGCCCTGGAGGCGGCCCGCGACCGCAGCCGCGAGCTGGCCTCCGGCAACGGCTGACTCTCAGGCGGACGGCAGCAGCCCCACCGCCGCATAGGCGGCGTCGACGCGTGGCCGGGCCAGCGCCCGGGCGCGCTCGGCTCCGGCCCGCAGCACCCCGTCCACATAAGAGGGGTCGGCGCTCAGCTCGGCGTGCCGGACCCGGAGCGGCCGCAGCAGCTCCACCACCGCCTCGGCCACCGCGCCCTTCAGCGCCCCGTACGAGGTGTACTCGTCGGCCAGCACCTCCGGCTTGCCCCCGGTGCACGCCGCGAGCACCTCCAGCAGATTCGCCACACCGGGCCGCTCCTCCCGGTCGTACCGGACGTCGCTGCCGCTGTCCGTGACCGCCCGCATGATCTTCTTGCGCACGGTGTCCGTCTCGTCCAGGAGATAGACGATGCCCCTGCCCTCGCCGTGCGACTTCCCCATCTTCGACAGCGGGTCCTGCAGATCCATCACCCGCGCCGCCACCGGCGGAGGCGTCGCGCGCGGCACGGTGAAGACCGGCCCGTAGCGCTGGTTGAACCGCCGCGCCAACTCCCGGGTCAGCTCCACGTGCTGCGTCTGGTCGTCACCGACCGGCACCTCGTCCGTCCCGTACGCCAGGATGTCGGCCGCCATCAGGGCCGGATAGGTGAGCAGCGACAGCCGTACGCTCCTGTCGCGCGCCGACTCCTGCGCGACCTTCTCCTTGTACTGGATCATCCGCCGCATCTCGCCGTCGGAAGCCGTGCACTCCATCAGATAGGAGAGCCGGGCGTGTTCGTCGACCTGGCTCTGGACGAACAGGGTGCATTGCTCCGGGTCCAGACCGGCCGCCAGGAACAGCGTGGCCGTCTGCCGGGACAACCGTCGGACCCGCGCCGGATCGTGTTCCACCGTCAGCGCGTGCAGATCGACGACGCAGAACAGCGCGTCGGCCCGGTACTGGTCCTCTTCTACCCACCGGCGCAGGGCGCCGAGGTAGTTGCCGAGGGTCAGATGCCCGGTCGGCTTCACCCCGCTGAAGATCCGGGGACGTGCCGTCGTGGTGTGTGCCATGGGTCTGCTCTCTCCCGCTGTCTCGGGACCGCCGGGCCGGACGGCCGGGTCCGCGAGGGGGAGGAGAGATGCGAACGGCCGCCGGAGCGGCGGCCGTGGAAGTGCATGCGCTGGGGGCGGCCGCCGGTCAGGCGGGCCACCACTGTGCGATGTGCGCATGCTGCGTCATGCCTCTGAGCGTACGCCCCGCAGGGCGGCCCGGCACGGGTTTGAAGGCCGCCGCGGCGTCGTGTAGTGTTCTTCGAGTTGTCACGGAGTCCGCAGGGAAACGGGACAGCACTTCGAGCCGCACCGGCGGCAAACCACTCAGCACGACCCCCAATCGGGAACGACTTCGGCATGCCGAAATCCGGAACGAAAAGCTCGATTATGAGCT
>NZ_JBHWJI010000081.1:0-34795 GCF_042731515.1 Streptomyces sp. NPDC059850
GCGGACAGGGCGTACCCGGCGGCGCCGGTGGCCGTGCGGTCGGCGACCAGCAGGCCGCGCCGCTTGAGGCGGGAGACGGCGGAGCGCACCGAGGGCGGGTCGACACCGACCGCGCCGAGCAGCCGGATGAGGGCGGCGACGGGCACCGGCTCGGCCGGGCGGCCGGGGGCGCCGCGCCCGTAGGCGCCGTAGTGGGTGACGATGAGGGAGCGCGGGGTGTGCTGGCCGTTCACGGGGTCACTTTAAGGCGGCGGTCAGCGCGGAGCGCCGTCGCGGAGGCGGTAGCGCTGGAGCTTGCCGGTGGCGGTGCGGGGGAGTTCGTCGAGGAAGACGAAGCGGCGCGGGCACTTGTAGGGGGTGAGTTCGGCGGTGGTGTGGGCCTTGAGCGAGGCGATGGTCTCCTCGGTGCGCGGGACGCCCGTACGCAGCACCACATGGGCGACGACGATCGTGCCGCGCTCCGCGTCCGGCGCTCCCGTGACCGCGGCTTCGGCCACGTCGGGGTGGCGCAGCAGGGCGTCCTCGACCTCGGGTCCGGCGATGTTGTACCCGGACGAGATGATCATGTCGTCGGCGCGGGCCACGTAGCGGAAGTAGCCGTCCCGGTCGCGGATATAGGTGTCGCCGGTGAGATTCCAGCCGTCGCGTACGTAGGTGCGCTGGCGCTCGTCCGACAGGTAGCGGCAGCCGGTCGGGCCGCGCACGGCGAGCAGGCCCGGTTCGCCGTCGGGGACGGGGCGCAGGTCAGTGCCGACGACACGGGCCTCGAAACCGGGCACCGGAACGCCCGTCGTCCCCGGGCGGATCGCGTCGTCGGCGGCGGACAGGAAGATGTGGAGCAGCTCGGTGGCGCCGATGCCGTTGATGACGCGCAGCCCGGTGGCCTCGTGCCAGTCGTGCCAGGTGGCTGCGGGCAGGTTCTCCCCGGCGGAGACGCAGCGGCGCAGCGAGGAGAGGTCGTACGCGCCGGGTTCGGCCCGCAGCCGGTGCAGCATCGCCCGGTAGGCGGTCGGCGCGGTGAACAGCACGGACACCCGGTGCCGTGCGATGTCGCCGAGCAGCCGCTCCGGCCCCCCGGGCCCGCCGCCGCCCCGGTCGGTCAGCAGCGCCGACGCCCCGGCGCGCAGCGGGAAGACGACGAGACCGCCGAGGCCGAAGGTGAAACCGAGCGGCGGGCTGCCCGCGAACACGTCGTCGGGGGTGGGCCGCAGCACCTGCGCCGAGAAGGTATCGGCGATGGCGAGGACATCGCGGTGGAAGTGCATACAGCCCTTGGGCCGCCCGGTGGTTCCCGAGGTGAAGGCGATGAGGGCGACGTCGTCGGCGGAGGTCGGCACGGCCTCGTACGAGGCGGGCGCGGCGGCCGCGAGCCGCAGCAGGTCGTCGGGCGCGCCGCCGCCGTACGTGACGGTACGCAGCCCCGGCACCTCCGCCCGGACCAGGTCGTCCACGCACCGCGCGTCGCACAGCGCGTGCCCGACCCGGGCGATGTCGCAGATGGTGGCCAGTTCGCGGGACCGCTGGGCGGCCAGGACGGTCACCGCGACCGCGCCCGCCTTCATGACGGCGAGCCAGCAGGCGGCCAGCCAGGGGGAGGTGGGGCCGCGCAGCAGCACCCGGTTGCCGGGGACGACGCCGAGGGTGGTGGTGAGGGTGTGCGCGATGCGGTCGACGTGTGCGCGCAGCTCGCCGTACGTCCACACCGCGCCGGAGCCGTCGCGCACGGCGGTCCGCTCCGGGCCGTACCGCTCCACGGTGCGATCCAGTAACTCCGCCCCGCAGTTGAGCCGGTCGGGGCGGCCGGGGCGGCGCTGCCCCGGCAGGTCCAGCAGAAGCCCCGGCCACTGATCGGCGGGCGGGAGATGGTCACGGGCGAAGGTGTCGACGTGTGCCGAAGGCCTGAGCTTCATCGAGGATGCCCCCCTGCGTGCCCGATCCTGCCTGCCCGATGTGCCTGCCGGATGGCTGTCTGAAGCCGCTTTGTCAGCGTAACGTGATGGTGACGACAGTCAATATCTCGCGATAAGGGTTGTGTTCGAAGGAGGTGCCCGATGCCGTCATTCGCACTCGATCCGGAACAGCGGCGCTGGTGCGCGCGGCTGCGCGCGCTGGCCCGCGACCGGCTGCGCCCGCTCGCCGACGCCGGTGCGCCGGGGCGGATCAACCGGCCGTTGACCGAGGCGCTGGGCGAACTCGGCCTGCTGGAGCGGCTGTTCCCGCAGGACGGTCCGGTCCGGGCGCTCGACCTGTGTCTGCTGCGCGAGTCGCTGGCCATGGAGTGCACCGAGGCCGAGACCGCGCTCGCCCTCCAGGGCCTCGGCGCGTACCCGATCGTGCTGTCCGGCGGCGAGAAGCTGTACGAGCGCTGGATGCCCGGCGTCCGGGCGGGCCGCACCGTCACCGCCTTCGCGCTGAGCGAGCCGGACGCCGGGTCGGACGCGGCCGCGCTCACCCTGCGCGCCGACCGTGACGGGGCCGGGGGCTGGCGGCTGACCGGCGAGAAGTGCTGGATCTCCAACGCGCCCGAGGCCGACGTCACCACCGTCTTCGCCCGCACCACCCCTGGCGCGGGCGCGCGTGGCGTCACCGCCTTCCTGGTGCCCGCCGACCGCCCGGGACTCGGCGGCGAACCCCTGGACATGCTCAGCCCGCACCCCATCGGCCGCCTCGTCTTCGACGGCGTCCCGGTCACGGGCGAGGACGTGCTGGGGGTGCCCGACGCGGGCTTCCGCGTCGCCATGCGCACCCTCAACCTGCTGCGGCCGAGCGTGGGCGCGTTCGCCGTCGGCATGGCGCAGGCCGCGCTGGACGCCGCGCTGGCGCACGCCGGAAGCCGCACCGCCTTCGGCGGGCCCCTGAAGGACCTGCAGTCCGTCGCGCACCAGCTCGCCGAAATGGCCACCCGCACCGAGGCCGCCCGGCTGCTGGTGTACGCGGCCGCCGCCGCGTACGACGACGGCGAGCCCGGCATCGCCCGGCGCTCGGCCATGGCCAAGCTGCTGGCCACCGAGACCGCACAGTACGTCGTGGACGCGGCCGTCCAGATCCACGGCGCCCGCGCGCTGCGCCGTGGACATGTGCTGGAACACCTCTACCGTGAAGTGCGGGCGCCCCGGATCTACGAGGGCGCCACCGAGGTCCAGCGCACGATCATCGCGAAGGAGCTGTACCGATGACCGAACCACTGCACCGGATCAACCCCGCCGAGCTGTCCCCGCCCACCGGATTCAGCCACGCCGTCACCGCGACCGGCGGACGGCTGGTCTTCCTGGCCGGTCAGACCGCGCTGGACGAGGACGGCAAGGTCGTCGGCGACACCCTCCCCGCCCAGTTCCGCCGGGCGCTCACCAATCTGTTCACCGCGCTGCAGGCGGCGGGCGGCAGCCCCGCCGACCTCGCCCGGCTGACCGTCTACGCCACCGATGTCGCCGAGTACCGCGACCGCGCCCCCGAACTCGGCCGGATCTGGCGGGAGATGGCCGGTCGCGACTATCCGGCGATGGCGGTCATCGGCATCGTCCGGCTGTGGGACGAGGAGGCGCTGGTCGAAGTGGACGGCATCGCGGTGCTGCCGTAGCCCGTAAGGCGCTCGCAAAGGCGCTTGCTCTGTTATTCCGGAATAACGTAGTCTCCGGTCCATGGCCGACGAGTCTCTGCGCGAACGGGTCGCCGCACTCGAGGAACGGGTGTCGCGACTGGAGTCCGAAGGGCCGGACACCCAACGGGACGAGGTGTTCTGGGCGCTGGAGGGGCTGCGTCGGCGGATCACGGGACATGGGCAGGTGCTGTTCACCGGCGCGGTCGAGCTGCCCACCGGGCAGCGCTACGAATGGCAGCAGGGCGCCACGACCGACGGCCTGCTGGGCGCGGACTGGGCCGAACACGCCGCGCCCTACGCCGCGCTGGGCCACCCGGTGCGGCTCACCCTGCTGCGCGCCGTGCTGGGCGGCACCCGCTCCGCGGCCGAACTGCAGGAGACCGCCGGGCTGAACACGACCGGCCAGCTCTACCACCACCTCAAGCAGCTCACGGCGACCGGCTGGCTCCAGGCCGAGGGACGCGGCCACTACCAGGTGCCTGCGGGCCGGGTCGTGCCGCTGCTCGTGCTGCTGTCCGCGGTGGTGCCACCAGGCCATCCGACTGACTGACCTGACTTGACTACGGGGGAATGACGCGTGAACCGACGTAAATTCATCACCGCCACTGCCGCTGCCACGGGCGCCACGCTGCTGTCCGGCACCGCCGCCGCGGCCGACGACACCCTGCCCGCACGGGTGCGGCACACCCTGGACCAGGCGCTGGCCGCCGGGGCCCCGAGCGCGGTGTGCGGCGTCATCCAGGGCGGCCGTACGTACGTGGCGGGCGCGGCCGGAAAGGGGAAGCGGAAGCCGAACGGCCGGACCGTCTTCCAGCTCGGCTCGATCGGCAAGACGCTCACCGCCACCGCCCTCGCCCGTGCCGTCACCGAGGGCGAAACGCGCCTCGACGCACCGCTCACCCTGCCCGCCCGCTTCCCCGTCCCCCGCAAGGGCCCCCGCCGGATCACCCTCGCCGACCTGGCGACCCACACCTCCGGCCTGCCCCGCCTGCCGGAGGGCCTCCTCGACGGCGCGAACCCGTACGACCCGTACGCGCACTACACGCTGGACGACCTGGCCGAGGGCCTGGCCAAGACCACCCTCGCCACCAAACCCGGCACCAAGTACGCCTACTCCAACCTCGGCTTCGGCCTCCTCGGCCAGGCACTCGCCTTCGACCGCGTGGACGAGATGCTGCGCCACCGGGTGGCCAGGCCGCTGGGCCTGACCGACACCACGACGACCCTGCGGCCGGACATGCTGCTGCGCAAGGCCGTGGGCCACGCCGGGGGAATACCGGTTCCCGACTGGCACGACCACGTGCTCAGCGGGGCGGGCAGCTCCATGTACAGCACGGCCAACGACATGCTGCGCTACCTGGCCGCCCAACTCCGCCCCGAGCGCTCCCCGTTGCGCTCCGCCATCGAACTGACCCAGCGCCCCCACTTCGACACCGGTGAGGGCCTGCGGCTCGGCCTCGCCTGGCACCTCCTCCCACGGCCCGGCGGCCGCACGATGACCCTGCACGACGGCGGCACCGGCGGCTTCACCACCTTCGCGGCGTTCTACCGGGACAGCGGGACGGCCGTGGTGATGATGGTGAACACCTTCAGCCAGGATGCCGACGGCAAGCAGTACCCGATCGGCCCGCTCGCCGGGGAACTGCTCAACGACCTCGACGCCGCCCACTGACCGACTGGACGGGGGCACCGAGGTGCCCCCACCCGGCTCGTATGAGGCTCAGATATCGCGGAAGGTCTCGATCTGCGCGCCGATCGAGTTCAGCCGTTCGGCCAGGTCCTCGTAACCGCGGTTGATGACGTACACGTTGCGCAGTACGGAGGTGCCCGGCGCGGCCATCATGGCCAGGAGGACGACCACGGCGGGGCGGAGGGCGGGCGGGCACATCATCTCGGCGGAACGCCAGCGGGTGGGGCCCTCGACCAGGACGCGGTGCGGGTCGAGAAGCTTGACGTGGGCGCCGAGGCGGTTCAGCTCCGTCAGATAGATGGCGCGGTTGTCGTAGACCCAGTCGTGGATCAGCGTCGAGCCCTGCGCGGCGGCCGCGATGGCGGCGAAGAAGGGCACGTTGTCGATGTTGACGCCGGGGAACGGCATCGGGTGGATCTTGTCGATGGGGGCCTGGAGCTTGGACGGCCGGACCGTCAGGTCGATCAGCCGGGTACGGCCGTTGTCCGCCGCGTACTCCGGGCTGCGCTCGTGGTCGAGCCCCATCTCCTCAAGGATGGCCAGCTCGATCTCCAGGAACTCGACCGGCACCCGGCGGATCGTCAGCTCCGACTCGGTGACGACAGCGGCGGCGAGCAGGCTCATGGCCTCCACCGGGTCCTCGGAGGGCGCGTAGTCGACGTCGCGGTCGATGTGGGTGACGCCGTGGACGGTGAGCGTCGTGGTGCCCACGCCCTCGACCCTGACGCCCAACTCCTCCAGGAAGAAGCACAGATCCTGGACCATGTAGTTGGAGGAGGCGTTGCGGATCACCGTGACGCCGTCGTGGCGGGCGGCCGCGAGCAGGGCGTTCTCGGTGACCGTGTCGCCGCGTTCGGTCAGCACGATGGCGCGGGTCGGGGAGACGGAGCGGTCGACCCGGGCGTGGTACATGCCGTCGGTGGCGGTCACTTCGAGACCGAAGGGGCGCAGCGCGGTCATATGGGGCTGCACGGTGCGGGTGCCGAGGTCGCAGCCGCCCGCGTAGGGAATGCGGAAGCGGTCCATCCGGTGCAGGAGGGGGCCGAGGAACATGATGACGCTGCGGGTGCGGCGCGCGGCCTCGGTGTCCATGGAGCCGAGGTCCAGCTCGGCGGGCGGTACGACCTCCAGGTCGTTGCCGTCGTTGATCCAGCGGGTGCGGACGCCGATGCTGCCCAGCACTTCGAGGATGCGGTAGACCTCCTCGATCCTGGCGACCCTCCGCAGGGTGGTGCGGCCCGCGTTGAGGAGGGTGGCGCACAGCAGCGCCACGCACGCGTTCTTGCTCGTCTTCACGTCGATGGCGCCGGATAGTCGCCGGCCGCCGACCACGCGCAGATGCATCGGGCCCGCGTAGCCGAGGGAGACGATTTCGCTGTCCAGCGCCTCGCCGATACGGGCGATCATCTCAAGGCTGATGTTCTGATTCCCGCGCTCAATGCGATTGACCGCGCTCTGGCTGGTGCCGAGCGCCTCCGCGAGCTGTGACTGGGTCCAGCCACGGTGCTGTCGGGCGTCACGGATGAGCTTGCCGATGCGGGAGAGGTAGTCGTCAGTCATGAAGAAGAGGCTATCTCAGATATGAGATGCGCACGCGACCGGGGCGAGGGGAGGTGTGGTGTCTGTCCAGCCGGGTATTGTTCTAGTAGTACGCGAACAATGGAGGTTGTCGTGACCCGAGCCTGGCGGCGCGCGGCCGTCGTCGCTCTGCCCTTTGTGCTGGCCTGGGCCGCTGTGCTGGCCGTCTTCGCCGCGCTGCGCGACCGGCTGCCGGATCGGCTCGCCACGCATTTCGGCCCCGGCGGGCAGGCCGACGGATTCACCGGTCTGGGTGCCTTCCTCCCGGTGGTCACCACCCTTCTGCTGCTCCCCGGCCTCATCGCGGCGGCCCTCGCCCTCCGCTCGCGTACGGCGCTCGGCGCGCAGCGGTGGCTGGTCGCCACCGGGTACGGGACGGCCGCGATGCTCGGCTACGCCCACATCGTGATGCTGGGGGTCAACGCCAGCGCCGCCCGGGCCGCCGATGTGGCCTTCCCGCTGTGGCACCTGGCGGTGTCCCTCGCCGTCGCCGGTGCGGTCGGGTGGGTGGGATGGCTGCTGGCGGGCCGGGACGCCGCCCCGGCCGGAGAGCCCGGCGAAGAGATCGGGCCCCGGCTGCCGCTCCGAAAGGACGAGGCCGCCGTCTGGACGCGCGGCGTCGGATCGCCCGTGCTGGCTGTCCTGGGGGCGGGCACCACGCTGCTGGGTGTGGTCCTCGCTGTGGCCACGGACGCGACGGCGGCAGCGGTCCTGATCGCCACCGGGCTGATTTCGGCGGCGCTGTGCCGCTGCCGGGTCACCGTCGACCGCCGCGGCCTCTCCGTCGCGCCGTGGTTCGCCCCGCGCCCCCGGCTGCGGATATCGCTGGGCCGGATCGAGGAGGCCACGAGCCGCGACGCCCGTGCCCTCACCCTCGGCGGCTGGGGCTACCGCATCCAGCCGGGCCGCCGCGCCCTGGTGCTGCGCTCGGGCGACGCGCTGTTCCTGCGGCTGGTCACCGGCAAGGAGTTCGTGGTGACGGTGGACGACGCCGCCACCGCGGCCGCCCTGCTCAACACCCTGGTCGAGCGCGGCCGGACCACGACCGGAGCGCGAGGCTGACCATGCTCTTCCGTGTCGACCTCGGCTCCCCGGTCCCGCTGGGGGACCAGATCGCCGCCACCGTCCGTGGCGCGATCGCGGATGGCACCCTCCGCCCCGGCGAGCGCCTCCCCGCCGCCCGCACCCTCGCCGACTCCCTCGGCGTCAACGTCCATACGGTGCTCCGCGGCTACCAGCGCCTCCGCGAGGAAGACCTGATCGACCTCCGCCGCGGCCGCGGCGCCGTGGTCACCGGCGAACAGCCCACCGCCCGCGCCCGGCTCCTGGAGGGCGTCCAGAACCTGGTGGAGGAAGCCCGCGCGCTCGGCCTGTCGGACGAGGAGGTCCTGACCCTGGTCCGCACCCGCCTGGCGGGCGGCTGAGCCGGGTCAGAAGTCCGAGGTGTCCAACTCCAGACCGAACGGCTCGGGGAGCGCGAGGGATGTGCCGAAGGGATGCGGGCCGTCCACCTTGGTGTAGCCGAGGGGGCCGGGTGCGGCGTAGAGCGTGCAGGTGCGCTCCTGCCGGTCGACGAGCAGATACAGCGGAGCGCCGTACTCGGCGTAACGGCGGCGCTTGACGATCCGGTCGGTGTCCCCGTTGGAGTCCGAGGTGATCTCGACGATCAGCAGGGTCTGGTCGGGTACCAGCGCTCCGCCGCCCTTCGCGAGCTCGCGCGGCACGATGGCCAGATCCGGCACGTACCAGTTGCTGCTGCCTGGCAGATCAAGGTTTCCCGAGCCCGCTCTGCAATCGAGCTTGCTCAGCGAAGGGCCGATCTGTTCACGGATCAGATCAGCCGCGTTTTCGTGGTCCCAGCTCGGAGACAACGGTTCGATGACCCCCTCGACGATCTGCACCCGGTCCCCCTGGTGGTGCTGGATCGCATACTTCAGTGCGATTTCGGGGTCGTCGGCCACATACGAAGCCGCGTATTCATGGGGTTGCGCGCTCATCGTTCCTCCACCAGGCGTCGTAATCGCAGCATGACGACTGCGCAAGGTCTATCGCAATCCTCGATGGGGTCGGGCATATCTGCCCGGCAATCACCCATACCGGTGACCGTCGCCCGTCAGGACCGCCGCCAGGGTGCGGGCCGGGCCGTCTACGGCGGGGCCGTGGAGGAGTTCGGTGCGGTGGATCAGGCGGGGTGCGGTGAGGGGGATCGGGGCGATGCCGGGCGCGTTCTCGGCGGCGGCGTGGGGGAGCAGGGCCAGGCCGTGGCCCGCCGCGGTCAGGGCGAGAAGGGTGCGGACGTCGGTGCCCTCGTACGTCAGCGAGGCGCGGAAGCCGCCGGTGCCGCTCGCGGCGCGCAGCGGGCCGAGCGGCATCGCGGCGTCCGGGGCGTCCAGCCAGCGGGCGTCGGCGAGATCGGCCAGCCGCAGGCCGAGGCGGCGGGCCAGCGGGTGGCCGAGCGGCAGGGCCACGACCAGCGGCGCCTCCGCGACCGCGACCGTGGTCAGCGCCCCGGCGTCGGGGAGCGGCAAGGGATCGCCCGGGGCCGCCGGGCCGTCCAGCAGGCCCAGGTCCAGCGCGCCGGTCGCGACGGCCGCCGGGACCTCCCGGCGGCTGAGGATCCGTACGGCGGTGCCCGCGTCGGGGCAGGAGCGGCGCGTCTCGTCCAGGGCCGCCGCGACGGCGGGCGTCATGGCCAGCGGCGAGGCGCCGAGGGCGAGCCGGGCGGCGGCGGGCCCGGCCAGCCGCTCGACGTCCGCCCGGGCCGCGTCCAGCCGCCGCAGCAGCGGGCCCGCGTGCTCCAGCAGCCGCGCCCCGGCCGTGGTGAGCGTCACGGGCCGCCGGGTCAGCAGCGGGGTGCGCAGATCGGCTTCGAGGGTCGCGATCTGCCGGTCGACGGCCGACCGCGTGGAGCCGAGCCGGTGGGCGGCGTCGGAGAAGGAGCCGCAGTGGGCCACGGAGACGAAGGTGCGGAGCAGACGCGGGTCCATGGGGACGAGTATCGCGGCTCGGCAGGTGCGTTCAGGCGCGTTCAGCGGCCTCCGGGCATCTCGGCGGGCATCGGCGAGCACGGTCCGCCACCCATTCGGGGACGGCCCGCACACCGGCATGACGCGACCCCGGTGGCAGGGCTGAGCTGACCACCGCGAGGGCCATGTATTAGAGTTATCTCGACATCGAGATATCTGTCGACGGGCGCTACCGTCGCGCCGCACCGGTAAGGGTTACCTAACTTAGCCCTACCTTAGCGGATCGGCGCGGGCATGTCGCGGCAGCATTGCGGTGGTACGCGCGTAATTCATGCATGAAGGAGACTGTCGTGTCGGCGAACAGCTTCGATGCCCGCAGCACACTGCAGGTGGGCGACGAGTCGTACGAGATCTTCAGGCTGGACAAGGTGGAGGGGGCCGCCCGCCTCCCCTACAGCCTGAAGGTCCTGCTGGAGAACCTGCTCCGCACGGAGGACGGCGCGAACATCACCGCCGACCACATCCGAGCGCTCGGCGGCTGGGACTCCCAGGCCCAGCCCAGCCAGGAGATCCAGTTCACGCCGGCCCGCGTGATCATGCAGGACTTCACCGGTGTGCCCTGCGTCGTCGACCTCGCCACCATGCGCGAGGCCGTCAAGGAGCTGGGCGGCGACCCGGCGAAGATCAACCCGCTGGCCCCGGCCGAGCTGGTCATCGACCACTCCGTGATCGCCGACAAGTTCGGCACCAAGGACGCCTTCGGCCAGAACGTCGAGCTGGAGTACGGCCGCAACCGGGAGCGCTACCAGTTCCTGCGCTGGGGCCAGACCGCGTTCGACGAGTTCAAGGTCGTACCGCCCGGCACCGGCATCGTCCACCAGGTGAACATCGAGCACCTGGCCCGCACGGTCATGGTCCGAGGCGGCCAGGCCTACCCGGACACCCTCGTCGGCACCGACTCGCACACCACCATGGTCAACGGCCTCGGCGTGCTCGGTTGGGGCGTCGGCGGCATCGAGGCCGAGGCCGCGATGCTCGGCCAGCCGGTCTCGATGCTCATCCCGCGCGTCGTCGGCTTCAAGCTGACCGGTGAGCTGAAGCCCGGCACCACCGCCACCGACCTCGTGCTGACCATCACCGAGATGCTGCGCAAGCACGGTGTCGTCGGCAAGTTCGTCGAGTTCTACGGCGAGGGTGTGGCGGCCACGAGCCTCGCCAACCGCGCCACCATCGGCAACATGTCGCCGGAGTTCGGCTCCACCGCCGCGATCTTCCCGATCGACGACGAGACCCTGAACTACCTCAAGCTCACCGGCCGCTCCGAGCAGCAGGTCGCGCTCGTCGAGGCGTACGCCAAGGAGCAGGGCCTGTGGCTCGACCCGGCCGCCGAGCCCGACTTCTCCGAGAAGCTGGAGCTGGACCTGTCGACGGTCGTCCCGTCGATCGCCGGTCCCAAGCGTCCCCAGGACCGCATCGTGCTCGCCGAGGCGGCGCAGCAGTTCGCCCAGGACGTCCGTAACTACGTCCCGGACGCGGAGGAGGACGAGGCGGGCAAGGAGTCCTTCCCGGCCTCCGACGCCCCGGCCGTCTCCAACGGCGTGCCCACCAAGCCCACCCTGGTGACCGCCCCCGACGGGTCCACGTACGAGATCGACCACGGCGCCGTGACCGTCGCCGCGATCACCTCGTGCACCAACACCTCCAACCCGTACGTCATGGTCGCCGCCGCGCTGGTGGCCAAGAAGGCGGTCGAGAAGGGCCTGACCCGCAAGCCGTGGGTCAAGACCACCCTGGCCCCGGGCTCGAAGGTCGTCACCGACTACTTCGACAAGGCGGGCCTGACCCCCTACCTCGACAAGGTCGGCTTCAACCTCGTCGGCTACGGCTGCACCACCTGCATCGGCAACTCCGGCCCGCTGCCGGACGAGGTCTCCAAGGCCGTCAACGAGGCCGACCTCGCCGTCACCTCGGTGCTCTCCGGCAACCGGAACTTCGAGGGCCGGATCAATCCCGACGTCAAGATGAACTACCTGGCGTCCCCGCCGCTGGTCGTCGCGTACGCCATCGCCGGTTCGATGAAGGTGAACATCACCACGGACGCCCTGGGCACCGACCAGGACGGCAACCCGGTCTTCCTGGAGGACATCTGGCCGACCGAGGCCGAGGTCAACGACGTCGTGGCCAACGCCATCGGCGAGGACATGTTCAACAAGTCCTACCAGGACGTCTTCGCCGGTGACGCCCAGTGGCAGGCGCTGCCGATCCCGACCGGCAACACCTTCGAGTGGGACACCGAGTCCACCTACGTGCGCAAGCCCCCGTACTTCGAGGGCATGACCATGGAGACGAGCCCGGTCGAGGACGTCACCGGCGCCCGCGTCCTGGCCAAGCTGGGCGACTCGGTCACCACCGACCACATCTCCCCGGCCGGTGCGATCAAGGCCGACACCCCGGCCGGTAAGTACCTCACCGAGCACGGTGTCGAGCGTCGCGACTTCAACTCCTACGGCTCCCGCCGAGGCAACCACGAGGTCATGATCCGCGGCACGTTCGCCAACATCCGGCTGCGCAACCAGATCGCGCCCGGCACCGAGGGCGGCTACACCCGCGACTTCACCCAGGACGGCGGCCCGGTCTCCTTCATCTACGACGCGTCGCAGAACTACCAGGCGGCGGGCACCCCGCTGGTCATCCTGGCGGGCAAGGAGTACGGCTCGGGCTCGTCCCGCGACTGGGCCGCCAAGGGCACCGCGCTGCTCGGAGTCAAGGCCGTCATCGCCGAGTCGTACGAGCGCATCCACCGCTCGAACCTCATCGGCATGGGCGTCCTCCCGCTCCAGTTCCCCGAGGGCGCCTCGGCGCTGTCGCTGGGCCTGACCGGCGAGGAGACCTTCGACATCACCGGCGTCACCGCGCTCAACGACGGCGGCATCCCGGAGACGGTCAAGGTCAAGGCTGGCGACGTCGAGTTCGACGCCAAGCTGCGCATCGACACCCCCGGCGAGGCGGACTACTACCGCAACGGCGGCATCCTGCAGTACGTGCTGCGCTCGCTGATCAGCGAGTGATCAGCGAGTGAGACGCCTGCGCGTCACGGACGGGCCGTACCCCCGCACATCGGGGGTGCGGCCCGTCCGCGTATCTCAGAGGAACGCGCCCGAGGGGATGTACGGCGACGGCGGCCGCATCCCGCGCAGGCACACATAGCCCGCGTTGGACAGCTCCAGACCCGCCTCCAGGCCGACGTCCACCGCCCACTCCTGCTCGGCCGTCAGGTTCTCCACCGACGCCTGCGTGCCCGCCGGGAGGCTGAGCAGGGCGGCGGTCAGCAGACGGCCCGCCAGACGGCGGGAGGTCGCGGCGAGCAGTTCGACATCCCCGTCCGCGCCGACGTAGCAGTAGCCGCTTCCGGCCAGGTCGTCGACGACCAGCAGCCGCGAGTGCCGCAGCATCTCCTCGTGGTCGGGGCCGTGGGCCCCGCCGCGAGTACGGCGGTCGACGGAGTCCATCAGGTCCCGGTGCCGCTCCGTGCCCTCGTGGACGGCGCCGTCGAGCGGCGGCAGCCGGGACTTCAGCTCCTTGTCGACGGTGCCGCGCAGCCGCATCGACGGATGCAGGGTGAAGCCCGCCCGCCGGTAGGTGGCCGCCGCGCGCGAATCCCGGGACCCGCAGATGATCCCGCGCAGACAGGCCCGCCCGTACAGCAGCGCCGCCGCCATCAGCTCCCGGCCGATCCCGTGCCGCTGGGCCCGGGGCAGTACGGCGAACAGCGCGAGCCCCCAGGTGCCTTCGCGGCGCGTGGACAGCACCGTGCCGACCGGCATCCCGGCCTCGTCCACGGCGAGCCAGCAGCCGCCCGGATCGGTCCGCGCGAGATGGCGGTTGCGGCTGTCGATGCGGGCGAGCTGGTCGGGCGGCCAGTCGGCCGCCGGTTCGCCCCGCAGGGCGCGCGCGGTGTCGAAGGCGGCCGAGGCCACGGTCCTCACTGCCTCGGCGTCCGCCCCGGTGTCACGTAGCTGGCGGAGGATCATGCGGACCATCATGGCGATCTGCTGAGGGCTAATCCACCGGGCACGCGCTGCCCCGAGCGGGCAGAGTCCTGTCATGAGACTTCTGATGCTGGGCGGAACGGAGTTCGTGGGACGCGCCGTCGTCGAGGCGGCGCGGGCGCGGGGGTGGCAGGTCACGGTGTTCAACCGAGGCCGTCGGGGTCCGCTGCCGGAGGTCACCGCGCTGCGCGGCGACCGCACCGCCCCCGGTGGGCTCGCCGCCCTCGAACACGGCACGTGGGACGTCGTCGTGGACACCTGGGACCGTGCCCCTTCGGCGGTCCGCGACGCGGCCCGCCTCCTCGCCGACCGCGTACGCCACTACACGTACGTCTCCACCCGCTCCGTCTACGCCTACCCGGCCCCGGCCGGACAGGCCGAGGACGGCCCGCTGGTGGACGTGTCCCCAGACTCCGTCGACGACACCGACTACGCCCGCGCCAAGCGGGGCGGCGAACTCGCCGCCCTCTCCGTCTTCGGCGACCACGCTCTGCTGGCGCGGGCCGGGCTGATCCTCGGCCCGTACGAGGACGTCGGCCGCCTGCCGTGGTGGCTGACCCGCATCGCGCGCGGCGGCCCGGTCCTCGCCCCCGGCCCGCGCGACCTGCCGTTGCAGTACGTCGACGCCCGCGACCTGGCCACCTGGCTCCTGGACGCCGCCGAGCGCGGCCTCGGCGGCCCGTACAACCTGGTCAGCCCGCCGGGCCACACCACGATGGGCGAACTCCTGGAGACCTGCGTACGCGCCACCGACTCATCCGCCGACCTGCGCTGGACCACCCCGGAACGCATCCTGGCCGCCGACATCGCCCCCTGGACCGACCTCCCCATCTGGCTCCCTCCGGGCGAGCTGTACGACACGCTGCACGCCGCCGACGTCTCGAAGGCGGTGGCAGCGGGCCTGCGGTGCCGTCCTGTTGGGGAGACAGTGACCGATACGTGGGCCTGGCTGCGTGGCTCGGACGGCCCCGCCCCATGGGCGGTCGGCCTCTCACCGGAGAAGGAGGCAGAGGTGCTGGCCGCTCAGCGTCAACGTGAATAGCTACTGCATACGTTCGAGTGACGCGAGGGGCAAATGCCACTGACACTTGCGCTCACGTCATTAGCGTTCAGCGCATGGTCAGTTCCTCACACGAAGCCCTCCACCGGATTTTCCAGGAGGACAGCGGGGCCATCGTCCGAGCACTCCGCAAACTGCTCGGCGTTCCCTTCCCTGACACGAGCAGGACGTTCGTCGTCAGCCCCGATCTCACCGAGATCGCGCCGGTCGAGAGACGCGTGGACACGCTGCTACAGATCGAGACCGAGAAGCACGGCACGTACTTGTTCGCGATCGAGTCGCAGAGCAGACGGGACCCGGACAAGCCTGCCGCCTGGGCGTACTACCTCTCGTACATGTACGCGAAGTTCCGGCACCAGCCGGTGCTGGTCGTGCTCTGCCCGGACGACGCCACCGCCCGCTGGGCGGCTCGGCCCATCACACTGGGCTTACCCAGCCACCCGTCCCTGACGGTCCGCCCGCTGGTCCTGGGCCCCAGCAACACCCCGGTCGTCACGGATGCGAAAGAGGTGGCCCAGGATATCCCGATCGCTGTCTTCTCCGCGATTACGCACAGTAGAAGTGAAGGCATCGATGCGATACTGAAGGCACTCGCGACCGCCCTCAGCAAACTTGACCCCGTTCAGGAAAACATTTACGCCGAACTCGTTGAAGCCGGTCTTGGAAACACCCCGGCGCGAGAGACTTGGAGAGATCTGATGCCCGTGCTGATGAACTACTTCCGCTCCCAGTATGCCCAGCACGCCTTCGCAGAGGTGCGCGCCGGCGACCTGCTGCGGTTCCTCAAGGCCCGAGGGCTTGAGGTAACCGACGATACGCGTGAGCGCATCGAGTCGTGCAAGGACATGGATGTTCTCGGTACCTGGGTGGACCGGGCCGCCACCGCCTCCCGTGTGGAGGATCTGTTCGACTGATGTCCGCGCTGCTCAGGTTCTTCCGCTCCGAGTTCTCGGAGGTAGCCTTCGCCGAGGTTCGCGCCGAGACCCGTGCCGAACATATTGTGCGGGTCCTCAATCAGCGGGGCTTTGAGGTCGTCGGTATGGCTCGTGAGCGTATTCAGCTGTGCGCCGACCTGGAGCTTCTCGGGAACTGGCTGGATGGAGCTCTGACGGTGTCTTCCGTTGAGGACCTGTGTCGTCTGGTCGACGTGGAGCCCAACTTCTTCTACTGCTCCAGCATCGGCCAGCGAGCCTTCACTGACGTGCGCATCGAGAGCCGCGCTGAGGACATCCTGCGGATTCTTGGCCAACGGGGGCTTGAGGTCACTGACGAGACGCGTGAGCGCGTCGAGTCATGCAGGGATCTGGACGTCCTCGGCGTCTGGCTGGACCGGGCCGTGACCGTTTCGCGCACTGCGGAGCTGTTCGCCGACGGCTGGGCCCTCCGGCTCAACCGGACGGCGTGACCGGAGACCGCATGCCGAGCCACTGTTCGGCGTCCCATGCCTTGAACCGCTCTACCTCGGTGAACCCCAGCTTCGCCGCGAGGCGCATCGACCCGACGTTGGCGGTCTGGGTGGTGAGGACTACCGGCTCGCCGGGAAGGACACCGGCGAGCCAGCCGAGCGCCGCCGTGCACGCCTCGGCGGCGTACCCGAACCCCCAGTCCCTCGGCAGGAACAGGTAGCCGAGATCGGCCTTCCCCGTGGCAGCCGGGCGACGGTGCCCGGCTGCTCTCCTGAGCAGGATCTGGCCGATCATCGCCCCGTCGAGCTCAACGACGAAGCTCCCGGGCCACCGCTCGGGCACCTCAGGCGTCTCGCACTCAAGCTCGGCACGCGGTCGGGGGCCGCCGAGGTAGGTGTGCACCTCTGGCGAGGCGAGCAGCTCGATGAACGTCGCACGGTCCCGGGCCTCGGGCTCACGGAGCACGAGCCGTTCGGTCCTGATCGGCTCAGGCGGCCAAGCCACGGGTCCCAGATCCTCCATCCGCGCACGCTAGCACCGGCCCACGATGCGCCTAGGGCTGTGGGGAGCGGACGGGGGAGACGTCGATGTACCACTCTCGGCCCAGCAGCAGGCCGAAGAGTGGAGGCGGTAGGCGGAGCAGCTTTCGCATGACGGGGCTCAGGCGGCTCGTGCCGTTGAACTGGGACTGGTGGGCCGCCAGCGCTGCCTGCTTCTGGCGGGCGTAGCGGCGTACGTCGAGGCGGTGGGTGATGTCTGACCGGGGGCTGAAGCGGGTGCTCAGCTCGTCGGGGCTGAAGCGGAGGGGGATCCTCAGCCGGTGGGCCAGGTGCACCAGGCGTTCGGCGGTGTCGCGGGGGAGCGTGGCCTCCAGCACCCTCGGGGTCTTGGCCAGTTCGGCGGCGCGGCGGCCGACCTGGTGCACCTTGATGTGATCGCGGTGGCCGTAGCCGCCGTGGGGGTCGTAGTGGAGCAGCATCGATGCGTCCTCGTCGCGGAGGATCGTGGCCAGGCGCTCGGCGGCCTCCTCCGTGTCCGCGCGGACGAAGCGTGCTCGGTCCGGCGGGTCGGGGTAGAGGATCGGGCCGTGCCCGCTGTCCGCGTAGCCCAGGTGGACGACGCGGTCGACGCCCAACAGGGCCGCGCTGGTGCGGAGTTCGCGCAGGCGGGGTGATTCGGCCTCCGTTGGCGCGGCGTCGATCAGGCCGTCCGTGGCCACCACGATCACCACCCGGTGCCCCTCGTCCGCGAGCCGGGCGAGCGTGCCGCCGGTCAGCAGGGCCTCGTCGTCGGGGTGGGCGTGGAATGCCAGGACGGTAGCCATGCGGTCCATCCTGGCATTCGCGGCCGGAGTGGCGCGCCTTACCGGCCGTGGGTGAGCCCGTCGAACGCCCCGGCCTTCGCCGCGCGTATGAAGGTGGCGAGGGTGGCGGGCGTGGTGGTGAGGATGACGTCCGGCTCGTCGCTCTCCCGCAGGGCGATGGTGTGGGGCGCGGGGGCGGCGACGTAGACGCAGGCTGATCCCTCCTGGCTGTACGAGGACTTTTGCCAGTCGCGAGGCATGCTGCGGACGTATATGCAGCTAGATCCTTGGGCGCTGTACGAGGACTTTTGCCAGTCGCGGGCGGCCACGTTGTTTCTCCTCAGGGGTGCTGCGCGATGCGGTAGATGAGTTCCCGGGACGCTGCTGGCTTGAGCGCGTAGCTCTCAAGACGATCCAGCACGCTTCGATACTTCACGAGATGAGCTTCCGAGTCGAGGAGCACCGGGGCGTGATCCGTGTCGAGCTCCACGGTGTCGAGTTGGGGGACCGTGCCGCCGAAGTAGTCGATGGGGTGGCCGGAGCCATGGAGCGGCCCTGTGCCGAAAGGGATCACCACGATCGTGACGTTCTCGCGTTCGCTCATCTCGATGAGGTGGTGAAGCTGGGCGCGGGCCACGTCCGGGCCACCGAGGCCCATCCGTAGGGCGGCTTCGTGAATGATCGCGGTCAGCGGGGTCGGCTTGCCCTCGTACAGGATTCCCTGCCGCTTGATCCGGTGCGAGAGGCGATGTTCCACTGCGTGTGGCGGAAGCGGTGGGACCGTCGAGTCGAAGAGTGCTCGGGCGTGGTCCCTGGTCTGCAGAAGACCCGGCATGTGGATCATTGTGGCGACGCGTACGGAGGTGGCGTGGTGCTCCAGCTCGGCCAGGTCCAGTAGTCCGGCGGGCAGGACCTCTCGCTGCTGCTCCCACCAGCCTCGGGTCTGTCTCCCGGTCATCTCCACGAGGGCGTCGATCAGCGCCTGATCCGCGCAGTTGTAGAGGCTCGCCAGGTGGCGCACCCGGTCCGCGCTCACCGCGTAGCGCCCCGCCTCGATGCTGCTGACGCGTGACTGGCTGGCCCCGAAGAGGCGCCCCGCGTCGGTAGCGGACAGGTCCGTTCGTTCGCGGAGCCGTCGCAACTCCGCACCCAGGCGCCGCTGGCGCACGGTTGGCGGGTACTTGGTCGGGGCCATGAGCGATCTCTCCCTGCGGGGTTTGAGCCGTGGTGGTGTCACCCTAATGGGGGTTATTGGGTCCCATGCGCCACAATTCTGGGATGCAGCCCATGTTTCACGCTACGGTGTGAAGCGCGTCACCGTACGCGCATGGCCCAATTCCCCCTCCTGACGGGAGACTTCCATGGCTGCCTTCGACTTCGACCAAGAACTCTCCGACCTCGCCCTCGACCAGGCGCCCCGCGTCTTCGCCGTGGCCGTGCAGTACGAGGTGGAACCGGGCGGACTGGATGGCGAAATCGCCGCGTGGGGGCTGGCCTACGACGACGGGAGCGCGCACGTCGTCACCGCCAACGGGCAACACCGGCTCAGCCTCACTTCACCCGAACGAGCGACGTGGTGGTTCGGGCGGGAGAAGGGGATCACCGCGCGCATCGTGTGGTTCGCGGCGCCCACGGCGCCCGCGTTCGAGCGGGCCGAGGCAGCCTGAGACCGGCGGTCGGGCTGCGGGCATCGTCTCGCGCCTTCGGCGTTTGGAGCATTGGCGGGGCCCCGGGGTGGGGCCCCGCCGTCGCCGTCCGGCGGGTCCGTCAACACGCTGGCTCAGCCGAGCAGTTCGACCTCGGCCAGGGTGGCCTTGCCGTCCGGCACCAGGCGGTAGTGCGCGTACGACCCGGGTGTGTCGACGGAGAAGACGCGGGTCTGTTTGTCCCAGGACCAGGACTCGTCCGAGCGCCGGTCCAGGGTTTGCCACTTCTCGCCGTCGTCCGAGCCTTCGAGGGTCCAGCCGGTGGGGGCCTTCGAGCGGTCGGCGGAGGTGAGGGTGTATTGGACCGCGCGGCCGGACTCCTTCAGCGGCAGGTTCACCGACTCGAACGTCGACTCCGTACCCGACGTGTCGTCGAGGAGCGCCGTGCCACCGCTCGGCACCGTCAGATCGCGGCGCAGGGTCGGCACCTTGTCGTCCTGGGTGATGGAGGACGGCGCGGACTTCGCGCCCGTGCCCCACTTCGACGGCTTGGCGCCCATCGCGAACTCCAGCGTGCCGCCCCGGGCGAGGACCGAGTGGGGGAGGGCGGTGGAGTTCCAGGGCTTGCCGTTGACCTTCAGCCCTTGGACGTAGACGTTGGAGCGGCTGTTGCGCGGTGCCTTGATGACCAGGTCGCGGCCGTTCTCCAGATGCACCGTGGCCTTGGTGAACAGCGGCGAGCCGATCGCGTACTCGGAGCCGCCCATCACCAGCGGGTAGAAGCCCAGCGCGCTGAAGAGGTACCACGCGGACTGCTCGCCGTTGTCCTCGTCGCCGTGGTAGCCCTGACCTATCTCGCTGCCGGTGTAGAGGCGGGACAGCACCTCGCGGACCTTCTCCTGGGTCTTCCAGGGCTGTCCGGCCGCGTCGTACATATACGTGGCGTGGTGGGCGACCTGGTTGCTGTGGCCGTACATGCCCATCCGGACGTCGCGGGCCTCGGTCATCTCATGGATGACGCTGTTGTAGGAACCCTTGAACTCGGCAGAGGCGGTCTCCGGGGTGGAGAAGTAGGTGTCGAGCTTCTCGGCGAGGCCTGAGCGCCCGCCGTAGAGGTTGGCCAGGCCCCGGCTGTCCTGCGGGGCGGTGAAGGCGTAGCCCCAGCCGTTGGTCTCGGTGTAGTCGTAGCCCCAGATCCTCGGGTCGTACTTCTCGGACGGTACGCGCCACTTCCCGGCCGTGTCCCGGCCCTGGAAGAAGCCCGCCTTGTCGTCGAAGAGCGTGACGTAGTTCTGGGCGCGGTGGAGGAAGTAGTCGGATTCTTCCTGGTAGCGGGCCTTCTTCGTCTTGGCGTAGAGCGCCTTGCCCATCTTCGCCAGGCCGAAGTCGTTGAGGTAGCCCTCCAGCGCCCAGGACAGGCCCTCATGGGTCTCGGTGCTGGTGTAGCCGAGGAAGGGGGACGTGGACATGCCCTTGCGGCCCACGCCCGACGAGGGCGGCACGGCGGTGGCGTTCTTGAGCGCCGCCTCGTACGCGGCCTCGGCGTCGAAGCGGACCCCCTTGAGGTACGCGTCCGCGAAGGCCACGTCCGAGCTGGTGCCGGTCATGAGGTCGGCGTAGCCGGGGGAGGACCAGCGGGAGATCCAGCCGCCGTCCTTGTACTGCTGGACGAAGCCGTCGACCATCGTCCCGGCGCGCTTCGGGGTGAGCAGCGAGTAGGCGGGCCAGGTGGTGCGGTAGGTGTCCCAGAAGCCGTTGTTGACGTACACCTTGCCGTCGACGATCTTCGCGCCGGTGCGGGTCGCGGTGTTCTCCCCTGCGGCGGGCGAGAAGGCGCTCGCGTACTGGTAGCGCGGCTTCCGCGTGGTCCCGGTGTTCTCGTAACCGGAATTGGGATAGAGGTACAGCCGGTAGAGGCTGGAGTAGAGCGTGGTGAGCTGGTCGCGGCTCGCTCCCTCGACCTCGATACGGCCGAGAAGGTCGTCCCAGGCGCTCTGCGTGCGCCGCTTGACCTGCTCGAACGAGGCCGATGCGGGGATTTCGCGCTCCAGGTTGGTCTTCGCCTGGTCGACGCCGATGAGCGAGGTGGCGATCCGGAGGGTGACGGTACGGTCCTTGCCGGGCGAGAAGCGGAAGTAGCCCGTGACGTCCTGCCCGCCGCCTCCGGGGAGCTTGCCGCTCGCGCTGACGGGTGCGTCGAAGACGCCGTAGACGAACATCCGGGTAGCGCCGGTGGACAGCCCGCTCTTGACGTCGGAGTAGCCGGTGACGACGCCGTTCTCGGGGTCGAGGGTGAGCCCGCCGTTGTTGTTGACGTTGTCGAAGATGACGCTCGCGTCCTCACCCGGATAGGTGAACCGCATGACCGCCGCGTGGTCGGTGGGCGCGATGTCGGCCTTGAGGCCGTTCTCGAACGTCACACCGTACTGGTGCGGCCTGGCGGTCTCCTCGCTGTGCCGGAACGGGAGCGCGCGGGCGGTGCGGGAGGCGTCCGGGGTGCCGGACGCGACGGACGGCATCACCTGGAACGTCTGCCGGTCGCCCATCCACGGGCTCGGCTCATGGCTCGCGCCGAACGCCTGGATGGTGGGGAGGTTGTCGGCGTTGTTGGCGCGGGCGTACTCGTAGAGCCAGCTGGTGGAGCCCGCGTTGGTCACCGGCGTCCAGAAGTTGAAGCCACCGGGGACGGCGGTCGCGGGGAAGTTGTTTCCGCGCGAGAAGCTGCCGCTGGAGTGGGTGCCGCGGGTGGTCACCGCGTAGTCGGAGAGGTGCTTCAGGGGCTTCTCGGGCGCGCGGGGGGCGAGGGAGATGTCGTCCACCCAGCCGCGGAACGTCGCCGGGCCCTTGGGGGAGTCGTACGCGACCAGGATCCGGTCGACGGTCTTGCCCGCCGCGACGGCCCCGATCCGGGACTCCTTGTGGTTCCACTGGTTGACGTACAGCGTCTTGGAGGCTGCCTGCCCCTGGGGGCTCATCCGGGCTCCGTGCTGGTCCACCGCGCGGGGCAGCTCACTCAGATAGGTGCCGTCGGTGAAGGCGAGGTCGACGGAGACATGGGTGGCGGGATAGCTCAGATCCGTCTCGCCCATTGACGGGAAGATCCGGTACGAGAGCAGGCTGTCGCGGGTGACGGCCGAGTTCACGTCGAAGACCTTGTTGTACGAGTACGCCCGGCCGTCCGGCTTGTGGGTGCCCGCGTAGCGCAGCGCGCGGGTGCCGGTGAAGCCCGCGTTCCCCTTGGCGGTGGGGGAGCCGGACGGGCCCCGGTCGACCAGGCTGCGCATATCGGCGGGGGCGGGCGGGGTGGTGTCACCGTTGGCGAACTGGATCTCGGCGAGCTGGGTGGCGTCCGCCCCCTTGTTACGGGTGATCTCCAGCCGTAAGTGGCGGTACGCGGCGGTGCCCTCGACGGAGAACTCCCGGGTCTGGTGGCGCTTCTCGAAGACCTGGTCCTTACGGGTGTCCAGCGTCGTCCAGTCGGAGCCGTCGGCCGAGCCCTTCAGCGTCCAGTCGGCCGGGTCGCGCTCCGGGGCGTCGTTGGCGGAGGTGAGGGCGTAGCGGACGACATCGACGGGCTCGGACAGGTCGAATTCGAGCCAGGGGGTCTCATCGAACGCGAGCCACTTGCTGGTGGTCTCACCGTCGATCAGGTTCTCCTTGGTCTCGCCCGCGTCGGCGTACTCGCCGCTGGCCCGGACGTCGGTGACCTTGTCGGTCACGTTCCCCGGGATGCCGGAGCTGTAGCCACCGTCGACCCCGTCGGCTTTCTTCTCGCCGTCCGGGGTGGTCTCGACGGTGTTGCGCCAGTCGGGCTGCGGATCGTCCGCTTCGAAGGACGAGGCGAATTCCGCGGCGGTGCGGTTCCCGGCGGCGCGGTCCGCGGCCGCTCCGGGCCCGCGCGGAACGGCGGTCGCCGAGCCCTGGGCGGTCACCGCCAGCAGAACGGCCGCCACCAGGGCGGCCGCTCGACCGGACGTGCGTCTCCGTCTGAGCCGTCTCTGTCGCATACTCCTCAGCCTCTCAACGAGTCTGACAACGTTGTCGATTGGGTGGGGCACGGATAAGTAGGGCGCTGTGGGGAGGGTGGTGTCAAGGTGACGGCCGGGTGCGACCCCTGCGGGTGAGCACTCCATGCGAGTGATCTTGGAGTGGCGACCGCGCGACGCGGGCCGCACCCGCGCCGCGATGCGGCCCGCGCCCATGACGGGCGGTCAATAATCCATCAGCCGGGAGAGCCGGACTTGGTGGCCATCGACAGACGGCACTTCTTCGCCTTCTTGGAGGAGTCCGCCTGGAGGGCGGAGACCTTGACGGTCTTCTCGGAGTTCCCCGCCACCGAGGCGTCGGACTCCGAGCCCGTGGTCACGACCTCGCCGGTGCTGTCCACGAACCCGACGAGGAGGAAGTAAGAGGCGGTGGAGGAACTGGAGTTGCTGATCGTCACGTTGGCGTACGGCTTGCCGTCCGGGCTCCAGCCGCACGTGCCCATCTTGGCGTCCGCCGATATCAGCCCGGAGCCGCCGGTGGGCCCGTCCGAGGGGGTGTCGGTGGGCTCTTCGGTCGGCTCCTCCGTGGGCTCCTCGGTCGGTTCCACCGGGAGCCGGGCCATGCCCTTGCCGATCGCGGCGGCGCCCTTGCTGTCCCCGGCCGGTGAACCGCCCCGGTCCGTGCCGCAGCCCGCGGCGAGCGTGAGTGTCGCGGCCACGACAACAGTGGTGGCGAGGGGGAGCTGCTTCCGGGACACGATGACCGCCCTTCGAGGGTCGCGCGCACGGCTGAGTGCCGTACGGGCTGGGCCCCCCACGGTATGTCGGACAGGTCTCAACTCGGGAAAGATGCCCACCCGATGACCATTCGATCTTGCCCTCTCGATGCCCAGTGGACTATACCTTTCGCCTTAGGGGGAGGCCGAGCCGCGGCCGTGTCGAGCTGGCCTCGGCGGTCCTGAGCCCTCCCGGCGCACACCCAGCACCACCCCGCTTCACGCTTCAACTGACCCGCGGTGTCGGGCCCCTCGCCCGGAGGCGAGCATGTACGGGAAACCGTTACACCGCCTGAGTCCTGACGAAGGCGAGGACTTGAGCATGGGATCCACCCCAGATTTCGGACGGCGTGACCTGATCAAGCGGTCGGCGGCCATCGGACTGATCACCGTGCCCGCGATGGGCGTGCTCTCCGCCTGTGCCAGCGGCGGTGACGACAACGAGAAGAAGGTCGACAAGGGCAAGAAGAGCGCCAAGAACCCGCTCGCCGTCAACGAGAGCGCCGCCCTCGACGTCATGATCTTCGACGGCGGCTTCGGGCAGCAGTACGCCAAGGACGCCGAAGCCGAGTACGCCGCGGCCTTCCCGAAGGCCAAGGGCAAGGTCAAGCACTCGGCGACCCAGAAGATCCAGACGGTCCTTCAGCCGCGCTTCAACGGCGGCACCCCGCCGGACCTCGTGGACAACAACGGCGCCGAGCAGATGGACATGGGCACCCTGGTCGGCAAGAACCAGCTCACCGACCTCACCCCGCTGCTCGACGCACCCTCCGTCGACGACCCGGACAAGACCGTGCGCGAGACGCTGCGCCCCGGTGTCGCGGAGATGGGCCAGTTCGACGGCAAGCCGGTGTACGTCCTCTACTACGCGTACACCGTCTACGGCGTCTGGTACTCCAAGACCAATCTGGCCAAGCTCGACGCGGAGTACCCGGAGACCTGGGACGACATGCTCAAGGTCTGCGAGAAGGCCAAGAAGAAGGGCGTCGCGGGCTGGACCTACCCGGGCAAGTACCCGTACTACGTGCCGTTCAGCCTGTACCCCTTCATCGGCAAGATCGGTGGCAACGACGTCCTGAACGCCATCGACAACCTGGAGCCGAACGCCTGGAAGGACCCGGCCGTGAAGGCCGCCTTCGAGGCGTACTACGAGCTGTACAAGAAGGGCTACATCCTCAAGGGCACCCCCGGGCTGACCCACATCGAGTCGCAGACCGCCTGGAACGAGGGGAAGGCGCTGTTCATCCCCAACGGCTCCTGGGTGGAGAACGAGGCGTCGAAGACCACGCCGAAGGACTTCCAGATGGCGGTCGGCGCGCCCTCCAGCCTCGACAAGAGCGACAAACTGCCGTTCGGCACCCTCTGGGCCTCCGGCGGTGAGCCCTTCATCGTGCCGAAGTCGGCGAAGAACCCCCAGGGCGGCATGGAGCTGCTGCGGATCATGCTCGGCGAGAAGTCCACCAAGAACTTCATCAAGCAGGTCTCCTCGCTCTCCTCGCTGAACGGCGGCACCGAAGGCCTCACCCTGCCGTCAGGCCTCGCGTCCGCGCAGGAGTCGCTGGAGAAGGCGGGCAAGAACGTCCTCAACCCGCGCATGCAGGACTGGTACGGGACGCTGCAGAAGCAGAAGATCGGCGTGGGCGTGCTGGGCGAGATGATGGCGGGCCGGATGACCCCGGCCGAGGCAATGAAGAAGTGTCAGAAGTTCGCCGACGACACGGCGAAGGACGACGCGGTCAAGAAGTACAAGCACGTCTGACCGAGGCACAGCTGATGGGGTTCGTAGCGTCACCGGCGGCATTATCCGCGAGGGAAGTCCGAGGTCGGTAGAAATGCAGCATGGTAAATACCGGTTCATCGCTGGGTTCCTGGCCCTGCCGCTGATCCTTTACGCGGTCTTCGTGATCTCGCCGTTCGTTCAGGCCATCTATTACTCGTTCACGGACTGGACGGGCCTGAGTTCCGACTTCAAGATGGTCGGATTCAAGAACTACAGCTGGCTGCTGCAGGACGACCTCTTCTGGAAAGCGGTCGGTCATAACGTTCTGCTGCTGCTGGTCGTGCCGCTGGTGACGCTCGGGCTCGGACTCTTCTTCGCCTTCATGCTCAACGTCGGCGGCCGCGGCAGGAAGAACGCGGCCGTCACGGGCGTGCGCGGGTCGAGCGTTTACAAGGTGATCTATTTCTTCCCGCAGGTGCTGTCGATCGCGATCGTCGCCCTGCTGTTCCAGTTCACCTACAACCCGCGCAACGGCGCGCTCAACGCCTTCCTCGGCGGGATCGGCCTGGACGCGCTGCAGCAGCAGTGGCTGGCCGATCCGAAGTTCGCGCTGTGGAGCCTCATGGTCGTGATGGTCTGGGCCAACGTCGGCTTCTACGTCGTCCTCTTCTCCGCCGGGATGAGTGCCATCCCGAGGGACTACTACGAGGCCGCGCTGCTCGACGGCGCCAACCGTGTGCACACCTTCTTCCGGATCACCCTGCCGCTGCTGTGGGACACGGTCCAGACCGGCTGGATCTACATGGGCATCATCGCCCTCGACGCGTTCGCCGTCGTCCAGATCATGACGATCGGTCCGGGCGGTCCCGCCGACTCGACCCAGGTCCTGGGCTTCTACGTCTACACCAAGACGTTCAGCGACGGGCAGGCCGGACGGGCGACCACGATCGGCGTCGCGATGCTGATCGTCACGCTCATCTTCGCGGTCGCCGTGGGCAGGCTCGGGCGGCGCGAACGGCTGGAGTACTGATGCCGGGGACCGTGACCGCACCCGTGACCGCACCCGCGAACCACCGCTCGACCGCCGACCTGGGGGGACCACAGTGACCTCGCAAGCAGAGCCCTCGGAACTCCCCCGCGTCACCAAGGCCGACGAGCCGCCGCTCGCCGCCCCCGCCGGTAAGCAGCCGCCGCGCTTCACCCCGGAGGGGCGGATCGGCAGCGAGGGCAAGGTCCTCAACGTCTTCTCGCACGGCATGCTGGTGATCTGGGGTCTGCTCGTCACCATGCCGCTGCTGTGGGCGGTGATGAGTTCCCTCAAGACGGACAAGGAGATCTTCACCTCGCCCTGGGGGCTGCCCTCCACGCTGCATTTCGACAACTGGTCACGCGCCTGGAGCAAGTCCAACATCGGCGACTTCTTCTTCAACACCGTTCTGGTGGTGGGCTGTTCGCTGGTCGGCACGATGCTGCTGGGGGCGATGGCGGCGTATGTGCTGGCCCGCTTCGAGTTCCCCGGGAAGCGCGTCATCTACTTCATGTTCGTCGGCGGGATGAGCTTTCCCGTCATCCTGGCGCTGGTGCCGCTGTTCTTCGTCATGAAGAACATGAGCCTGCTCAACACCTTCCACGGGCTGATTCTGGTCTATATCGGCTATTCGCTGCCGTTCACCGTCTTCTTCCTCACCTCCTTCTTCAAGACCCTGCCCACCTCGGTGGCGGAGGCGGCACTGATCGACGGGGCGTCCCACACCCGGACGTTCTTCCAGGTCATGCTGCCGATGGCGAAGCCCGGACTGATCAGCGTCGGCATCTTCAATTTCCTCGGCCAGTGGAACCAGTACATGCTGCCCACGGTGCTCAACACGGACGAGGACAAGCGGGTGCTCACCCAGGGGCTGGTGCAGCTCGCGGCCAGCCAGCAATACAAGGGAGACTGGTCGGCACTGTTCGCCGGGCTGGTGCTGGCGATGCTTCCGGTTCTCGCGGCCTACATCGTCTTCCAGCGCCAGGTCCAGAGCGGACTGACCGCGGGGGCGCTCAAATAAAGTTCCGCATACTGTCTTTTATGTGAACGAAACGAATGTCATGTCTAGGGCTTGACGTGGCATGAGCGAGGCCGCTCAGCTTAGAGTTCACATGTTGGAGACAAGGCGGGAGTGGATGGGCGTGGAGACTCCGGGATCGCAGTCGTCGCTGCACCGGGCCAACCTCGAACGGGTGGTCCGTGCGGTGCGTATGGCGGGCTCGCTCACCCAGGCGGAGATCGCCCGGTCCACCGGGCTGTCCGCGGCCACCGTCTCCAATATCGTGCGTGAGCTGAAGGACGGCGGAACGGTCGAGGTCACGCCCACCTCGGCGGGTGGCCGCCGGGCGCGCAGCGTCTCGCTCAGCGGGGACGCGGGCATCGTCGTGGGCGTGGATTTCGGCCATACGCACCTCAGGGTCGCGGTCGGCAACCTCGCCCACCAGGTGCTCGCTGAGGAGGCCGAGCCGCTGGATGTGGACGCCTCCTCCGCGCAGGGCCTCGACCGGGCGGAGCAGCTGGTCAGCAGGCTGATCGCGAGCACGGGGCTGAGCCGCGACAAGGTCGTCGGCGTCGGCCTCGGCGTCCCGGCCCCGATAGACGTGGAGACCGGCACGCTCGGCTCGACCGCGATCCTGCCGGGCTGGGCGGGCACCAATCCGCGCGACGACCTGGCCGAGCGGCTCGGGGTGCCGGTGCACGTCGACAACGACGCCAACCTGGGCGCGCTCGGCGAGCTGGTGTGGGGCTCCGGGCGCGGGGTCGCCGACCTCGCGTACATCAAGGTCGCCGACGGCGTCGGCGCGGGGCTGGTGATCAGCGGCCAGATCTACCGGGGCCCGGGCGGCACGGCGGGCGAAATCGGCCACATCACCCTCGACGAGTCGGGCCCGGTGTGCCGCTGCGGCAACCGCGGCTGCCTGGAGACCTTCGCCGCGGCCCGCTACGTGCTGCCGCTGTTGAGTTCCAGCCATGGCGCCGACCTCACCATCGAGCGCATGGTGCAGCTCGCCCGGGACGGCGACCCCGGCTGCCGCCGGGTGATCGCGGACGTCGGCCGGCACATCGGCAGCGGCGTGGCGAACCTGTGCAACCTGATCAACCCCAGCCGCATGGTGCTGGGCGGCCACCTCGCCGAGGCGGGGGAGCTGGTGCTGGGCCCGATCCGCGAGTCGGTCGCGCGATACGCCATCCCGAGCGCCGCCCGTCAGCTGGCCGTGATGCCCGGGGCGCTCGGCGGCCGGGCCGAGGTGCTGGGCGCCCTCGCGCTGGTACTGAGCGAGATGGGCGACTCGACGCTGCTGGAGGGCGCGCTGTCGGCGGGCACCCCGGCGCTCGCCTGACCCCGCCGCCGAGCCCCGCTGCTGAACCCCTCCGCTGAGCCCTGCCGCGCGTTCACTCAGATAACGAATGGCACCGTTGCCATCTCGTTAAGGATTTACTTCTTGACGCCATGACGGCGGCCGAGTTGACTTCACGCCACCTCGGCCGCAATGACGCGGCCTCGTCAGGGAGGTCACCCCCGTTATGAACGCAACGATGCGTCGCGTCGCCATTGCCACCGCTGTCGTATCGATGGCCGCCTCGCTCGCCGCCTGTGGTTCGGCGAAAGAAGCGGATAACGAAGGCAAGAAAGAGAAGAAGACCGGAGCGCTGACCATCGGGCTCCTTCTGCCCGAGGACCAGACCGCGAGATACGAGAACTTCGACCGGCCGCTGATCAAGGAAAAGATCCTGGCCGACTGCTCGGATTGCAAGATCCAGTACGCCAACGCCAAGTCGGATCCGTCGGTACAGCAGCAGCAGGTCGACTCCATGATCACCAAAAAGGTCGACGTCATCATTCTGGACTCGGTGGACTCCAAGTCCATCGGCGGTTCGGTCAAGAAGGCGGCCGAGGCGAATATCCCGGTCGTCGCCTACGACCGGCTGGCCGAGGGGCCGATCTCCGCCTACACCTCGTTCGACAACGAGACGGTCGGCAAGGTCCAGGGCGAGGCACTGCTGAAGGCCCTGGGCGACAAGGCCAAGGGCGGCAAGGGCAAGATCGTCATGCTCAACGGCTGGGAGGCCGACCCCAACGCCGCCATGTTCAAGAAGGGCGCGCTCTCGGTCCTCAAGGGCAAGGTGGAGATCGCCAAGTCGTACGACGTCGACCGCTGGCTGGCCGAGGAGGCCAACAAGGCCATGACGGGCGCCATTTCGTCCGTCGGCAAGAACGACATCGTCGGCGTCTACTCCGCCAACGACAGCATGGCGGGCGGCGCGATCACCGCGCTCAAGAGCGGCGGCGTCAAGCCGCTGCCCCCGGTCACCGGCCAGGACGCCGAACTCGCCGGTGTACAGCGGGTGGTGAGCGGCGAGCAGTACATGAGCGTCTACAAGTCCTACGTAGAGGAGGCGACCGCGGCCGCGAAGATGGCCATCGCCCTCGGCCGAGGTGAGAAGGCCGCCGGGACCAGCACGGTCGACAGCCCGACCACCAAGGACATCCCGGCCACGCTCATCCCGCCGGTCTCGCTGACCAAGGACAACATCAAGAGCACCGTCATCAAGGACGGTCTGTACACGGTCGGCCAGATCTGCACGCCGAAGCTGAAGGCCGCCTGCGACGCGGCCGGGCTCAAGTAGCCCCTGCCGGACCGGAGCGGGCCGTACGTGACGTTCGCCGTCGGCCCGCCCGCCGCCCCCCAACATCCCCACCCGAGGGGAGAGTTCTCTCCCCTCCGTCACACAGCAGGGGCCGCCCCTGCCCGGAACGGAGACGGCCATCGTGCCAAACGAACCCGTGTTGGCGTTGCGCGGGATCTCCAAGCGGTTCGGCGCCGTCCAGGCGCTCACCGACATCGAACTGGAGGTCCGCGCCGGTGAAGTGGTCGCCCTGGTGGGCGACAACGGCGCCGGTAAGTCGACCCTCGTCAAGGCGATCGCCGGAGTCGGCCCCGCCGACGAGGGCGTCCTCGCATGGCAGGGCAAGCCGGTCACGATCGCCCGGCCGCACGACGCCCAGGACCTGGGCATCGCGACGGTGTATCAGGACCTCGCCCTGTGCGACAACATCGACGTCGTCGGCAACCTCTTCCTCGGCCGCGAGATCCTGCGCGCCGGGGTGCTCGACGAGGTCGAGATGGAGCGCCGCGCCCGCGAGCTGCTGAGCACCCTGTCGATCCGTATCCCCAGCGTGCGGATCCCGATCGCCTCGCTCTCCGGCGGCCAGCGGCAGACCGTCGCCATCGCCCGCTCGATGCTGGGCGAGCCGAAGCTCGTCATCCTGGACGAGCCGACCGCCGCCCTCGGCGTCGAGCAGACCGCGCAGGTCCTCGACCTGGTCGAGCGGCTGCGCGAGCGCGGCCTCGCCGTGATCCTCATCAGCCACAACATGGCCGACGTGAAGGCGGTCGCGGACCGGGTCGCGGTGCTGCGGCTGGGCCGCAACAACGGCACGTTCGACGTCCGTACCACCTCTCAAGAAGAGATCATTTCCGCCATCACCGGCGCCACGGACAACGCCGTGACCCGCCGCAAGGCGCGCAGCGGGGAGGCCGCCAAGTGAGCACCCGTCTCGACAAGACCAGCGGTGGTGAGGGCGGCAACAAGGCCCCGGCCGGACCGGCCGACGCCAGCCCGGTCGCCAAGGACGCCGTCACCGTGGTGGATCCGCGGCTGCTGGTGCGCCAGGAGGGGTTCAAGGGCTACCTCAACGAGTTCGCCCGCAAGATGCGCAGCGGCGACCTGGGCGCGGTCCCGGTGATCGTCGGCATCGCCGTCATCTGGGCGGTCTTCCAGTGGAAGGACAGCGCCTTCCTCTCGCCCAAGAACCTCTCCGACCTGTCGATCCTCATCGGCGGCACCGGCATGATCTCGGTCGGGATCGTCTTCGTGCTGCTGCTCGGCGAGATCGATCTGTCGGTCGGCTCGCTCAGCGGTCTGGCCGCGGCCACCCTCGCGGTGCTCAACATCCGCGAGGGCGTGCCCGAGGGCGTCGCCGTGCTCGCGGCGCTGGCCACCGGCGCGGCGCTGGGCGCGCTGCACGGCTTCTTCTTCGCCAGGGTCGGCGTCCCCGCGTTCGTCGTCACCCTCGCCGGTCTGCTGGCCTGGAACGGGCTGATGCTCCAGGTGCTCGGCACCACCGGCACCCTCGGCATCGACGACGACAGCTTCGTGCGCATGCTCACCGATCACTACTTCAGCCAGCTCATCGCCGCCTACGGCGCGGCGACGGTCGCGGTGGCCGGGTTCTTCCTCGCCCAGTTCCTGGACAGCCGGCGCCGCAAGGCGGTCGGCATACCCTCGCGGCCGCTGAGCGAGATCCTGGTGCGCACCGCCGTGCTCGCGGTGATCGTCTACGCGGCGGCCTGGCGGCTGAACGAGTACATGGGCCTGCCGCTCGCCCTGGTGATCTTCGTGGTGGTGCTGGTCACCCTCGACTTCGTGGTGCGCCGCACCCCGTACGGACGCAAGGTGATCGCGCTGGGCGGCAGCGTGGAGGCGGCCCGCCGCGCGGGTATCAACGTGGTCGCCATCCGGATCTCGGTGTTCGCGATGTCCGGGCTCATGGCCGCGTTCGGCGGTCTCATGATCGCGTCCCGGATCGGCTCCGCGAGCCAGCAGGCCGGTACCGGCAACCTGCTCATGGAGGCCATCGCGGCCGCCGTCATCGGCGGCACCAGCCTCTTCGGCGGGCGCGGCTCGGTGTGGTCGGCGATGCTCGGCATGCTGGTCATCGGCTCGATCTCGTCCGGGATGAACCTGCTGGGCGTCGCGAACTCCGTGCAGTACATGATCACTGGCGCGGTGCTGCTGGCCGCCGTGGTCATCGACTCGGTGTCGCGGAGAACACAGCGCTCGGCGGGCCGCGGATAAGAACGGCGGGGACAAGGAACGCTTCGCCTCCGGGGCACGTCTTCCCCGGAGGCGAACCGAGTCGTCGCATAAGGCAGCATTAGACTCTCGGGGGCTACTGGAGACGCTCGACAGCAAGGAGGCACGGGTGCTGCTGACCGGCATCAGGGGACCGCGCGATCTGGACCGGCTCGCCCCGGAGCAGCTGAACCAGCTGGCCGCGGAGATCCGCACCTTTCTCGTCGACGCCGTGTCCAAGACCGGAGGGCATCTCGGGCCCAATCTGGGTGTGGTCGAGCTGACCATCGCCCTGCACCGGGTCTTCGAGTCGCCGAAGGACAAGGTGCTGCTGGACACCGGCCACCAGTCGTACGTCCACAAGCTGCTCACCGGGCGCCAGGACTTCTCGCGGCTCAAGAAGAAGGACGGGCTGTCGGGTTACCCGTCGCGCGCCGAGTCGGAGCACGACGTCATCGAGAACAGCCACGCCTCCGCCGTCCTCGGCTGGGCCGAGGGCATCGCCAAGGCGAACGAGCTGCAGGGCAGGCCGGACCATGTGGTCGCGGTCATCGGCGACGGCGCGCTGACCGGCGGCATGGCCTGGGAGGCGCTGAACAACATCGCCGCCGCGAAGAACCGCCCGCTGGTCATCGTCGTGAACGACAACGAGTGGTCGTACTCGCCGACCATCGGCGGTCTCGCGAACCACCTCGCCACGCTGCGCACCACCGACGGCTACGAGCGTTTCCTGGCCCGTGGCAAGGACCTGCTGGAGCGCACCCCGGTCGTCGGCCGCCCGCTGTACGAGACGCTGCACGGCGCGAAGAAGGGGCTGAAGGACTTCATCGCCCCGCAGGGCATGTTCGAGGACCTGGGGCTGAAGTACGTCGGCCCGATCGACGGCCATGACATCGAGGCGCTGGAGTCCGCGTTCCAGCGGGCGAAGCGTTTCGGTGGCCCGGTCATCGTGCACTGCCTCACCGAGAAGGGCCGTGGCTACACCCCGGCCGAGCAGGACGAGACCGACCGTTTCCACGGCATCGGCCCGATCCACCCCGACACCGGGCTGCCGATCTCGGCGGGCGGCGCCGACTGGACCTCGGTCTTCGGCGAGGAGATGGTCAAGCTCGGTGAGGAGCGGGAGGACATCGTCGCGATCACGGCGGCGATGCTGCACCCGGTGGGCCTCACCGAGTTCGCGAAACGGTTCCCGGACCGGGTCTACGACGTGGGCATCGCGGAGCAGCACGGCGCCGTGTCGGCGGCGGGCCTGGCCACCGGCGGTGTGCATCCGGTCTTCGCGGTCTACGCCACGTTCCTGAACCGCGCCTTCGACCAGGTGCTGATGGATGTCGCGCTGCACAAGTGCGGGGTCACCTTCGTCCTCGACCGCGCCGGGATCACCGGCTCGGATGGGCCGTCGCACAACGGCATGTGGGACATGTCTCTCCTCCAGGTCGTCCCCGGGCTGCGGATCGCAGCGCCGCGTGACGCGGGCCAGGTCCGCGCCCAGCTGCGGGAGGCCGTCGAGGTGGACGACGCGCCGACGGTGGTGCGGTACTCGAAGGGCGCGGTCGGCCCGGAGGTCGCCGCCGTCGGGCGGATCGGCGGCATGGACGTGCTGCGCGAGCCCGCGGCGAGTGCCGGGGACGACCCCGATGTGCTGCTCGTGTCGGTCGGCGCGCTGGCCCCGATGTGCCTGGAGATCGCGGATCTCCTGGACAAGCAGGGCATTTCGGCCACGGTGATCGACCCGCGCTGGGTCAAGCCGGTGGACGAGGAGCTTCCCGCGCTCGCCGAGCGCCACCGCGTCGTCGTCACCGTCGAGGACAACAGCCGGGTCGGCGGTGTGGGCTCCGCCATCTCGCAGGCGCTGCGCGACTCCGGCGTCGACATGCCGGTGCGCGACTTCGGCATCCCGCCGCGCTTCCTGGAGCACGCCTCCCGCAAGGAGGTCATGGCCGAGATCGGTCTGACCGCACCGGACATCGCCCGCCAGGTCACCGGCCTGGTGTCGCGGCTCGGCGGCGGCTACGAGGAGTCGTCCGGTACGCGGGGGCGTGGCGTGACGGCCCCCGCCGAGCCGGTGCGCGACTAGCTTCCGGCGGATAGGTTCCGCCTCACAGGGCCCCGGCCCGGACCCCAGCGG